>CANRVI010000116.1 GCA_947643245.1 uncultured Clostridia bacterium | reverse complement strand
CCTAGCGGCGGAAATCAAGGAAATAATGTAAATAAAATTCCTTTTTCTAACAAAAAAGATCGGGCATATTCTTGAATTGCTGTGCAATCTGTGCTATGATGAGCATAGTAAATTTTGATTTTGAAAGGAATAAAAATATGGCACAGAATAGACTGATCGGCGACTACCCTGTAATCGGCATTCGCCCTACAATTGACGGGCGGCGGGGCGCATTAAAGGTTCGGGAATCTTTGGAAGATCAGACGATGAATATGGCGAAAAGCGCGGCAAAGCTTTTTCAAGAAAATCTCCGTTATTCTAATGGGGAACCGGTAAAGGTAGTTATTGCAGATACAACCATCGGCCGGGTGGGAGAAGCCGCTGCATGCGCAGAAAAATTTCGCAAGGCTGGTGTGGATATTACATTGACTGTAACACCGTGCTGGTGCTACGGTATGGAAACCATGGATATGGATCGCAATACCATCAAAGCAGTATGGGGCTTCAACGGTACAGAACGTCCCGGTGCAGTATATCTTGCGTCCGTTTTGGCAACCCATGCGCAAAAAGGACTGCCGGCATTTGGTATTTACGGACATGACGTGCAGGCTGCAGACGCTACTGAAATTCCCGCAGATGTAAAAGAAAAACTTCTCCGGTTTGGCCGGGCAGCTATCGCCGTTGCCACCATGCGGGGCAAATCCTATCTGCAGATCGGTTCTATTTGTATGGGTATCGGTGGTTCCATTATTGACTCTTCCTTTATTGAAGAATATCTGGGCATGCGGGTAGAATCCGTGGACGAGGTGGAAATCATCCGTCGTATGTCTGAAGGAATCTATGATGAGGCAGAATATCAAAAAGCGCTGGCCTGGACAAAGGAAAAGTGCAAAGAAGGTTTTGATAAAAATCCTGAAAACTTGCAAAAAACCAGAGAACAAAAAGACGCTGACTGGGAATTTGTAGTCAAAATGATGGTCATTATCAAGGATCTCATGTGCGGCAACGATAAGCTCCCCGCAGGTAGTGAAGAGGAAATGGTAGGCCATAACGCCATTGCAGCCGGATTTCAAGGACAGCGGCAGTGGACAGATTTTTATCCCAACGCCGATTTTGCCGAAGCGCTGCTCAACACTTCCTTTGACTGGAACGGCGCAAGAGAACCCTATATTCTCGCAACGGAAAATGACGTGCTCAACGGACTGGGTATGCTGTTTATGAAGCTGCTCACCAACCAAGCTCAAATTTTTGCGGATGTTCGTACATACTGGAGTCCCGCAGCAGTGTTTGAAGCTACCGGATACCAAATTGAAGGCCGCGCCGCCGAGTCCTGCGGATTTATTCATCTGATCAACTCCGGCGCTGCTTGTCTGGATGCATGCGGCAAGGCGACAGACGCAGCTGGCAATCCTGTTATGAAGCCTTGGTATGAAGTGACCCAGGCAGATCAAGACGCTATTCTTGCAGCAACAACTTGGAATGCGGCAGATGTTGGATATTTCCGGGGAGGCGGATATTCCAGCCGCTTCTGTACTGAGGCGGAAATGCCGGTAACTATGATCCGTTTGAATCTAGTTCACGGCCTGGGCCCCGTACTGCAGATTGCAGAGGGATGGACCGTGCAGCTTCCGGAACAGGTGAACGATATTCTGTGGAAGCGGACGGACTACACCTGGCCGTGCACCTGGTTCGCTCCGCGGACTACTGGCAAGGGCGCATTTGCTACAGCATATGATGTAATGAATAACTGGGGAGCCAATCATGGCGCTATCAGTTACGGCCATATCGGCGCAGACCTGATTACCATGTGCTCTATGCTGCGTATTCCCGTTTCTATGCACAACGTACCGGAAGAAGATATTTTCCGTCCGGCTGCCTTTAATGCATTTGGTATGGATAAGGAAGGTCAGGACTATCGTGCGTGCGCCGCATATGGACCAATGTATAAAAAATAAGTATTACCTTTTAAAACAGAGGGGCAAGGCCCCTCTGTTTTGCGTTTTTTTGTGGTCGAAGGAACGCAGTATACCTTCTCGCCCTGCTGCAAGCAAGGGGCTAGTTTTTACGTTTTTGTTAGTTCACTTGTGATACGCTGCAGAGGAGCTTTGTGTCTTACATGACAGAATCTGCCACGCCTTCTTCCAGAAGAATTACCCCACCTGCAGGCGGTACCTCTCCTGTAAAATCCACTCCGGTAAGCAACTCCTGTCCATGAACAGGCAATGAACGGGGAATGTCCGACAGATTGACAGCCACATATATTCTTGCTCCGTTCAGGGAACGAGTGTAACAAATAAAATTGCGACTGCCTTCTAAAACCTGAAAGTCTCCCGTGGAAAAAACAGGGTGCCGCCGAATACTTCCCAACAGCCTATAATGCTCCTGCAGCTCCTTTTCTTCCCTTCCCCATGGGAAGGGCCTGCGGCAGAAAGGATCATGCCCCCCTTCTATTCCAGCCTCATCCCCATAAAACACTGAAGGCACCCCATATACGGTATACTGAATCATCGTGGCAAGACGCAAAAGC
>CANRVI010000115.1 GCA_947643245.1 uncultured Clostridia bacterium | reverse complement strand
AAGTCTTTTTTGAAAATATTTATGAATCCTCCTGGGTTTTGTTTTAACTATGATTATGAAGGAGCCGTCTGGGCAACACTGAAGGCAGGTACATAACGGCAGGGGGCTATAGTATGAAAAGAATACTTCAGAAGATTTTGCGCGCAGTATGGGGCGGGGACGATGTGGTGATCAGCGGATATTATGGGTATGGAAGTCTGGGGGATGAAGCGGTTTTGGACAGCATCGTAGCCGCCCTTTTGGAAAAAATCCCTACTTGTAAAATCGGCGTTTTATCTGCGGGCCATCATGGACATTGCTGCAGCCAGTCCGTTCGCAGAATCCGGCGAAAAAATCCTCTGGCGATTTTGTGGGCGTTGCTGCGGTGCCGGCTTCTTATCAGCGGCGGCGGCAGCCTGTTTCAGGATACCACCAGCAGAAGGAGCCTATTTTATTATACGACGCTTATTCGGATCGCAAATGTTTTTGGCGTCCGGGTATTTGTGTATGCCAATGGTATCGGGCCTCTTGCCAAATGTAAAAGCGTACAGGCTGCGCTTCGGTGTGCTGACGTGATTTCTGTGCGGGATCCGGATTCCTTTTACGCTGTGCTTGCTATGGGAATCGACTGCGAAAAAGTTTTTCTGCGCGCAGATCCCGTTTTTCTTCTTAGTCCGGCGGTTGCGTCGGCTCCGCCTGCCGCCACTGAAAAACCGTATTTTGTGGTTTCTTTGCGTACATGCTGTAACGGAAAAATTGAAGAGGAGGTAGTGGTGCGTACATGCAGGGCGCTAAAAGAGCGGGGACTGGAGCCGGTGTTTGTTTCCATGCAGGATACATTTGACCGGGAAGTGTGCCTGCGCGTTTGTAGGCGCTGTGGTGGCGTGATGGCAGATAAAATGTCTGTTCCAGACTTTACTGCATTTTTGGCTGGCGCCCAATTCGTAATCAGCATGCGCCTCCACTGTATATTGCTGGCTGCACTCAGCGGTACGCCTGCGATAGCCTTATCCTATGATTGCAAAATAGACAGTGCAATGGAGTATTTGGGACAGTATACTGCGTTAGACGCCTTTTTCTTTACAGAAGACATGCTGCTGGATGCATGTGAGGCGGTATCTTCCAAAGGGGAGGGGGAGCGCAAACGGCTTCGGGAGCGTTCGGGGGAGTTTTTTCACCTGGCGCAAAAGGATGCCAATATGGCGGCGGGGCTTTTGACTGCCGGCGCTGCAGCGCCAGCAAACAGTGGAAATCCTGTCAGCGCTAAGCTATAAAATACTTGCAACGGATGATACAATATGCTATCATAGTCCCAGCAAATTATGTAGACTGAGGATATTATAATGAAATATTGTGTTGTTGACAGCTGTGAGTGGACCTATCCGGATGTGCATGTCTATGAGACGGGAGACATGTTTATCCGCCAGACGGCACTTTGCGGCGGACTAGTCACTTTTCAAATTCACGTATGGGATGTATCTTCCGCTGTGTTTGTTCAAGCTAAGGAGCTATGTGCCGCCTTTTATGAGCAGATTCCGATTCCGGTGGAGGATAACCCCAATTTTGAAAAGGAGGTTTTGCCGTCCAGCAGGCTAAAACGTGCGCCCTTTTGGGTAAATGACTGTCTTTGCCCCTGGAAGGGACAGGCAGAGCCGCGTCGAGGCTCTGTAGGGATTTATGCAACGATATCTGTGCCGACAGATGTGCAGGGAGCATATACAGGAGAAATTCTTTTGTCCTGTGGAGAGGAGACAGCAGCGATTCCAGTAACGATATCGGCCTGCGGTGGAGTCCGGCCGGAAGAAACCTTACAGATTGCTATGGGGTACATTCCGTATAACGCTGCAAAATGGCACGGCCTTTTGGAGAATCCGGAGCTGGCCGATGCGATGGACACCCGCTATCTGCAGCTGCTGCGCAGGCAGCACCAGAATAGGCTGTATGTGGATACACCGGAAATTACCGATGTGGGGCCTGGGCAGTATGCTTTTGATTTTACTGCATTCAACCGGCGCGTGCGCAAGGGGCTTTCTATGGGATTTACCGGCTTTCACATCAGCGGAGTAGGATTCCGTAAAGCCTGGGACAGCCCGGTGATCGGGATTCGTGGAATGGACGCGCTTTCCTATGAAGCCTATGTATATCTTCGGCAGTATCTAGGGGCTTTGCGGGAGAATCTTCGAATCAACGGATGGTTGGAGCGGGATATGTTTTTCATTGGGATTGCCGATGAGCCGAATGAAATCAACGCCCTGCCATATCGGGCTGTATGCGGCATGGTACGGCGAATTTTTCCGGAAATTAAGATATTCGATGCATGTTCAGGAGCTCCTATATACGGATCACTGGATGTTTGGGTACCAAGAAGCGACGAATATGAAAAAAATCAAAACGTGTTTGACTCTTATAAGGAAACGGGCGATCAGGTTTGGCACTATGTGTGCTTGTATCCCAGAGACGACGGATATATCAACCGGTTTATGGATATACCCCTTCTGGCTACTCGATACTTATACTGGGGTAACTACCGATACGGTCTTACAGGATATCTCCATTGGGCGGTGAATGTATATGAA
>CANRVI010000114.1 GCA_947643245.1 uncultured Clostridia bacterium | reverse complement strand
GCTCCACAGGAGCATCTGCTTGGGGCGCCGAATACAAAATACTAGTTTCGCTGCCGACTTTCTGCAGTCCGGCTATGGATTCCAAAAGCTCCTTCTGACCGCAACCCGATATTCCGGCAATTCCAAGTATTTCCCCACTGTTTGCCGTAAAGGAAACATGGTCCAGCAATTGTACACCATCCGACCGCACTACAGTAAGATTTTTCACTTCAATACGCCGTTCAGCGTGCTCAACCGCCGGCCTTTCAATATCCAATGCAACCCTTTTTCCCACCATCATTTCTGTAAGAGACTGAACGGTAGCATCTTTTGTTTCTACCGTATCCACATACTCGCCCCGTCGCAAAATGGCGACCCTGTCCGATACAGACAATACTTCATGAAGCTTATGGGTAATGATCACAATCGCCTTGCCCGCCTTTTTCATATTCCGGATCACATGAAAAAGCCGCTCCGTTTCCTGGGGCGTCAAAACTGCCGTAGGCTCGTCTAAAATAAGAATATCAGCGCCTCTATACAGCACCTTAATAATCTCCAGCGTCTGTTTCTGAGACACTGACATATTATATACCTTCTGTTCGGGATCGATCTCAAACCCATACTTTTTACAGATTTCGCAGACTTTTTTGGTTGCCAGTTTCAAGTTTGCATCTCTTCCGCGCAGACCCAGGACTACATTTTCCACAGCGGTAAAAACATCAACTAATTTGAAATGCTGATGTATCATGCCGATTCCATAGGCAAACGCGTCTCCAGGAGAACGGATCACAGCAGGTTCCCCATTTACAAAAATCTTTCCGGCGTCCGGATAGTAAATTCCGGAAAGCATATTCATTAGTGTTGTTTTTCCGCTTCCATTCTCTCCCAGCAGAGAAAGGATTTCACCTTTGCGAATGTCGATGGATACATTATGGTTTGCCAGAACCCGGCCAAAGGTTTTCGTAATATTTTGCATTTGAACGGCAATATGCTGTTCCAAGCCAGTCACTCCTTTTTATCCAGTATAAAAGCCAGACAAAGGGAAGCCTGAGGCTTCCCTTTGTCTGTAAGACTACCGTCAGTCGGCATTCAACTTTTTGATTCCATCAATATTTAAAGAAAACGAAGGTGCGCTGCGTAGTTCAGATTCATGGAAATATCCGTCCCAAACAGCTTCCTTGTCTTCCGGGTCAGTATTTTCAAAGTTATTGTTCAAATCTACCACACAGCTGTCGATCTGCTTTCCGTCTACCGTAAACTTTGTAATATCAAACACATGCAGTTCCCCGGCCTTGATAGCGTCAATTACCTCTTCAACCTTTTCCGCAGTGCCCGCAGCACAGGCAGCGCTCAATTCGGTAATAGCCACAGCATCTTTTTCGTAACCTTCCGCCCAGTTCTTAGGAAGCGTTTCACCTTTCTGCATCGTAGAGATTGCATATTCATAATATACAGCCCAGTTGTTGGTTGCAGAAGTCAGCGCAACATCCGGAGCAACGCTCTGCATGTCGATATTGTAACCTACTGAATACGCAATCGTTCCCCGTTCATGGGCAGCTTGTACAGCAGAAGGCGCACCTGTAGAGTCTGCATGCTGGCCAATAATTACACATCCGTTTGCCATAAGCTTGTTGGCCGCTTCCCCTTCTGCAGTAATGTTAAACCACTCATTGGTAAATTGCACCTGCATAGCCACGTTTTCTACAACAGACTGGATGCCTAGGAAAAATGCGGTATAACCAGAGACAACCTCCGCATAAGGATACGCGCCTACGTAGCCTATGAGGATATTCCCGTCCGCGTCATAATTGTCTTTTGTCAGCTTTTCTTCTTTCACAAGCTCTGCAAGCTTCATGCCGGCAACTACGCCGGACACATAACGGCCCTCATAAATTTTTGTAAACGCATTGCACAGATTGTCCAGCCCGCTAGTCACTGCAGTATCTCCCGTCATTGCAACAAAAGTCACATCCGGAACTTCACTGGCCGCCTGCTGCATATAGGTCTGATGTCCAAAGCTGTTGGAAAAAATCAACTCACAGCCCGCGTCTACCAGTTCCATTGCTGCATCAAGGCAACTTTCATCCTCAGGAACATTATAGCGCCAAACAATCTGATCCTCTTTCAGATTCAGATTTTTCGCAGCCTTTTTAATTCCATCGATGTGCGCTGCAGTATACCCCTCGTTTTCATCTCCTAACAGGATTGCGCCAATTTTGATGTCCTCATTTGTTTCACCATTATCCTTATTACCGTCATCCGTATCGGCACATGCGGACAAAGCAAACATACAAAACACCATAGCCACTACTAAAAGTACAGATAAAACTTTTCTGCTCATTTGCATACCTCCCAAATTGAAAATTTATTAACAGGAGCACTGCTCCAATTAAGCAAAACTATTCACAAAATGTAATGCCGTTAGTAATGTCCATTTCTTTGATCCGTGCCAGCGACTCAACTCGAATTCCCTGGGTGCGAATCCGCTCGCCCCCGCTTTGGTATGCCTTTTCAATAACGATGCCCGCTCCAGCAACTTCTGCGCCCGCATCACGGACCAGAGAAATCAGCGCGGCAAGTGCACTTCCCTTCGCAAGAAAATCATCAATAATAAGTACGCGGTCACCCTGTTTTAAAAATTCCTTGGATACAATGATGTCGTA
>CANRVI010000113.1 GCA_947643245.1 uncultured Clostridia bacterium | reverse complement strand
ACTCTTTCCCTACACGACGCTCTTCCGATCTCTTTGATGTGCTGCCTTACGCAAAGGAAGCAGGTGAGTATCTTTTAAGCTTTATCCATAAAGTGAAGCTGCCAAGAAAACTGAAAGTATGTTTCTCCAATGGCGCAGAAAATACTGTGCACGCAACGTTTCGTGATTTAGGCTTTGTGGCTAAGGAAAATGGAAAATTTGATGTTTACTGTGCTGGCGGGCTTGGCATAAAGCCGAAATTTGGTGTAAAAGTAGTAACGGATTTAGAACCTCAAAAGGTGTTGTATGTTATTAAAACACTGGTAGATGTTTTTACGGAACACGGCAACTATGAGAAGCGTGCAGCGTCGCGAAGCCGCTTTTTGCAAGAAACGCTGGGCGTGGAGGGACTGCAGAAAGTATTTGCGGAAAAGTTAGCGCAGAATTTGGCAGAGGAACGGTTAGATCTTACTGTACAGGATATAGCATCAAATGATTTGGAAGCAAAAGCAGCGGCACACAAAGGTGAAGAACGCCGAAAAGATTTGTTGGAAAATAACAGAATTTTTGCCCAAAAGCAGGAGGGGCTTTATGCTGTGGCGTATAGTCCTATCGGTGGTGCAGTGGCGCTGGATTTCTTCGAACGCCTGTATTTTGCGGCGAAAAATATGGAGTATCCGCAGGCAGTAAAGATAAGGCTGACACCAGAACAGGGAATGTATATTATTAATTTAACCGCAGACGAAGCGGCACAGATATTGGAGCTTACAAAGGATAGCGCACAAAGTGTCTTTGAGCGATCGACAGCGTGTATTGGTGCAGATATCTGTCAAGTAGGAATTGGAAAATCACAGTCAGTATTGGAGGCATGTGTAACCGCAGTACGGCAGGCAAATCTGCCCAAAGATGCCCTTCCTGCGATTCATATTTCTGGCTGTCCATCTTCCTGCTCGGCGCACCAGACAGCGCGAATTGGTCTGCGGGGCGGCATCAAGCAGACACCAGACGGCGCAAAACCGGCATTTGCGGTATATGATAATGGATCAGAGAAATTAGGCAGCGAACAGATGGGAGATGAACTGGGGGTAATCACTGTAGAAGATCTTCCAAGATTTTTTGTGAAGTTGGGGCAACGTGTTGCGGAAGAAAAAATATCCTATGAAGAGTATGCCGCAAAATATCCGGAGCAAATAAAGGAGATTGCGGCGGAATTTACGGCGTAGGGATGCTGAAACTTTTGGAATAAATATGTTTTGCGTGTGAAATACAATGGTATATGCCGCAGTAACAGTTCAGGTAGGGGCTGTCGCATTAAGACAAACGGATACAAGATAGTCTAACTCTGTGCTAAGATTTATACCATATCTGGTAGCATCAAAGCTTATCGCGACAGCCCCGTAATAAAATGTAGTGGTTGGAGGTATCCAGCCCATCGCGAAGCGATTTCCAATGGCTGGATACGTAACAGTTCAATGGGTTATCTGAACTGTTATATGCCGCGAATCGAAAAAATAATTTTCCGAAAGAAAATTGTTCCAATATTCGCCAATTTATAGTATAATGGGAAAGAATGAGATTCAATTTACGAGAAAATTGTAAATGAAAAAATATTACGTGTTTTGACTTTGCGAATCTGTATATGCTAGAGGGATAAGAAATTGCTGATCGCATGGTGATTGCAGAGCAGAACATAATAACGAAGCGGAGGTAATAACAAAATGCCCAAGAAACCAATTATTGACAAAGAAATGTTTAAGAGAAGTGTTCTGTACAATATTAAGACCTTGTATAGAAAAACGCCAGAGGAAGCAACAGAGCAGCAGATTTTTCAGGCGGTATCGTATGCTGTAAAGGATATGATCGTAGATAACTGGCTGAAAACACAGGCAGCATATGATGAGAAAGATCCGAAGATCGTATATTATATGTCGATGGAGTTCCTGATGGGGCGTGCGCTCGGCAACAATATGATAAACCTTATGGCATATAAGGAATTTTCAGAAGCTTTGGACGAGCTGGGGCTGAATATGAACGTAGTGGAAGATCAGGAGCCGGATGCGGCGCTTGGAAACGGTGGTCTGGGGAGGCTTGCCGCATGTTTCCTTGATTCGCTTGCAACACTAGGGTATGCGGCGTATGGCTGTGGTATCCGCTACCGTTATGGTATGTTTAAGCAGCAAATCCGCGACGGTTTTCAGAGAGAGGTGCCAGATGACTGGCTTCGTGATGGCAATCCATTTGAACTGCGCCGTCCGGAGTATACCAAAGTGATTAAATTTGGCGGAAACGTAGCATGTAGAGAAGAAAACGGCAGATTGATCTGGTATCAGGAAAACTATCAGTCTGTAAAGGCGATTCCGTATGACCTGCCGATTGTCGGCTACGGCAACAGCATTGTGAATACCTTGAGAATATGGGATGCGGAGCCAATGGACTGCTTTAGCCTTGACTCTTTTGATAAAGGGGATTATCAGAAGGCAGTAGAGCAGAACAATTTGGCGAAAAATATTGTCGAGGTACTCTATCCAAACGATAATCATGTATCTGGTAAGGAACTTCGTCTAAAGCAGCAGTATTTCTTTATTTCAGCTTCCGTACAGACTGCGATTGAGAAATATATGTCAAAACATGATGATATTCACCGTTTCCATGAGAAAGTGACATTCCAATTAAATGATACGCACCCGACGGTAGCGATTCCTGAATTAATGCGTATTTTACTCGATGAAT
>CANRVI010000112.1 GCA_947643245.1 uncultured Clostridia bacterium | reverse complement strand
ACAAGGCAGAAGACGATAGCGAAATGATGATGCTTCTGTATGGTGTGGTGGATATACCTGCAGCAGATCATTTGATAGATTATGTAATAACGAGTCCTGCAAATACACATCACACTTTTGCTGTGTTTATTTTTGATGATGAAATGACCGAAGGCGATTTTACGCAGGTACGCGAAACGGTTATCGAAACCTATATGCAAACCCGTGCCTCCTCGTTACAAATGTATTTTCCGGAAGAATATGCGACCATGACTTGGGCTATAGAGAATCCTGAGCTGGTGTGGAGGCAGTACGACACTGCACTGGCGCTGATTATCAACGGAGATGAAGAACCAACCGAAGCTTTTGAAGCTTTTGAAGCTGCTGCACTGAAGTAAATAAAAGGCTGCATATTTGCAGCCTTTTATTTATATTTCACCGCACAGACGGGCAGTCAGGAATTTATAGAATTTTTGTTTATCCTTCCAAGAAACGGCACAGTCCATCATTTTCCCGCGCAAAGGATCAATAAGTGAGAGACCTTTATCACTTACGTATACAGGCAGTTTTTGATAGTTCAGCAAATCTTTTGAAATAAGCGCATATACACCTACTGTATCAAATAGTCCAGACGTTGGCCCATGATAATTGTAGTTCATATTTTTGAACCAGATATCCGTGTTTTCCACGAGCGCGGCCATCAAAGGATCGTTTGCGGCTGTCTCACGGATATGATCAAAATATTCCGTTTCCAAAATCGTAAATCCGGAAACATCCAGGGGAATCAGCTCCACTTCCCAGTCATTTTGTTCCACCCCAATCCGGTATGCATCAATACTAACATTGATGTTGCTTTCTGTTCCCAGAGGCGGATACCAACCTTTCACAGCTCCGTTGTACAGGTTAGCACCAAGAAATACAAGACGGCTTTTTTCCACAATTCGGGGTTCTTTTCGAATTGCCGCAGCCAGATTTGTGCAGGGACCGATAGCCAGCACCGTAATTTTTTCGTCAGAGTGCATAATAAGATCTACCATGGCCGCAACGCCGTCTTCATGAAGATTGGGATAGGAAGACAGCTCATAATCCTCTACCCAATCCAGAATGTTGCTGCATCCTTCCAGACTACCGGTTCCGTGTACGCCCACACCAACTGGAACATCTTCTCTGCCGGCAATCTGCAGCATTTTTGCTGCCAGTTTTGCCTGATATGTAGTGTCGAAGGCTGCGGAGACAACCATACGCAAATCAATTTCCGGACTGCGCAGAATCATAGCAAGAGCCCAGGTGTCGTCAATATCACAGCCGATATCTGTGTCTAATATAAGGGGAACGGGTTTCTTCATAATAGGATCCTTTCCATTTCAAATAATACAATACGTTTATTCTATCATATTTTATTCAAATTGTATATGAATTTTTTTCATTTTTCCGTATACGAACAAATTTCTTAGAAAAATATAAAAAAATCCGTTGACAAAATTTTTTCCTGATGCTATAATACTAAAAAAGCGTGGAAGGGGATCCCCGTTCCAACGCACAAGATGCAGAGAGACGCTGGTTGGTGAAAAGCGTTGCTTGTGTGGAACTACTCGCCCCTGAGCTGTCGGCTGAATTTTTTAGTAGGCCAGACCGGAACCCTCCGTTATCATAGGGAAGGGCATGTAGTGCCTGATGAGTGGACGCATTATTTGCGTCAATAAGAGTGGTACCGCGGAAGCTATGCTTTCGTCTCTTGCTTTAGAGCAGAGATGAAAGCTTTTTTATTTGCATTTTTCCAGGTAATCGTCTCTGATCAATACTTTGAAAAAAATTATTGAGGAGAAAGGTAGAACGATTTTATGAAACTCGCATTTTCCACGTTAGGTTGTCCGAATTTTAGCTGGCCTGATATTTACGCCATGGCGAAGGATGTCGGTTTTAGCGGCATTGAACTCAGAGGTCTTGGCGACGAAATTTTTTCTGTTCACGCAGAGCCCTTCAGTGAAGAAAATATTGAGAAGACCAAAGAAAAACTGAAAAAATTACATTTGGAAATTCCGTGTCTTTCTTCCGGATGCGCTCTGCGCTTTGCAGAACATTTGGAAGAAAACATGCAAGAGATTGGTGAATATATTCGTTTGGCGGGACAGCTTGGAACTCCCTATATTCGTATTTTGGGAGATCGCACTGCAGAAATTACAACAGATTTTGACGATACTGTAGTGGTAGAAGCTTTACGGAAGTTGGCGCCTCAGGCGGAAGCTGCGGGGGTAATGTTGCTTGTAGAAACGAACGGCGTGTATACGGATACACAGCGTTTATGCTCCGTACTCAACGCGGTGGAAAGCGATGCGGTGGGAGCTCTTTGGGATATGCACCATCCCTATCGATTTGGCGGTGAAAAGCCACAGCAGACGATTCAAAATCTTGGCGCGTATATTAAATATACCCATATTAAAGATTCTGTTATGAACGGTGAGACAGTAGAGTATCGAATGATGGGGGAGGGAGATCTTCCTATTTCCGATTTTCTAGCGGCACTCCGATCTATCAATTATGAGGGATATGTTTCTCTGGAGTGGCTCAAACGCTATATGCCCGATTTGGAGTCCTCCGGGATCGTGTTCCCGCATTTTGTGAACTACATGCAGCAGTATATCGGCTCTTCCGATATGGCGGGCAGGCTGCAGACCAGCGCTAGAGGCGATGGCAAATACGTATGGCCAAAAGAAAGACTGATAGATCTGACTTTTCCCCAGGTGCTGGATCGGATGTGTGATGAGTTTCCAAATCAGTATG
>CANRVI010000111.1 GCA_947643245.1 uncultured Clostridia bacterium | reverse complement strand
TAGACTGCGGTATCGTTACGGAAAATATTGCTCTGGCTGCCACATCTTTGGGTATTGATACCTTGATTTGTGGGTTAGCCAAATTTTCCTTTGCTGGAGCACGAGGAAAGCTATTTAAAGAGAAGCTCCGTTTCCAAACAGGGTATGATTTGGGAATTGCTGTTTTGCTGGGGTATGCAGAACATTCGGGCGGGGCCCCTCATGTGCCGGATATGAATAAAATTTTGTGGATTGATTAAATAAAAAGGAGATAAGAATATGCCACATATTGTAATCAAGACGATTAGCGGGCCTTCCAAGGAGCAACTGCAGGAGGCTGCCAAACAAATTACTGCCGTAGTAAACAAAACTATGGGCAAGCCAGAGAAATATATTTCTGTGTCTGTTGAGGAATATGATTACGCTCAATGGGAAGGCGTGTACAACGAATTTATAAAAGATAAGGACAATGTGCTTGTAGAGCCAGGATATACGGATCCCGTGTCCTTTACGTAAATATTATCAAAGAAAGGAAGTAGAGAGGTTTCCTTTTTTTGACGCCCAAATTGCCATGTATAAAAGCACTGCGTGTGTAAAAAGTATAGAAAATATTTATTTATACCGATGTCAAAAAAGCAGCCGCCGAAAGGCGGCTGCTTTTTTGACGCTTATTTTCTGCGCATATCTAAAAACAATTGTTTTTTAACGGAAATGGTAAAAAATAAAATAAATGGTAGAAAATGTAAAAACAAATGGAATTAAAGAAGGAATAGCAGGAGAAATAGTGCGAAATATTGAAAAAAACCATGCAAAACTTATAAAAATGTATTGCAAATTCGCAACGTCCATATTATAATAATAACATCCTTGTGGTGCAATAGAACATGATTGTTTTATAAAAATGGTGGAAAAGGGGGAGCTAAATGTGGATTTGCTGGGCAAATACACCCACACGCTGGATGCAAAGAATCGCGTGTTCTTTCCGGCAAAATTTCGTGAAGATCTTGGCTCTCCAATTGTAATCACAGTAAATGTCGACGGTTGCCTGTCAGCATATTCTCTGGCAGAATGGTCCAACTATACAGAAAAACTTAAGGAATTGCCGAAAACCCAGGTGCGTGACATTACCCGATTTATTTGCGGAAATGCCCAAAAATCTGTACCTGACGGACAGGGCAGGGTAATGCTTTCCAAAGACTTAGTGGAGTATGCGGGATTGACGGAAGGGGTTACCTTTATCGGATGTGGAGACAGAGTAGAATTGTGGGCTTCTGAGAGTGCACAGATTCCGGACATGTATGATACGGAAAAGGTTGCCAGCATTCGGGACTTAATGCTGGAATACGGCTTATAAAAATGAATAAGAAAGGCAGAGATAATGTGAACTATGCACATGTATCTGTTCTTCTGAGAGAAGCGGTGGAAGCTCTTGTGCCTCGCCGGGGAGGTATTTTTGTAGACTGTACTGCCGGCGGCGGCGGGCACTCTGAAGAAATTTTGCGGCAAACGCCCCATGGAGCAAGGCTTATTAGCTTAGATCAGGACGAACGCGCAGTGGTGCGCTGCAGACATCGCTTGGCGACGTATGGAACAGCATCTACTGTTGTAAAAGCAAATTTTGCAGCTGTCGGCGAGGTGCTGGATGGCTTGGGTATACAAGAAATAGACGGAGTATTATGGGATCTTGGTGTTTCTTCCGTTCAACTGGACGAGGCGGATCGGGGGTTTTCTTATATGGCGGATGCCCCTTTGGATATGCGTATGGATCCTTCCGGCAGCAGAACGGCGGCGGATATTGTCAATACTTATAGTGAGCAAGATCTGTACAAAATTTTACAGAATTATGGGGAAGAACGATTTTCCAAACGGATTGCTTCCGTCATTGTAGAAAGTCGGGCGCATCAGCGAATTGAGACAACGCAGCAGCTTGCAGAGCTTGTTATTGGCGCTATACCAGCAGCGGCCCGCCGCAAAGAAAATCAGCATCCGGCAAGAAGAACTTTTCAGGCGCTACGTATTGAAGTAAATGGGGAACTGCAAGTAATTGAGCCGTCGCTCCAGGCAGCGGTAGAGCGCCTTCGTCCTGGCGGACGCGCTGCAGTGATTACTTTTCACTCTTTAGAAGATCGAATTGTAAAACAGGTATTTGGAAAGATGGCGTCTCCCTGCGAATGCCCTCCGGATTTCCCGGTATGCACCTGCGGGAAAAAGCCGGCTGTAATACGAATTACAAAAAAACCGATTTTGCCTTCGGATGCAGAAATAGCAGAAAACCCAAGAGCAAGAAGCGCAAAGCTACGGGTAGTGGAAAAAATATAGAAAGCAGAACTGCCTGATACGGCGGAATGTAAAGAAAGGACAGGGAAAGACAATGGCAAGCGCACAAATGCATGTAACAGGCACGGCAGAAAATCCACTGTGCGGCAGATTGCAGCAAAAATTTAGCGGTAGAGGTGCGGCCGCAGTGTCTACAAAGCGCCAGACACAGCAAATTTCTAGGGTAGATGGAAAAATTGCCAAGACTGTCAATCCCTTTGAAGAAACGGCAGAATTTGTTCCTGCTGGAAAAAGAACGACTGTACAAAGGAAGACTAGAACTTCACAAACTGTATCTGCAAATGGGGCTCCATCTACCGCTCAGCGTGCGGCTTATGAAGCGCAGCAGCGCACCCGTGCATTTACGAGAGTTACGCCTTTTCCCTCCGGCGCTTATGCGTCGGCATATGCACGCGCGGCTTCTATCCGTGCACAGGCAGCTGTTATGCAAAGTAGGCCGCATGCGTCTGCAAAACAA
>CANRVI010000110.1 GCA_947643245.1 uncultured Clostridia bacterium | reverse complement strand
AGATGTAGAGCGTGCAGGGGAATACGCAGCCGGATACAGCGAATATCTTTTCCGGGCTAAAACGGAGCGAGAGGCGGTACAGATTTCTGTGACCATGCTGGAGCGGGCAGGATATGCGTCCTATCAACTGGGTGATACCGTGGTACCAGGCGGTAAGTATTATCTTAACAATCGTGGAAAAGCATTGTTTGCCTTTCGTATCGGCAGTGAGGACATTAGCAACGGTATACGTATCAGTGCGGCTCATATCGACTCCCCCCGTCTGGATTTAAAACAGCATCCGCTTTTTGAAGAGGAGGGTATGGGATATTTAAAAACTCACTATTACGGCGGTATTCGGAAATATCACTGGCCTACTATCCCGCTGGCGCTGCATGGTGTCGTCACTAAACAGGGAGGAGAAACGGTTGAAGTCAACATTGGTGAGGATGCGGGAGACCCTGTATTTGTAATTACAGATTTGCTACCCCATCTTGGAAAAACACAAGGTGCAAAGCCTTTGGATAAAGCCTTTGCGGGGGAAGGACTGAACCTTTTAATTGGCGCGTCTCCTTTGCTGGATGATGATGGTGCTCCTGTAGCGGGAGAGGACAGGGTCAAGCTGAATATGATGCGAATTCTCAACGAAAAGTATGGAATTGTGGAAAGCGATTTTATGACAGCGGAGCTGTGTGCTGTCCCGGCAGGAAGGCCGGTAGATATTGGGTTGGATCGGTGCATGATCGGTGCATATGGTCATGACGATAAGGTATGTGCTTACCCGGCGCTGACAGCGCTAATCGACAGTGATGACAGTGCCCATACAGTCATATGCGTTCTTGCTGACAAAGAAGAAACAGGCAGCGATGGAACAACCGGTATGCAAAGCGCACTTTTAACAGACTTGATTGGAGAGCTGTGCAGGACACTGGGCGCAAACGCTGCACTGACAAGAAGCAATTCTATGTGTTTGTCAGCCGATGTAAATGCTGCATATGACCCTTTATATAGCGAAGTATTTGAAAAGCGTAATGCCGCTATGATTAACAGCGGCGTGGTACTGTCAAAATATACCGGCAGTGGGGGAAAATATTCAACGAATGATGCCAGCGCCGAATATATAGGAAAAATTCGCGATATGTTTGTTCGGGACAATGTATTATGGCAGACTGCGGAACTTGGCAAAATTGATGAAGGCGGTGGAGGTACGGTTGCCAAATATATTTCCAATGAAAATATCGATACAGTAGATTTGGGTGTGCCAGTCTTGTCCATGCATGCGCCCTTTGAAGTGATTTCCAAACTGGATCTGTATGAAACATACAGGGCCTTTCTGGCATTTTGTAAATGAGGATATATGATTGACAAACTCAAGGAAGTAAAAGACCGGTTTCTTCAAATAGAAGCGGAGCTCGCAAAGCCGGAGATCATGGCAGATATGGGACTATATACGAAACGGATGCGGGAGTATAAGTCTCTTCAGCCGGTGGTGGAAAAGTATGATTTATACGAAAAATTTACCCAGGACTATACCGATGCTGCTGAGCTAATGGAGTCGGAATCGGATGAGGAACTGCGCGCTTTGGCTCAGGAGGAGTATTATACCTTGCGAGACCAAATTGCACGTACAGAAGAAGAATTAAAGATTCTCCTGCTTCCGAAAGATCCCAACGATGACAAAAATGTCATCGTTGAGATTCGAGCGGGGGCCGGAGGAGAAGAAGCTGCCCTTTTTGCAGGGGTGCTTTTCCGAATGTATACTATGTATGCAGAAAGCAACCGATTCAAAACAGAAATTTTATCACAAAATGAAACAGGTCTTGGAGGATATAAAGAAATTTCTTTTATGGTATCTGGAGAAGGCGCCTATTCACGTTTAAAATATGAATCCGGTGTGCACCGGGTACAGCGGGTTCCGGAGACGGAATCCTCTGGCCGCATTCATACTTCTACAGCTACAGTTGCCGTTTTGTGTGAGGCGCAGGAGGTTGAGGTGGAGATCAACCCAGCCGATTTGATTGTGGAAACCTGTAAATCTAGCGGCGCTGGTGGACAGCACATAAATAAAACAGAGTCTGCAGTACGTATGATACACAAACCTACAGGAATTGTTGTAGAATGCCAGGAGGAACGCAGTCAGTTCAAAAATCGAGATAAGGCGTTGAAACTTTTGCGTACCAAACTGTACGATATAGAGCAGCAAAAACAGGCGGAACAAATTGCCGGTGAGAGGCGGGGACAAGTGGGCACAGGAGACCGCAGCGAGCGGATCCGCACGTATAATTTTCCCCAGGGACGTATATCCGATCACCGAATTGGACTGACCTTATATACTTTGGATAGCTTTGTTGATGGGAACCTGGATCAAATGATTGATGCTCTGGCTACTGCAGATGCTGCCCAACGGCTGAAAGGATCCGGTGCAGATGAAAACTGAACAAATCGTTCTTACTGGAGAAGGTGACGAGCAAATTTTTCAGCGGGCTGGTCAGCTTTTGCGCAATGGGGGCTTGGTGGCTTTTCCTACAGAAACGGTGTACGGCCTTGGGGCAAATGCTCTAGATCCCACTGCTTCAGAAAAGATTTTTGCTGCAAAAGGACGTCCATCGGACAATCCTCTGATTGTACACGTGGCAGATCCGCGGGACGCAGAGGCGTTTGCTGTTACGACGCCGGCTTATTATCGGCTGGCCAAGCATTTTATGCCTGGCCCCCTTACGATTATTTTAGATAAAAAAACGCTGGTGCCTGACTCCGTTACTGGCGGATTGAATACTGTGGCAGTACGCAGCCCGGCTCATCCCGCGGCCCGTCGTTTGATTCAGGCTGCAGGCGTGCCGATTGCTGCACCCAGTGCAAATCTTTCCGGATCACCCTCTCCTACTACTGCCGCCCATGTGATGGCAGACCTTTCCGGCAGAGTGGATATGATTCTAGACGGCGGAGAATGCTCCATTGGTGTAGAATCTACCGTCATCCGACTGACAGAGAAAGGATGCACACTGTTGCGCCCCGGCGAGGTGCTTC
>CANRVI010000109.1 GCA_947643245.1 uncultured Clostridia bacterium | reverse complement strand
AATCGCGCCAGTCAGCGCTACAATAAAACCCGCGCCCGCCGACAGGCGCACTTCCCGCACAGTGATATCAAAATCAGTAGGCCGCCCCAGCTTTGCAGGGTCGTCCGACAGAGAGTATTGAGTCTTCGCCATACATACCGGGAATCGCCCATATTCCAGGTTCAATTCCACAATCTGCTGAATCGATTTACGTGCTGCCGAGTCAAACTGAACGCCTCTGGCCCCGTAAATTTCCGTTGCGATTCGCCGAATTTTATCTTCAATAGACAGGCTATCTTCATAAATCGGAGCAAAGTTTGCAGGCTCCTCACAGGCGTCCACAACCGCTTGCGCAAGTTCCATACCGCCTTCGCCACCCTTTGCAAAAACCTCCGACATAGCACACCGGGCGCCTCTTGCAAAACAGATGCTGCGTACGGTCTCCAGCTCCGCTTCTGTATCTGTATGGAAGCGGTTCACCGCAACTACAACCGGCACCCCATACTTTTGCAAATTTTCAATATGTGCTTCCAGATTGACGCCGCCACGCTGTACCGCCGTTACATCTTCTTCAGCTAGCGCATCCTTAGGTACGCCTCCGTTGTACTTCAGAGCACGTACAGTAGCTACCAGAACTACCGCTGCAGGAGTCAGGCCCGCCATTCGGCACTTGATATCGAAAAACTTTTCCGCACCCAAATCCGCACCGAATCCCGCCTCTGTAATAGCATAATCCCCCAGTTTCAATGCCAACTTGGTAGCCCGGACAGAATTGCATCCATGAGCGATATTGGCAAACGGTCCGCCGTGGATGATAGCAGGAGTATTTTCTATAGTCTGCACCAGATTGGGCTTAAGCGCATCTATCAGCAAAGCTGTCATAGCTCCATCCGCATGAAGATCCTTAGCATATACTGGCGCGCCCCCTCTTGTATATGCAACGAGGATATTTCCAAGTCTGCGTTTCAAATCCGTCAAATCTCTTGCCAGACATAGAATCGCCATAACCTCGCTGGCAACCGTAATCATAAAATGGTCTTCTCTTGGAACGCCGTCTACCGGCTTTCCAAGTCCCACCACCACATTACGCAGAGCTCTGTCATTGGTGTCCGTTACCCGGCCAAACAAAATACGCCGCCCGTCAATATCCAGTGGGTTTCCCTGCTGAATATGATTGTCAATCATCGCACACAGTAAATTGTTTGCCGCTGTAATAGCATGAAAATCCCCGGTAAAATGCAGATTGATATCTTCCATAGGGAGTACCTGCGCATATCCGCCGCCGGCAGCGCCGCCTTTGATTCCGAAAACAGGGCCAAGAGAGGGTTCCCGCAGCGCGATCACGGCATTTTGGCCAATTTTTTTCATAGCCATTCCAAGGCCCACCGTCGTGGTGGTTTTTCCCTCTCCCGCAGGAGTCGGATTGATAGCCGTAACCAGAACAAGTTTTCCATCTGGGCGGTCTGCAGTACGCCCAATAAAATCGTCGCTGATTTTTGCCTTATACCGGCCATATGGCTCCAGTTCCTCCGGCAAAATTCCAAGCCCTTCTGCAATCTCCCCAATAGGCCGCATTTTCGCCGCTCTGGCAATTTCGATGTCTGTGCGCATATGTATCCCCCATTTCACCTGATAAACTACTATCAGTATACCACAACTTATCCTTAATAGCAAATATTTTTCTTTTCATAAAAAATGGGTTTACAAAGCAAAAAGTTTGTGCTATAATAAGCGGGCAGTCAAAAAGGCTGTATACTCCCCTGTATTTTTCATATCTGTCTGTAGCTCAGCTGGATAGAGCACTGGATTCCGATTCCAGGTGTCGCGGGTTCAAATCCTGCCAGACAGGCCAGCGGCAGTACGCTGCCCCCAAAGCCACGCACTGTTTGGTGTGTGGCTTTTATATTTTGAAAAAAGTTTTGTTTGATCAAATTTGATATTTTAAATAAGGAGAACATATATATTATGGAAAAAATCAAAGTTGGAATCGCAGGCTACGGCAATATCGGTCGCGGTGTAGAAAAAGCAGTAAATGCCGCCGTCGACATGGAGCTTTGCGCGTTTTTTACCCGACGTGACCCGGCAGCGCTGCAGACAAATACCCCTAACGCAAAAATTTTGTCTGTGGATGATGCCAAAAGCATGCAGGGAGAATTGGATATCGTAATCCTCTGCGGCGGTTCCGCAACCGATCTGCCCAAGCAGGGTCCTGTCTTTGCCCGTCTTTTCAACACCATTGACAGCTTTGATACCCATGCTAAAATTCCTGATTATTTCACATCCATGCAGGACGCGGCCAAAGATACCCTCTCCATCTTGTCTGTAGGCTGGGATCCCGGACTGTTTTCCATTATGCGCCAACTGTCTCTGGCTGCACTTCCCACAGGCAACGACTATACCTTCTGGGGCAGAGGCGTTTCTCAAGGCCATTCCGACGCCATTCGTCGAATTGGCGGTGTGGCAAACGCCATTCAATATACCGTCCCGGTGGAAGAAGCAGTACAAGCAGTCCGGGATGGAAAAAATCCCACGCTGACTACTCGCCAGAAGCACCTGCGGGAATGCTATGTGGTAGCAAAGGACGGCGCGGATAAAGACCGCATCGAACGGGAAATCAAAGAAATGCCCAACTATTTTTCCGACTATGACACCACAGTGACGTTCGTCTCAGAAGAAGAATTGAAGCGGTGTCACAGCAAAATGCCCCACGGCGGCATGGTAATCCGCAGTGGAAGCACCGGTGAAAATCAACACGTAATGGAATTCTCTCTAAAGTTGGACTCTAACCCGGAATTTACCGCCAGCGTGCTCACCGCATATGCCAGAGCTGCAGTCCGTTTGCATCAGGAAGGGAAACGGGGCGCTATGACCGTGCTGGATGTGCCCCTGTCTTATCTCACACCAGAAGACCCCGCTTGGCAAAGAAAAAATCTTCTGTAAGCGTTAGTCTTCCCATTTGCTGAAAAACCGCTCGCTGGATATCCCGTGGGGCCGGTTGAACCGGCGCAGTTCAAACAACTCGTCCGGATCTCTTTT
>CANRVI010000108.1 GCA_947643245.1 uncultured Clostridia bacterium | reverse complement strand
GGGGCACTTCGACCTGCCCATGCCGGACCGGCGGCTCCAGCGAGAGATCGAGCGGACTGGACTGGACCGGCAGGACATCTCCCTCATAGTAGAGCTGTCTGGACTGCGGGGAGCCGCAGTCGCCTTGAACCTGGACGGTCTGACTGTCGGCGACCTCCCCGGGCTGAACCGGCTGTGCCGGGCCGTCGAGCCTATGACAGAGGAGGACCGGGAGAAGCTGGAGGTGGTGGTGAAATTTACAGAAGCGTCAGGTATCGACGCCCTCTGCCAGCTTGCGGAAAACCTGGATCTGTTCGATTTTGTCTCCAATGTGTATACAGCGGAGGAATACGGCAGATATCTGATCCAAAAGTCCGGTAAATACGCATATGATGAAAAATTGTGGGACTTCTACGACTACCAGAGCTTCGGAGAAGATCGGGCGTGGCAGGAGGGAGGACACTTTACGGAATGCGGCTATGTGGCCTACCATGGGACACTGCTGCTGGAGGAACTGATGCGGGAAGATCCTGCGGAGCTGTATCAGCGAGAGCAGGGGATGGGGATGGAGATGCTGTAAAAATCCAGTAGACTTATCACGAATAAATAATTAACACGAATTACAGGAGCAAAGGGTTGAAATGGCTGTGAAATAGCCCCCGTAATTCGTGTTAATAATCAAGCTGATTCAGGCTGAAAAATTATCGTTGATAGGAAAAGTCATGATAACTCTTGGGGCCAAAGCAGTCCTACGATATAATAGGTAGTGCGGGTTTTCCCGACTATCATATTGCAGGAGGACAGAAATGACTATTCAAGAATTAGCCTTATGTGCAGTTGAGTCAATGATCGGCTACGGTTACAAGCCCATTACAGCATGGTGGACCTACGAAAACAACTTGTCACATATCGTAAAGATGCATGTAGATCGTGGCGCAAAATCGATTGAGGAGGATATCGTAAAAGAATATGCAGAAATTGCAAAGGGAAAATACGAATCCGGGGAAATAAGCTACAATAATATGCGGTTCCGCGTAAATGCCGCGGAAAGATTTCTTGAATTTGCAATTACAGGAATCTGGGCACGGCCAGAACTGGAAAATCGTATTCATTTGAATCCATACTATGAGGGATTGGCCAAGCAATTGATTCCTGCTCTTACAAAAGCTAACGATTGGGGGGCATCCACACAGAGTATGTACACCGGGAACATTAGGCGGCATTTTGGGTGGCTGGAACAAAATGGATTTGATACACTTGAAGAGGTCGACGAGAAAATACTTAGAGAATATCTGGTTCGGTGCATTTCCACATACTCTGGACAGACTGTTGTTTGTCGGCGAGGGCAATTGAAAAAAACCTATGTTTATTTACATCAGCAGGGCGTAATTGGTTCGTCAATGGAAAAAGCATTCCGCTTTCGAATTCCAGTGTCTAAAAAGATTCAACAGCCCGTACCACAGGAGGAAACCGCAAAGGTGCTAGCATCCATAGACCGGTCCACACCTGTTGGAAAGCGCGATTTCGCAATTATTTTGCTTGCGGCAATTACAGGCTTGCGGCAATCTGACATTGCGGAGTTAAAACTTTCAGATATAGATTGGACTGTAGGCGAGATACGGATCGTTCAGAAAAAAACGGGGCAAGTGTTGACTCTGCCGCTAACTGCGGACGTTGGCGAGGCACTGATGGACTACATTCTAAACGGGAGAGTTACAGCATTAGGTAGACCGCAATACGAGGATGAACATGTCTTTCTCACCACGATTGCTCCATACAAAGCATTTAAATGCTACCAGAGTATCGGGAATATTTACACCGGCAGAAGGAAAAGGGCTGGGTTTCACCACAACAATGGAATCCATGCGCTCCGCAGAGCTGTTGGCCGCGATATGATCACAGCTGGCATTCCCATTACAGCTGTATCCCAAGTTTTGGGACATAAAAATATAGATTCCTCCATCCCCTATATTGCTGTGGATACCGTAAATTTGAAAGAATGTGCGCTTTCTTTGGAGGGAATAGAACCTCAAGGAGGCCGTTTTGATGTATGAGTTTTCAAGCGGCTTTGCGAATGACATCCTGGCAATGATCGCATTTAGAGAGCAAATCGGAGTAACGACATATGAATATCTTTTGTCTGTGTTTGACCAATTCTGCAGGAAGTATTACCAGAATGCCACTGTACTGACCAGAGAAATTATATTAGACTGGCTGACCAATGAAAAGGAGCGGCATAACTGTGTTGAGCATAATGCAGTTGCCGTTAGGCAGCTTGGGAAGTTTATAGCTGCTGAAAGTAAACCCGCTTATATTTTACCCAATAATGTACTTCCGGTTAGGACAAGGTCAAGCCCTCAAATTTTGACTAATAAAGAGCTTCAAGAACTGTTTATTGCCGCAGATCATATAGACTATCCGCACCCCAACTCTTATACCAATGTTGTTGCTCCGGTGCTGTTTCGGCTATTGTATACATGTGGATTGAGGCCCAATGAAGGACGGGAACTCAAACGGGAACATGTTGATTTAACCTCCGGCAGCATTCTCATTGTCCACAACAAGCAAAAGAAGGAGCGGATTGTGGTTATGAGTGATGATATGCGAAAACTCTGCGTGGAGTATGAGCAAAAATGGCGTATCATTGCAGCAGATAATCCTTATTTTTTCCCGGGTGAGAATAACCAGCCTTATACCGCGCAACAATTGGGCCGGCTTTTCAGGTACTGCTGCAGAAAAGCTGACAACGGGCGCGGAAACGCGGCGTTTGCCCGTGTGCGCCCATATGACTTACGGCATAGATTTGCGACAACCATAATCCAGCGTTGGGTGACTGAAAAAAGGGATTTATATGCGATGTTGCCCTATCTAAGAGCCTATATGGGACATAAGAGTTTCGCCAGCACAGAATATTATATCCACTTGCTTCCAGAAACCATAATGGATATCTCTGGTATAGATTGGACAGTATTTGAGTCGCTGATTCCGGAGGTGAAATAATGAGAGCACTAGATAGTGTCTACACAAGTTTGACAGAGGTGGTATAATAGAAGCAAACAAAAG
>CANRVI010000107.1 GCA_947643245.1 uncultured Clostridia bacterium | reverse complement strand
ACGCAAAGGGCTTCGTAACGATACCAATGGTGAGCATACCCATCTCTTTTGCAATCCGTGCAACAATAGGAGCAGCTCCTGTTCCTGTGCCGCCTCCCATACCAGTGGTAATAAACACCATATCCGCGCCGGTAATGGCCGTTTTGATTTCCTCAATACTTTCTTCAGCCGACTTTGCGCCAACCTCCGGATTAGAGCCAGCGCCATGCCCTTTGGTAATTTTTTCACCAATAGGGATTTTATGGGTCGCAGTAGAATGCTGCAGCGCCTGCTTGTCCGTATTGACGGCAATAAAATCCACTCCGCGCACATTGGTTGTGATCATTCTATTCACCGCGTTGTTTCCACCACCGCCAACGCCTACAACTTTTATATTTACGCCGCTTTCAAATTCTTCATCCAGTTCAAAAGGCATGTTTTTAAATCCTCCATAATAGATTGGGGCAACAACCTGCAAATCTGTATGTATACATGCAGGCAGAATTACATATATTACTATAATATACTGACTTGGCGAAATTTGCAAGATGTTTTGCAATATTTTTTCGTTTTTATTTTATTTTTTTGCAAAAAATCCAGTTTTGTTCGGAAAACAAACTCATTTTTTCCAAAATTTACAATTGCAGAACAGCATTTTTTCTGCAATTGCATATATTATTCCAAGTCCAACTGATTATCAATAATTACGCTAGTGGCATTCAAATCTGTCAGATCTATACTGGCTTTGTTGTCCCCCAAAAACAATTCGTCTTCCAATACGGCGACAGCCAAACGCAGTTTTGTTTCTATTACATCTGTGTTCCCCAAAAAAAGTTTATACTTTTCATCACAAGCCATTGCGATTTCATGGGCACTGCGTAAATCGATCATACTGATACGGCCCGCCAGATTTGAATCAGCAAGCGCATTCAACACAGTCTGCATATATATGTCGCTGCGCTCACTAGAGAATATGAGCTTCTTGCCAGACACAGCCTCCCGAACTCGCGGAAGTTTTAATTTAATCAAGCCCTGCTCTTTTGCGTCTGTTTGAGAAATAGGATCCAGCATACGAAGCGAGGCCGAAATTTCCCAAAACTCTCCATAAAATTCTCCATAATACACCGGCGTTTCTTCTTCAATAAAAAAAGAAATGGAACCTGGCGGCGTGCGTTGTACATCTACCGCCATAACATAAGGACATTGCAGCATTATCTTTTCCTGTACAACGCGAGAACTAAAGGAATATAAATGATCCCCCATGTCGATACCACAGGCGGAAAGAATTTCCTCTGACGTGTACTGGCTGCTGCCATCAGTATCTAAGCTGCGTATTACAAATAAAAGCTGATATGTGACAACGCAAAGGACCACAAACACTCCAAAAACCAAAGCTACAGATATTAGAGTCTCTCGCAGTTTACGCCGTCTTCTTCCTCGCGAGGCACGCTGATATGCTTCTACGCGCTTTTTTTCTTCCAGGGGCCTGTCCATCCAGCGCCCCTGCTGACTTTCAGGACGCGGACTGCCTTTAGACTTCATCTGGCTGCCGACACGGCCCTGCTGTCTTGGTGGCGATGTATGCGTATCTTGATGGCCGGACTGGGCAGCCTCTTTTGCATAATGCAGATTTTGCTGTATGCGGGAGCGGAATCCATCATAATATGCTCTGCCCGTGTCCGCCTTAGACTTGTCCGTTACGATAGAAGGTCTGTATGGGGGCTGTGTTGTTCTATGAGGAGACAGCTGCGGATTGCGGCGCTGCGCTGCTTGCAGTTCCAAAAGCTGCTGCACTCGTTCTGCATAGTATGCTTCTGCTGATTTGCCCATTTTTCTCACCCCCTTATAAAATCAGCTCATTTTCTTTTTTGAATTAGTTTTTGTATATCCTGGAAAATGCGTTTGTTAGTATCCGCCACCGCAAACCCACCAATTTTTTCGCTTTGCTGTCGACGCAAATCCTCATTCTCCACCAGTTTGGAAATTACATTCTGCAAGTTTTCCCCAAGTTTTTCATTTTCTGAAAGCAAAGTTGCCGCGCCCTTGTCTGCAAGTACCTTTGCATTCTTATACTGCTGGTTGTTAGTCACGTTTGGAGATGGGATCAATACTGCACACTTTCCTGCTGCTGCAAGCTCTGAAATCGTCATAGCGCCGGCACGGCATATCACAATGTCTGCCGCTGCCATGCGACGCGGCATATCAAAAATGTATTCTGTCAGCTGGAGATTGTCAAATCGCTCCAACTTTTTATCACGAAACCATTCTGCAGCAATATCTTTTTCAATTGACCCTGTAGCATGATAATGCAGGACATGCTCCCTTCCTCCGGTATACTGTTCCATTAGTTCCAGCACTGCCGCATTAACCTTCTCCGCGCCGAGACTGCCGCCGTAGGACAAAATATATATGCTTCTATCAGGAATCCCCAATTCTCTGCGAGCAGCTTCTCTTGAGATTCCAGCAAAGCCTCCCCGCAGAGGACACCCTACATGAAGAAGCTTTTGAGAACAATGGAGCCCTTCCCCTGCTTCTATAAAGTTCAAGTAAATCCGGTCTACCACCCCCGACAGCATTTTCACTGCCATTCCAGGCACCGCGTTAGATTCATGGAGGGCTGTCGGGATACCCATTCCTGCAGCAGCTTTCACCACCGGCCAGCTTACATAACCTCCCGTTCCAATAACAATGTCCGGCTTCCACTGCCGAATAATTCGACGTGCTTTGCCTGGGGAAGTCAGCGCCAGATATGCCGCTTTAATATTTCGCGGCGAGAGACTGCGCCGCAACCCCATTACATTTACATGATACAAAGTGTATCCCGCATCTGGTACAAGCTTATTTTCAATACCTCTGTCTGTGCCCACAAAAGCGATCTTCGCATCCGGTATATTTTCCCGAATGGTATCTGCAATGGCGATTGCCGGGTTCACATGTCCCCCCGTTCCGCCACCGGTCATTAATACACGCATACATTGCCTGCCTTTCTCCGTTTTACTTCTTTTGATAAGAATGTTTTGAAATAGACAAAAGCATCCCCATTTCTCCCATAAGTATGATCAATGCCGAACCTCCATA
>CANRVI010000106.1 GCA_947643245.1 uncultured Clostridia bacterium | reverse complement strand
CTTCCCCTTAAATCCGCCACAGAACATGCGGCAATGCTGCAATCTATGCTTCCGGAACTTACCGTAGGCCTGGTTCATGGCAAAATGAAAGCATCCGAAAAAGAGCGGGCTATGGATGCTTTTTATAAAGGAGAATCGGATGTGCTGGTCTCCACAACGGTGATTGAGGTAGGTGTCAACGTGCCGCAGGCTACCTTGATGATCGTGGAAAATGCAGAACGCTTTGGACTCGCACAACTGCATCAGCTGCGAGGACGAGTTGGCCGTGGCAAAGCAAAATCTTACTGCGTGTTGGTATCGGATGCGGTCACGGACACCTCTCAGCAACGTCTATCTGTCATGTGCCGCACCAACGACGGATTTCAAATTGCAGAAGAGGATCTGCGTCTGCGGGGGCCAGGAGACTTTTTCTCTTCAGAAGGAACCTTCCGGCAGCATGGGGGACCAGCGCTAGTATTTTCCGCCGGCTGCAGCGACACCGCTCTTATTTCTGCTGCCGTACAAGCCGCTGCAGCTTTAATTGCCGAGGATCCGGATTTTACACTGCCGGAAAATCAGCTCCTTGGGGCGTATATATCCCATTTGATGCAATCATCTTTTCATACGATTAGCTAAAAAAGAGGGGTTCCCCCTCTTTTTTAGTCCTTTTTCACTTTATCCTTTTGTTTCTGTACGCTGACTGCGTAGTAGGGCGATTTCTCTGGCGTATCCGTCCAATTCATTGGGTGTTTCCAAATAAAAGGGCAAGTCCCGCAGTAATGGGTGATTGATAATTTTTGTAATCCCCGTAAGGCCTAAAAATCCTTCTCCGATTTTCTCATGACGGTCCTTGGCAGCACCCACTGGATTTTTGCTGTCGTTCAGGTGTACAGCCCGCAGTAATTGAATTCCGATTGTATGATCAAAATGTTCTAGAACCGCATCTGTCTCTTCAGCAATATCGTAGCCGCCGTCCGATATATGACAGGTATCCAAGCATACGCCCACGTGAGGCCGAACAGATGCGTCCACACTGTCTATAATCGCCCGAACCTCTTCAAAGGTTCTGCCAAGCTCTGTACCCTTTCCAGCCATAGTCTCAATAAGCAGCGTAGTACTCTGGCCCGGCGTAATCACCGCGTTTAAGGTCGCGGCAATATTGGCAATTCCGGCTTCCACGCCAATCCCTACATGGGCACCGGGATGAAAATTATATAGTGCGCCAGGGATTTCCTCCAGCACAGAAATATCCTCCGCCATAGCCTCTCGGGTATAGTCCCGGATTCGGTCTACTTCAGAAGCGGGATTTAACGTATACGGCGCGTGGGCTAAAGGCGGCGCAAAGCCATGCGCCTTCATAAACGAAACAAGTTCTGCTACATCTGCCGCATCCGGACGTTTGAAACCTCTACCCCTTGGATTACGGGTAAAATATTGAAAGGTATTTGCACCAAGGGAAAGGGCGGTGTTTCCCATGGCTGCGTATCCATCAGAAACAGAAAGATGACATCCTATATAAAACATAAATACTCCAACCTTGCATAATACTATGGCTTTTGCGTATATGATACCATGCGGGAATGTTTCTGTCAATGTTTACCCGATTGACAAGAAAAGATGAAAAGATTATAATATACTAGATTTGTTTGCCATTTATTTGATAAAGGAGGGCACTTTTCTCAAATGAAAAAATCAAAGGTGATCTCCTTTGCAAAAATCCGGCAGGAGATTATAGACATAATAATAGAAATTGTTGGCGACCAGGTCAACGTCTATGCCGCACAGGCCAGCTTTTTTATTATCATTTCCGTCATTCCCTTTATTATTTTGCTTCTGAGTTTGGCAAAATATGTGATTGATGTAGACTGGGTTGTCGGCTGGATTGAAAATCAAATATCCGGTGATGTCGGCTCCCTGTTGCAGTCTGTACTTGCAGAAGTAACGGAAAAAGCAGGAATCTCCCTTGTATCGATCACTGCAATTTCCACTTTGTGGAGTTCATCCCGCGGGGTCAATGCAGTGATTCGCGGGATCTGGAGGGCCTACGGCATCCGTATCAACGAAAATTTTCTTTTTGATATTCTGCGCTCTCTTTTTTATACCCTTTCTTTTATCCTAACGATTCTTGGCTCGCTGGTAGCCCTGGTATTCGCAGATTCCATTCGAGGTTTTTGTGAGAGCCGCTATCCCATTGCCACTATGATTTTTGATATCATTATCCAATGTAGCACCATCGTTTTTATCATTGTTCTCACGCTTTTTTTTGCCCTAATTTACAATACTGCCTCAAAAAAAGGCAAACGTCTATCTAAAGATGCTTATATTGGTCTTTCTGACAAGCTCCCACGTGGATACCTGGCTCAAATGCCCGGCGCTGTTTTCGCAGCTCTGGGATGGGTTTTATTCTCCTATTTCTACTCTCTGTATATTCGATACTTTCCAACCGCATCATATCTTTATGGAAGTCTTGCAGCCATTGTATTCCTAATGCTGTGGTTATATATCTGTATGATGATTTTAATATATGGAGCGGAGATCAATAAATATATCTTTCGTAAGTGGTCCCGCCGGAAAAGAAAAACTGCACTTGCAGAAAATCCTCCAGCCCCAATATCCTCCAATGCGATCACATCCGGCCGGCGAAAGAAATAAAGATAACGCAAAAGAGCGCCCTAGGGCGCTCTTTTTATCTCTTGTTTCCATACCGGAGCAAACGCATAGAATTGCTTACAGCCAAAATAGATACTCCTACATCAGCCAGTACAGCGCCCCACATACCGACCTGATTTAATGCCGCCAAAAGGAGTACCAACAGCTTTGCCGTAAGAGAAAAGGTAATATTAGAGCGAACGATTCCCAATGTTTTACGGGCCAGCCGCACACCATCTGCAAGGCGTGTCAAGTCTGTATCCATCAGTACCGCATCCGCTGTATCCACCGCGGCGTCGCTGCCAAGCACGCCTATAGCCACGCCTATATCTGCCCGAGCCAAAGCCGGCGTATCGTTGATTCCATCTCCTACATACAATAACTTTTTTCCGCTCTTGCACAAAGTTTCTATCTTTTCAAATTTTTCTTCCGGCAGAAGCTGCGCATATACGATATCAGCACCTACCGATTCCTTTACCCGACCGGCTGCCT
>CANRVI010000105.1 GCA_947643245.1 uncultured Clostridia bacterium | reverse complement strand
AAAAACAAGATAAAAACCAAGGTTTTCCATAAAAAATTATTTCCAGTCAACGCATCTCTTGACATCGTGGGGGCGTTGCTATATAATAAATATAATTATATAAAGGGAGACGGCGTATGGTTGAATTGAAAAACAAGGTTGCATATGAAGGTCTGACCTTTGATGACGTACTTTTGGTTCCGCGTAAAAGCGATGTGCTGCCATCAGAGATCAATTTACAGACTAAGCTTACAAAAAAAATAACGCTGAATATACCGTTGCTCAGTGCAGCGATGGATACCGTTACAGAGAGTGAACTGGCCATTGCAATGGCTAGAGAAGGCGGTGCTGGAACGATTCATAAAAACATGTCCATTGAAGAGCAGGCTGACCAGGTGGAACGTGTGAAGAGAAGCGAAAACGGCGTTATTACCAACCCGTTTTTCCTTCATCCGGACAACTTTGTCTACGAAGCGGACGAGCTGATGGGCAAATATAAAATATCTGGCGTTCCGATTTGCGATGGGGATGGAAAGCTGGTAGGCATAATAACAAACCGGGACCTTCGTTTCCTGCCGTCTTATAACATTCCGATTCATGAGGTTATGACGAAGGAAAATTTGCTTACTACCAAAGAGGGAACAACGCTGGAAGAAGCAAAGGCAATTCTGTGCAAGGCAAAGGTGGAAAAGCTCCCTATCGTAGACGAAAATTTCCGTCTGAAGGGCCTTATTACTATTAAAGATATTGAAAAAGCTTCCAGATATCCTAATTCAGCAAAAGACAGCGCGGGGCGTCTTATTTGCGGCGCGGCTGTAGGTGTTACAGCGGATATTTTAGACCGTGCAGGCGCACTGCTGCAGGCTGGCGCAGATTATCTGGTTCTGGACAGTGCACATGGACATTCTCGAAATATTATTCAATGTGTGGGGAAACTCAAGGATGCATTTCCTGATGCGCAGGTGATTGCAGGGAATATTGCCACTGCGGAGGCTGCCAGAGATTTGATTTCTGCTGGTGCGGACGCAATCAAAGTAGGTATTGGTCCTGGATCCATCTGTACTACAAGAGTGGTGGCCGGTATTGGCGTGCCTCAACTGACTGCGGTTATGAATGCTTATTCTGTTGCCTGCGAGGCGGGTATTCCGATTATTGCAGACGGCGGTGTAAAATATTCCGGAGACCTGCCTAAGGCCATTGCGGCAGGCGCCAATGCTATTATGATTGGCTCTTTGTTTGCAGGATGTGAGGAAAGCCCCGGAACTTCTGAAATTTATCAGGGGCGCCAATTTAAGGTATACCGCGGAATGGGATCCATCGCAGCTATGGAACATGGGAGCCGGGATAGATACTTCCAAGAAAATACAAAAAAACTTGTACCGGAAGGTGTGGAGGGTCGTGTGCCCTACAAGGGACCGCTGTCTGATACCATTTATCAGTTGATGGGCGGTCTTCGTGCCGGTATGGGATACTGTGGTGCCCCTGATATTGAGACGATGAAAGCGGAAGGATACTTTGTAAAAATTTCCAGCGCGGGCTTGCGTGAAAGCCATCCTCATGATATCAATATTACAAAGGAAGCGCCTAACTACAGCATCCAGGTAAATTGAATCGCCTTTGGGCGCTACATTAAAAGAAAGGCATGGTGGATACCATGAAAAAGCTTGTTACATCGATATTGACTGCTGCATTGCTGTTGTCGTTGTTTGCAGTACAGGTGTTCGCGGCAGAAAATTCTGTTTCTATTTCCATCAAGGGAGCCCAAGGAAAGCCTGGCGATATAGTAGAAGTTCAGCTATATATGGATGAAAATCCGGGGCTTTGGTGCTGCGGACTTGATGTAGTCTATAATCCTTCTTACTTCCAGCTGGGAGATGTGGAAATGTTTAGTGATGCTGCATTTGTAAAGAGTCGGATTACACCTACCGGAAATTATCGGTTTTATGCACAGTATAACACCGATGAAAATACAGATAAAACAGGCGTTTTGGCGACATTTTATTTTAAAATTTTAGAGGCTGCTCCTAATGGCTCTCACAATATTTCTATTAATCTGCCTGACGGCAACTGGATTTTAAAGGTTTTACCGGGCTATAAACAGGAGGATGTCACCGTTAATATCGGAGATGCTGCAACAATAAAGGTTACTGACTCGGCTGCAACTGCACCTGCAAAAGACCCAACTACAGGTGATGTATCTGGAACGAATGATAATTCAGAAAATACCACTGGGCGGCCTGTAACAAAGCATGTGACTGATGACGAAAGCTATGCTGTTACGGATAAAGACGGCAAGTATGTAACAGAGGTTGTTACCAGTGTGGTTACAGATAGTAATGGAGATACACAGTATGATGAAGCAGGGAATCCTGTAACTGAAATTGTAACTGAAACACTACCTGCAACGGATTCTACACAGCCTGAGAATGAAGATGACGCACAAAAAAATGCGGGTATGAAGAGAATTATTTTGATTGTCGGCATTATTTTGCTTGTGGTCGCCGCAGGAATTATACTGGTTATTTTGTACAATGCCCGTAAAAATGGCGGGGATCCTGGAAATGGTGGGGAAGGCGGAAGTGCACCTTCATCAGATTCCTCGAACACAAATTAAACCAGAGAGGAATAACAAAGAAAAGAAAGCCACCGAAATTCGGTGGCTTTCTTTACATATATTTATATTTTTTCCTTTTTGCAAAAAGAAAAATGGCAGATATAATACAGGCAAAAATTTCTGCTGCTGAGATGGCCCACCAAATGCCGTCTACCCCAAAGAATACAGGCAGAATGAGTACCGCAGCCGCTTGAAATATGAGGGTACGCAAAAAAGAGATTGTCGCTGACACAGCGCCATTATTCAGAGCGGTAAAGAAGGATGACGAAAAAATATTGAATCCTGCCAATAAAAAGGATAGGGAAAATACACGAAACGCATGTTTTGTCAGCTGATATAGTTCTAAATCATACCCTACAAACAACTTTGCCAGAGGGGAGGCAAGAACAGCTGCCAGTACAGAAAGTGAAATGCCGGCAATACCCATCAAACCTATACTTTTTCCAAGCATATTTTTTACTTCAGAGTGGTTGCTGGCACCAAAGTGATAGCTAATAATCGGGGCGCTTCCAATTGCATATCCGATAAAAATGGCGATAAAAATAAATTGTACATACATAAGCACACCATATGCAGAAACGCCATTCTCTCCTGCAAAATGCAGTAGTTGAAAATTGTACAGCATGCTAACGAAAGAAGCGGAGATATTGCTC
>CANRVI010000104.1 GCA_947643245.1 uncultured Clostridia bacterium | reverse complement strand
TGAAGAAAAGGTTCGCAGATTTTATGACCAATATGACAATGAGACAATTCAAAACTTTTACTCTGATTCTAAGACAGATGCCCCTCTGGCAAACATTGCAAAAACAGCTTTTTTGGTTAAAGGAAATACACTGCTCCCCTGGAAATAACATTGCAAATAAAAGAACGCAGGAATTCCTGCGTTCTTTTATTTTTTATTTGTCTTCCGCACCCATAGAATTGATTTTCTGAGCCAGAGAAGACAACCGATGTTCTATTTTTTTCATATCATCCTCGTAAACTGTGCCATTCAAATATTCTTCCTCTGCCCGATCCATCTGCTCCAGAGCATCTATCCATTTACTGCGTACAGTGCTCCAGCGGACAAACTTATGAAGGGACCGGCACAACACTCCGCCAGCTACAAACCAAGTCAATGTAACCAGCACAGCATACAGCACAATTAAACAAACAAGATTCATCAGCTTTTCATTGTCGTACGCCGCCATCATAAAAGAACACAGCGCAAGGAACAGTATTACTGCGCTAATACAAGTAATCAGCAGAACTTTTTTATACTTTTTAGAAAATATGTCTACATGGTCCTGGGCACTGCTACGCATCTCGTGAAATAGAATGTCTTGGGTCTTTTCCTCTTCACTTCTTGGTTGATACACTCCCTTACGCTCCCCTTCCTTTATAATTAAGTAAGCTGACACGCCAACGCGACAAACTGCTCTGCCGATAGTTTTTCCCCCCGAATATCAGCACGCAAGTTTAATTTCTCCAATGCTGCAGTAACAGCTTCTCTTGTATATGCAGAAGCCAGCGCGTTGACCAATGTTTTTCTCCGCTGCCCAAAACCAAGAGAAATCAGCTCTTTAGCTCTCTCGATCAGTGCGTCTAACGTCGCATCGTCTGAAGGCAGCCCGTCTATAACATCTCGTATACCGTTTGGATATAATTGCACCTGTACCACAGACGACGCAACTTTGGGCTGAGGCAAAAAATTGCCCGCTGAAACGGAAAAGAGCTTCTTTGCAGTCCCAGCAAGACGAACCGCCGCAGTAATTGCCCCATAAGCAACCGAACCCGCAGGTGCACACAAACGATCCGCCACTTCTGTCTGCACAAGTATTGTTACAGACTGAATCCGAGGCGGCTGGGAAGGCTTTTGCGCTTCTAAAAGCTTCATGAGAATAGGAGTGGTAATATAATACGGAAGGTTAGCACAAACATGCACCGCACCACCACCAAACTGCTGCTCCAAAAATCCAGGCACATCCAGTTTCATAAAATCTTCATTGATCACCTGCACATTTGTACAGTCCGCAAGGGTCTCTTCCAGAAGAGGAATCAGGCCCCGATCAATTTCCACTGCCGCAACTCGATCATATAACGCAGAAAGATGCCGCGTCATGGCGCCAAGTCCCGGTCCGATTTCCAGGGCATATAGTGGCTGGGCGCAGCTGCCATTCCATGCCTCTTCCGGCACAGAAGATTCCGCGATCTCCTGTGGAATTCTGGAATTAATCAAAAAGTTTTGGCCGAACCCTTTCTTAGGTGCAAGATGATATTTTGCAAGAAGTTCTCTCACCACAGAAGGACTGCAGAGATTTTTATCCCACGTCTCCATACTATCGTTCAAAGCACTCTCACCTGATACCCAGTTTCAAAAGATTTCCCAGGCTCCAGATACTTTACATATTTTTTATCGGCCATGTCCGGCGTCTCGTCCAATCCGCCCGGCAGTCCATTCCAAGGCTCCAGACAGATAAAGGGGGCGTTCATTTTCACTGGCGTCCAGAATCCAATAGCGTCAAAAGACGCAAAGTCAAACTGAATACCATGACCAGTATTTCTATTGACAAGTTGCAGGCTTTTTTGTGGAAGGTTTTCCACCACAATGGCATCATCGTCATAATCACTGTATCGCAGTGGTAATTCATTATTTTGAATTACATTCAAAGCAGGAGAATACGGATCCATATAGCCGCTCCCCGGTTCTGTTACATGCGCTACCGCTCCGGTGGCATCCGCAAATCGGATACTGTAATCACAAAATTGCTCTCCCTCACGCAAAGGGCAGTTGAAACCGGGATGGCCGCCGATACAAAACGGCATCCTTTTTGTGTCCGTATTGGTTACCCGGTATGTAGTAGAAAAAGCATCGTCCATCACCTGATGGATAATTTCTAAAGTAAAATCATATGGATAAGCCTGTTTACTGTTCGCACTTTGCTGAAGCTGAAATACAACATGTTCCGGCGTCACCAGAACCGGCGTATACTCCGCTTTTCTGGCAATCCCGTGCTTTGGCATTGAATAGGATTTTCCGTCCAGAATCACGCGGTCCTCTTTTGCTCTACAAACAACGGGAAACAGGCAAGGGGCTTGCCCACTCCAATACCTGCTGTCTCCCTGCCATACATATTCGATTCCCTGATGCTGAAAAGAAGTCAGCTCACCGCCTTTGGTGCTGCAGGCAGCCACAGCCCCCCCCTTTTGTATCGTAAAGGTCATTGTAGAATCCTCTTTTCTTAAAATGCAAGTTTCTCTGCCAAATAGGCGTTTAAATCAGCAATTGCGATCCGCTCCTGCTTCATAGAATCTCGCTCACGTACCGTAACACAGCCATCTTCTTCCGAATCAAAATCATAAGTAATACAGAAAGGTGTGCCAATTTCGTCCTGCCGACGATACCGCTTACCAATAGAACCTGTTTCATCAAATTCGATGCGGTATTCTTTTGCCAGTTGGGTATAGATTTCTTCTGTTTTTTCTGTAAGCTTTTTAGAAAGCGGAAGCACTGCAGCCTTAATGGGCGCCAACGCAGGATGCAGATGGAGTACGACACGAGTATCATTCTTCTCAGCGTCTACTACTTCTTCATCGTATGCGTCAATCAAAAAGGCAAGAGCCACACGATCTGCACCAAGAGAAGGTTCAATTACATAAGGAATATATTTTTCGCCGGATTCAGGATCAAAATACTCCATTGATTCTCCGGATTCGTTTTGGTGCGCCTTCAAGTCAAAGTCCGTTCTGTCAGCAATACCCCACAGTTCTCCCCAACCAAAAGGAAATAAATATTCAAAGTCAGTTGTGGCGTTAGAATAATGACTCAATTCTGCCTGTTCATGATCCCGCAGACGCAAATTTTCATCGGTAAGGCCCAGAGAAAGGAGAAACTGATGACAGTATTCCTTCCAAAAAGCAAACCATTCCAAATCTTCTCCAGGTCTGCAGAAAAATTCCAGTTCCATCTGCTCAAATTCTCTGGTTCGGAAGGTGAAGTTCCCGGGAGTGATCTCATTTCGAAAGCTTTTCCCTACTTGGCAGATACCAAAAGGCATTTTCTTTCT
>CANRVI010000103.1 GCA_947643245.1 uncultured Clostridia bacterium | reverse complement strand
CTATTTTTTATACAGACGAAACCAAGCCGCTAATTGACGACTGTTTTTATTTTCTTCTTTCCTATTTGCGAAAGCTGTGCAGAGAAAAAAAGAAAATTTTTGAGGACTTTATATTTTATCCTATGCATAAGGAATCAGATTGGAAACCTTTTGGAGGAGCTTTATTTTATCCGTATCTAAAACAGGAGGATCGTGTTGCAAAACTGTCCCCGCGGGAGGAGTACATTTGTACAGACAATCGGTGGACATATCGTTCGGTATTGCTGAAGGATGAGGGAAAATGCCTGATCGGATATATCATAAAAGAAATGGAGGCCGCCTTGCGTACTGTGCTGCATTTTCGGTACAAGCTTCGCAGTTCTCCAGACATGTGCAGCCCTAAAATATTGAATCGGCTGCAGGGCGTAGGAATTTCTTTTCCAGAGAAGATCACAGAAGGAGTACGGGCCTTTCTGGCACTCCGAAACCGAACAGAGGTACGCGTAGATACGGCGGCAGTCAGCCGTATTCGACAGGAAGCACTGGAAACCCAGGATAAGCTGATTGTTCCGGAGGAAGAAGATTATAGAGCAGAAAAGCCCGTTTGTTCCAATACTCCTATGCCGATACTAGAAGAAAATCCGTGGCAGGAGTTTTTTTCCAGCTTGACAGATATAGAAGCCACAGCACTGCGGGCAGCGCTTGTAGGGAAAAGTGTGAAGGACGTGGCCAGAGACAGCAAAATTATGCTGGAGGTTTTGCTGGACGGGATCAATGGAAAGGCCATGGATATTATAGGAGACACGATTCTGGAGATGGGAAATACAGTGATTGTGTATGATGAATATAAAGAAAAACTAATGGAAGTGGTGAAAAACTGATGGAGACGCGGGTTCCGAAACGAATTGCAAGTACAATTATAAATGCCCTGAAAGGGGGCGTCGTGCCTAGAGTGGGGTTGGAATATATCACTGTAGGTCGTGCCAGAGAAATCGATGCAATTCTGCACGATATCGATATAATAGCAGATGGAGGCGCGACCTTCCGTTTTATTGTTGGGAAATACGGCAGCGGTAAAAGCTTTCTCCTGCAGACTATTCGCAATTATGCAACGGCGCGCGGCTTTGTGGTGGTGGATGCGGACCTTTCTCCAGAACGGCGATTTGCCGGTACAAAAGGACAGGGACTGGCCACTTATAAAGAGTTGATTCGCAATATATCGGTTAAGTCTAAGCCGGATGGAGGCGCTCTGCCTTTAATTCTGGAGAAATGGATTTCTGGGATTCAGACGCAGGTTGCTATGGAATGCGATATCAATGACCCATCCTTTGACAACTTGGTTGAAAAGCGAATTTATGGGGTGACGGGAGAGCTTGAAGGGATGGTCAGCGGCTTTGAATTTGCTAAGGCAGTGGCCGCTTACTGGCGGGCGTATAAGGAAGATGATGTCGCTGCTAAATCCAATGTGCTTAAGTGGTTTCGCGGAGAGTATACTTCCAAAAAGGAAGCCAGAGAAGAATTGGCTATCAATTATATTGTTACTGATGAGACCTGGTATGACTTTTTAAAGGTATTTGCTGCGTTTATGGTGCGGGCAGGATATGCAGGAATTCTCGTTATGGTAGACGAGCTGGTCAATATTTTTAAAATCCCCAATTCTATCACCCGTCAAAATAACTATGAAAAAATGCTGACCATGTATAACGATACGCTTCAGGGAAAAGCCAGGCATATTGGCTTTTTGATGGGCTGTACTCCCCAGTGTGTAGAGGACCGGTACAAGGGAATTTTCAGTTATGAAGCGCTGCGTTCCCGTTTGTCTGAGGGGCACTTTGCATCGGAGGATGTGCGGGATTTATCTGCACCCATTATCCGACTTTCCATGCTTACTCAGGAAGAAATGTATGTTTTGGTGGAAAAACTGCGAGATATACATGCTGGCTTGTATGATTATGTACCGGCGCTGACCCATGAGGATCTTCTCTACTTTTTGAATGTGGAATATAACCGTGTGGGCGCCGATACCCATATTACTCCCAGAGAGATTATCCGCGACTTTGTAGAACTGATCAATATTCTGCATCAAAACCCAGATAAAACCATTGCCCAAATTTTGGGCAGCAACAGCTTTGCATTGGCCAAGGGCGGTCTGTCAGATGAAGAGATACACGGCGATTTTGTGGGGTTTGAAATATAATGGATGCATTTGCACGGCTTGCGCCGTTTATACAGGATTACATTTATAACAATCATTGGAAAGAATTGCGTGGAATCCAGGTAGCCGCGTGCGATGTGATTTTTGATACGGATGCCAATTTGCTGCTTTCCTCTGGCACAGCGTCAGGGAAGACAGAAGCGGCTTTTCTACCGGTTCTCACGGAGTTATACAATCATCCGTCTGCTTCGGTAGGAGTGCTCTATATTAGTCCCTTAAAGGCTTTAATCAACGACCAGTTTAAACGGCTGGAGCAGCTTATTTTGGAATCGGATATTCCTGTGTGTAAATGGCATGGAGATGCATCCCAGGCAAAGAAAAATTCGCTTGTGAAGCACCCTGCGGGGATTTTACAGATTACGCCGGAATCTCTGGAGAGTCTCCTGATAAACAAACGAGGATCTTGTTTAAAGCTATTTTCCGACCTTCGATATGTAATCATTGACGAGGTACATCATTTTATGCGGGACTGTCGAGGGGTGCAGGTGCTGTGTTTGCTGGAACGGCTGCAGCGGATTACAGGAAATATTCCCAGAAGAATTGGTCTAAGTGCTACGTTAGGTGACTTGACCCTTGCAAAAAAGTGGCTGAATACAGGAAGCGGCCGTGACTGCATCGCTCCGGTGAGCCATGCAGAAAAGAGGAGCATCCGTCTCTTTGTCAACCGCTTTGTTCGGCAGGGAGAGACAACCAGTGAGGTAGGCGATGCAGGAGACCGGGAGCATTTTGAATACCTGTTTCGAATGACCTTGGATAAAAAAACAATTATCTTTACCAACTCCAGAGAGGAAACAGAATTTGTAGTGGCAAATCTGCGTCAAATTGCCGCAAAAAGTAAGGCGCCGGATGTGTATCGGGTCCATCATGGAAATGTGTCTGCTATGCTTCGGGAGCAAACGGAAGATGAAATGAAGTCCTCAGAGGAGAAGATCGTCACAGGGGCTACAGTGACGTTGGAACTGGGAATGGATATCGGATCTCTGGATCAGGTGGTGCAAGTGGGGGCGCCTATCAATGTTTCCAGCTTTGCCCAGCGCCTTGGACGATGTGGCAGGCGGGGGCAGATTCCGCAGCTGCTGTTTACCTTTACAGAGGATGTACAGACTACGGCGGCGGATTTTCTAGGCCCTATCAATTGGGCGTTTATCCGTCTGATCG
>CANRVI010000102.1 GCA_947643245.1 uncultured Clostridia bacterium | reverse complement strand
TAAAGAAGCACAGAAGTTTGGGGATGCACAAGCTGTTGCTTCTTCTAAAGATGATAATTTCTCTAAAATTCCCGTTTTGGGTCGGGACACCTTCCGTCCGGACGCAGACTATGTACACATTTGCTTCAACAACACCATTTATGGTACAAAATACAATGCAATTCCCGATACAGGAGATATTCCTCTAGTAGCAGATATGTCTTCCTGTATCCTGTCCGAACCGATTGATGTTTCTCGTTTTGGCGTAATTTACGCCGGTGCGCAAAAAAATATGGCTCCCGCTGGCGTAACAGTAGTAATTGTACGTGAAGATTTGCTGGGCAATGCGCGTCCTGAAACCCCTGCTATGCTGGATTGGAAGTTGATGGCAGATAACGATTCCATGTACAATACTCCGCCTTGTTATTCTATTTATATGCTGAAACTGGTTTGCGAGTGGGTTCAGTCCATCGGTGGACTCTCTGAAATGAAGAAGCATAATGAACAAAAAGCCGCCCTGTTGTATGATTACCTGGATAGTCAGAACTATTACATAGCTCCGGTTGACCCAGCATACCGCTCCATGATGAACGTCACCTTTGTTACTGGAGATGCAGAACTGGATAAAAAATTTGCCTCCGAGGCCGGCGCCGCAGGACTGAAAAATTTGAAGGGCCACCGCTCCGTAGGCGGCATGCGTGCCTCCATCTATAACGCAATGCCTCTAGAAGGTGTGGAAACGCTGGTTGCCTTTATGAAAAAATTTGCTGCCGAAAACCCTAAGCAGTAAAAAATCCTTCAATATATAATTATATGAAAGGTCTCACAAAATGAAAAACATTAAACTTTTAAATAAAATTGCCGCTTGCGGCACAGGTGAGTTCGATCCTGCCGCATATACCGTTGGCGAAGATGTAGCCGCTCCAGAGGCCATCATGGTTCGCAGCGCTGCTATGCACGATATGGAATTTGGTAGCGAATTAGAAGCCATTGCTAGAGCAGGCGCCGGTGTAAACAATATCCCTGTAGATACATGCGCCGATAAGGGTATCGTAGTGTTCAACACCCCTGGTGCCAATGCAAACGGCGTAAAAGAGCTTGCTATTGCAGCGCTGCTTTTGGCTTCCAGAAACATTGTAGACGGCATCAACTGGGCCGGGACACTGGAAACAGATGTGGCGAAGTCTGTCGAAAAGGGCAAAAGCAAATTTGCCGGCTGTGAAATCAAAGGAAAAACATTGGGTGTTATCGGTTTGGGCGCTATTGGCGGCCTCGTTGCCAACGCTGCTAGAGAAATGGGTATGAACGTTATCGGCTGTGATCCCTTTATGACAGTCAATGCTGCATGGAAGCTAAGCCGTGGCGTAAAAAGTGCAGCTACATATGAAGATATCTACAAATCTGCCGATTATATTACACTGCATGTTCCTGCAACCCCCCAGACAAAGAATATGATTTCGGCAGAAACCCTGGCAATGATGAAGGACGGCGTAAAAATCATCAACCTTTCCCGCGCGGATCTGGTTTGTACTGATGATATTAAGGCTGCTATTGCCTCCGGTAAAGTTGCAAAATATGTAACGGATTTTCCCACGGAAGAAGTAATTAACCAGCCTGGAATTATTACAATTCCACACTTGGGTGCATCTACAGAAGAATCGGAAGATAACTGTGCTGTTATGGCAGCACACGAGCTAATTGACTATCTTGAGAACGGAAATATCACAAATAGTGTAAATTATCCCGCTATCTCTATGCCTCGCTCCGGTTTGGCACGTTTGGTAGTGCTTCATAAAAATCAGCCAGAGATGCTCACAAGCATCACTGCAGTTTTGGCATCCGATGGTGTGAATATCGACAACATGACCAGCCGTTCGAAAGGCGATTATGCTTGCGCTTTGTTGGACTGCGTGGGAGAGGTTACGCCCGCACACGCGGCAGATATTGCTGCAATCAGCGGTGTCATTCGTGTATTGATTAAATAATAATGAATCAGCTGAAAGTAAAGTAATCGACTAAAAATCAAGGATGCGTACGCGCATCCTTGATTTTATTCTGCGGGTGTTAATTGATCCGACCGGAGGTTATATGGAAATTCTTTTCGAGGATACACATTTAGTCTTGGCTGTAAAGACGCCTGGCATCCCTTCTCAATCCGATCCCAGCGGACAGGCCAATATGGTCGGGCTTCTTTCTGACACGCTCTCTGTTCCAGTACATTGTGTACATCGGTTGGATACGGCAGTAGGCGGTGTTATGGTCTATGCGAAAACAAAAAAGGCCGCCGGCGCTCTATCAGATTTGTTTCAAAATAGGCATGTAGTAAAACAATACTGCGCCATCGTCCACGGCGCGGGAAAAAGCGGCATTTTGGAAGATATGCTGTATCATGACAAGAAAATCAATAAATCTTTTGTAGTAAAGACAAAACGAAAGGGCGTAAAAAATGCAGTGCTGGAATATGAAACAGTAAGCATTCGTAAGGAATTGTCTCTGGTAAACATTCGACTAAAAACCGGGCGTGCCCACCAAATCCGCGTTCAATTTTCCACCAGAGGCATGCCGCTCCTAGGTGATCGGAAATATGGTTCACCGCAGCGATGCCCCATTGCCCTGTGGTGTTATCATCTTTCTTTTATACATCCGTTTACCAAGGAACAAATTTCCGGCAGAAGCATGCCGCCGCAGGCAGAACCGTGGTTAGAATTTACCGATGATTTTGAAAAAAATGCTTTATCTGCATTTTAATATCAATCCCAATAAAAAAGGCCCCCGCTGGGAGCCTTTTTGTTTATTTTAGAAATACCGCTTCAATCCGGTAGGTGCTTCCGGCTTGCGTTCTTTGCCTTGCAGCATGCCCAGCAACTCATCCAATTCATCGTCGGAGATATCCTCGCCATCATCCTCTGTCGCAGCGCTTGCCTGTTCTACTTGTTTCTTCTCTACAGGAGCAACATTTACTTTTGCTTTTTCATTTAAATTTTTGGCAGATTCCGCTTCATTTTCATTTTCAAAGCCGGTAGCGATAATCGTAATTTTCATAGAATCTTCCATATTGGGATCAAACGCAACACCCCAAATCACCGTAGCATCCTCATGCGCCTCGTCTGCAATCATAGTACATGCAGTGTCAATTTCCTCCATGCTAATGTCAGGTGAAGCAGTAATATTACCCAAAATACCTCTGGCTCCGCTGATAGAAGTTTCCAATAAAGGACTGGAAATTGCCGCCTTTGCAGCCAACTCTGCTTTTTCCTTACCAGACGCTTCTCCCACACCCATATGTGCAAAACCTGCATCCTGCATAACAGAGGTAACGTCTGCAAAGTCCAAGTTAATATATCCTGGTACATTGATCAACTCGGAAATACTCTGCACACCGTGGCTAAGAACATCATCAGCAATTTCA
>CANRVI010000101.1 GCA_947643245.1 uncultured Clostridia bacterium | reverse complement strand
CTTAATCTTATTTAACTAATTTATATTTCGCGTATCCTTAACACAAACCAACATAAAATCGATTCTGGAAACACCCGTAAAACCCAAGCAGCAAAACGCCTCTACAGCCATAGTACGGATTTTTTCACGCATCTCCATCGAAATATCTGCCGGTATCTTTCGTTTCAGTCCCGCCATTCCTTTAGAACCGCTTTGCTTTGTACCTTTGCTACCGCCATCCATGTATTTATCCTGGTAACTGAGGATTTCGTCCTCCATAAAAGGCTCTTCACATTCTGAGGCGTCAGCATCCCAGGCATCCCCTACCACAGAACAATTGATTTCCCGCAGGTTTACAATGGCAGGCTCCGCCAAAATCACATCCGCATAGGTAAATGCTGTTTCCAGTGCCACCTCCAGGCTTTCCCGATCCGCCGCCTTAGATATTCCCACACTGGAACCTAAATTGACCGGTTTGACAATCACCGGATAGGCCATTTTTTCTTCTATACGGCGGATCATATCCTCCGCCGTTTCGCCCCGGATAAGACGCACGCAATCCAACACCGGAAAGCCTCCGTCCCGCAGCATGGTTTTCATTACATATTTATCCATCCCTACCGCGGAAGCCAGTACATCCGGACCCACAAATGGAACTCCCACCGTTTTCAAATATCCCTGCAGAGCGCCATCTTCTACATTGGTGCCATGCGTAATGGGAAAAGCCACGTCAATGCGTACAGACTGCCCGCGACGACCTGCAGTCAACACAGGCTGCAGATATACATTACCGCCCTTCGGCACAAACGTCACCTGCTGGCATGCCTGCAGCATTTCTGATATATTTAAATAGGAAGACATGCTACAAAGACTACTCCCTGTATACATTTCGCCTGTTTTGGCAATATAAACCGGATGCACACTATATTTTTCCCGGTTTAAATTTTCCATGGCCTGCAGAGCGGATATCACGGAAACTTCATGCTCTACACTGCGCCCGCCGAACAATACTGCCAGTTCTATTTTCATATAGTATCCCCCCCTCAGTAATTATCCGGCAAATCGTTTTCCAAAAGGATCACTTTTTTGCTCTTTGGGATATCCAGCTTTTGCAAGCCCTGCCATAATGGGACCTGCCCGCCGCTGCCCCACAGCAATGACAAAATCGCATACGTTCGCAGCCTGCTGTCCGAAGGCTTCGTTCAAAGCCTCCTCCTGCTCACCAAGCTCTATCATACCGGGAGTGACCAAAATTTTATATTCGTCAAACAGCGCCATTGTCTCCAATGCCGCTTTACAGCCGCTGGGATTGGAGTTGAACGCATCATCGATTATGGTCACCGGCCCCTTCTCCAAAAGCTGCAGACGGTGCGGCACCGGCTGGATCCGCTTGATTCCATGCTGGATATCCTCTACCAGTACACCCAGAGAATCCGCCATCGCCACAGCCCCGCACAAATTGACCACGTTATGTGCGCCGATCAGCGCCGTCTGAAAGGCGTGACAATCCCCGTTTGGATAGGTAACAGTAAATGCCGTTCCCTTTTTAGATACAGAGACGATTTTCGCACGATAATCTGTGTCTTCTCCCGTACCGTATCGGATGCATCCATCGGGCTGACGGCCAGAAATATATTCGTTGTCCGTATTTAAAAATACCTTACCACCTACAGCATCCGCTAGTTCATATTTGGTATCGATAATATTCTCTATACTTTTAAAGGATTCCAAATGCTGCGGTCCAATAGAAGTGATCATTCCAAGGCCGGGAGAAACAATATCGCACAGCTCCTGAATCTCCCCTACCTTCTTAGCACCCATTTCACAAACAAAAATTTCGTGGTATCCCCGCAGACTGCCCCGGATGGTTTTTACCACACCCATCGGCGTATTATAGCTTTCCGGCGTCATCAGCACATTGTATTTCTGACGCAGCAGCGTGGTCAGAAAATACTTCATACTGGTTTTTCCATAGCTTCCAGTTATACCGATAATCTTTAAGTCGGGACAATCCTGCAGCAGACGCTTTGCATCCCGTACATAGTGGCGGCGTACCGCAGCCTCTGCCGGCGCATTGATGCCATTTGACAGCAAAAGCAACAGTGGCGCTACCATATATCCCAGAAACAGTACAGCAAAATACCAGCCGTCTGTCTTGTAAATATACAAAACTACCGCCGCCGTCAAAATAAGCGCATGAAGCGCCATGTATGTAATGAGCAGCCGCTTGACTCTAGCCGTATAAACCAGCGGCTTTTTCGCTTTTTTCTTTGGAATATCAGACAAGGCGAACATGATAAACGCCCCGGCAAAAATAAGCTGTATGATATTTCCAACGGTAAATCCACTTCCGGAAATTCTTCCAATATATACTGCCACAGCGGCAAAAGCTACGGCGTATAAGTTGGAAGCCACACTTCCAAAATTCTTGCCGATCCATTTTAAATGCCGTGCCGAATGATAAGAGTTCAACTGAAAAATATGGGCGTGGGTCAAGGCGTTCATAAAAACAGCCCACAAATATGCAGCCCCACACAAAATAAAGAAATAAAGTTCCATTATAAAACCATGCCTTCCCTTGGACAGTTGCAATCAATTGATTTTCAAATAAGACTTCAATATGGAAGCAAAAATGTGAGGCTGGTCCAGCCATGCGTAATGCCCTGCACCAGCAATTTTTGCGAGACCCGCGTCTGGAATTTCACGCTCCATTTGTATACCGTCTGCAAGCGGAGTAGACATATCGTTCTCCCCCCAAACCAGCAAAACCTCTTCCTTAATTTTAGGAAGCAGCGGCGCCAGATCCTCATTTACCACCCGTACAAAAACCGACCGCATTACGGGAGACGCCGCGGCATAATCCGACGATCCCATTTTTTTCTGCAAATTAGGCAGTGCATTTGGAAATACTTTTCTTACAGGAGCGCATCCAAGAAAGGATTTACCCATCTTATACAGCCTGGTACGCACGTAATACCCCGCGCTGCGCTTTGGCAAAATCCCTGCGCTTCCGGTTAAAATCATTTTGTCAATGGTAAAAGGAAGTGAAGAGCGTGACGCCATTTTTATCAAAATCCGTCCCCCAAAGGAGTGCCCCAAAAGAATCACACGCTCTGACCCGAAGCTTTCAATAAAGCGGATAACGAAATCCACATAGCTGCCAAGATCCCAGTTGTCCGGCGGCTCCTTCGTTTTTCCAAAGCCGGGCAGATCCGGAGCAATCACACGATATTTTGTGGATAAAAGCGTCGTAAGCGGCGCAAACAGTTCTTTGTTGGAACCCCAGCCGTGAAGTAAAAAAACAAAGGGGCCTTCCCCGCAATCTATATAGTCTGTCTCAATTCCCTCTACGATTTTGTGCATTTCGTCACCTCCTCTTTCCAGTATATGCGCATTTTCTCATTTTTTACAAAGGTATTTTTATCATATCACATCCATAATGTACTGTCAAGAAAAGGATGTCGCAAAAGGCTGGCGGAGTTGTAAAAAAGACAGGCAATAGCCTGTCTTT
>CANRVI010000100.1 GCA_947643245.1 uncultured Clostridia bacterium | reverse complement strand
GGAGACGATATAACGGAAAGCATAGGATATATCAGTGAGGACATGTGTGACAGCACCGGCGAGTTTAGGAATTTTCCTGTTCTTACAATTCGTATGTTTGATATGGAGGAAGGAAGGGCAAGATTTCCAATTACATCTGACGGAATTACTTTGTTTTTTTCGCCTATAGAAGAGGAGTATGCCACCGAGGTGGAGCTCATCTGGCATTTGGCGACTGCTCCAGGCGAGGAAGAGAAAAAAGTGACAGAGACGTTTTATCCGGACAGCAACGTATTTTTCTGCAAAAAGAAGATAGAGGGATATGTACAGCTGGATATTGTCTTTAAGAGCTGGTCGTTTGGCCACAGATGGGCGCGGTTGTACCGGATCGATTACGGTCACGAGGAAGTATATGAAGGGGATGCAGTTCTTTCCGCTTCTGTAACGGAAAATGTAAATATAGTGGCAGATCAGCTGCAGGTCAATACCAGCAGCATAGTACTTTGGGCGGATCCGGAGGCAACCTTCCAGGAACAACAGAATTTTGAAATCTGGTATGGCGGAGAGCGGATTGCAAAGCATTATGTAGCGCATTTCCATAACCGGAAACGATATTCTGACTAAGCTGGACAAGTCTAAAATAAAGCCCCTATTTTATGCAAAAAGGACATTGGCTAGTTGGGTAAAAATGATTTTATCCGAAGGAGGGAGCATGGGACAGTCTTCCGTTGCTTTGGATCCGGAGTCTGACGCATCTATTTTAAACATGCAGGTTATGGGCGCCTTTGATAAAGAGATGACGAAAAGAGAAGCGCTTACCGTATTGTGTCTTGCCGCTGGGGCGTATGTGGATACCAGCCGCTCCGATGGAATTTTAATTAAATCTACAAAGGACGCTTTGGAGGCACCCCCGGTAGATCCAACTGACCAAGGGATGGGCAGGCCGAAAATCATTCCGGAGGTGCAGGTATTCAGCGGCGACAGTACGGAACTGCGGGAGCCGTATCGTACTTTGGCTATTAAGTATAGGCGGTTTGATGAGGCAGAAGAAACGGCTTCTTTGAGAAATACGGCATATTCCGGCAGTGCGGCAGAACTGGTGCTGGATACGAGTGCCATGCGTGTAACTGAAGTGGGTGAGGACATGGCGATAAATTATTTCAAAACACTGCGGGATCTGTACGCTAAATATTATTTCCATTCGGAGTTTTACAATGCAAAAGCTGTTATGGACAACGACATTCATACTGGCGACCGGATTTTGATTAATGGAAAAGATGTATTTCTAGTACAGCGGACGCTCCACCTGGAGGGGGACAAGCTCATTGCAGATGGAAAATACAAATTGGTGGAAGGCAGGTGAGATACAATGGCAAGTGGATATTTTGAAGGCGCGGGCGGCGAGTATGTTCCCCATTTATATTGTGTATGGGATTCGGAGGTTGACAATGAGAAAAATACCAGTGATGTGGCACTGACAGTATATTATCGGTACAGATTAACTACTGCAATGGTAGCAGGAGAAATAACGGTTGACCTTGCGGAATTTGGAGAGCCAAATACGGTAAAGACCCGGGCTTTTTCGGACAACTTGGGCGGTAACTCTGATACCAAAAATACATATTTGACCCGATGGGAATGGAAGGGAATTCCGCACGGGCCTGATGGTACAAGAACGGTAAAGCTCTCTGCTGTATGGCGTGTGGGAGAAAATATAATGACGGCAGAAGGGGAGGCAATTTTAGACCCGATTCCCCAGATCCCCCCTGTATTGGTACACAGACAAGTGGCGCAAGTGGGGCAGAACGCGGTAACCCTTACCATGGAAGCCAGCCATCCCCTTGGAATCCAGGAATATATATTTACTGTGAACAATATAGAAAAAAAGGTCAAAAAAGGGGTTGCAACTTTTGAGGATCTGCAGCCCAATACGCAGTATGTAGCAACATTTCGGGCGATAGCCGCAAATGGTATTGCTGCTCGAACAGTGACAGAAGTCTTTACAACAAAGCCGATATATGTAGAGTCTATTTCTGCTTGGGGAGAGAATCTTTTGCAGAAAGGTATGACAACAGAGCTGCATGTGCAGATATCCCCGACAGATTCCAGTATTCAAGAGCTATCATATACCAGCAGCAACCCCAAGGTAGCTACTGTTTCACGGAATGGAAGGGTGCACGCCGTTTCCGCAGGAACATGTCGTATCGATATTTGTGCGACAGACGGAGGCGGGGCGGAGGCAGAAATAATCATTGTTGTAGAGGAAGATGTAAAATGTGTGTACGTTATCAACCCGCAGATATATCTTCCTGTAAATGGAACCAGCAATATTATTTGTTCTGTATATCCGGAAACGGCCAGCCACAAAAACCTATCATTTGATAGCAGCAATAGTAAGATAGCTGAGGTAACGGACGATGGAGTGGTAACTGGAACTGGCGTTGGGGAAGCGACCATTATAATTAATTCATATGGGGCGTCTGAAACTACAAAATATATTTGTAAAGTAAAGGTAGAAGAGGCGAGAAAGTCAGAGTGGAATGAGATGTTTTCTATTCCCCAGGGATGCCGATGGGATTACCGTATTCCTGCCGCAATCCAAACCAATCTTTGCTACATATGGAACCGCTTTGCGGAGGTTTTTGGAGAGGAAAGTCTGGAGCCCTTGGAGGATGTTGATTTTTCTAGAGGATATGGTACCAATATACGGGAACTTAAGATAAAAATCAATGCCCTGGAGCGTAATATTGACAGAGTGAATCAAATAACAGACTGGAGCAATCCGTACTATGTGGAGCATAAAGAATTTCATGAATTTACTCCAGTACGGGAGGACATCAATCGATGGATTCAGTTTTGCGCGGCTATGAAGTCGTTCGTTGATGAGGGTGAGTACGATTATTGGACTTTGGCTCTTGCAGAAGAGCCTTTGGCGATACGTGTTAATAATGAATTGCAGCATTTATGTATAAAAAAGAGAGGAGAAATAAAATGGCTATAAAAGTGAAAGAATTGTCCCAAGATGGAGCGCAGGCGATTTTACAGTTGGATGCAAGAGGAACAAGCGCGTTGGTAGGGGATGCAGAGCGAAAGAAATGGAATGGTAAAGCGGAGCTCGCTACAGTTCTGCAGTTTGTGGGAAACGAGCAGTCTAATGTAACGGCTTTGAGAGAGCTCCATCAAGCGTCGGATGAGCCAAATGTGATTTTGAAAAGCGGAGAGAAAGTGTATACGCTGGTTCGCAGAGAAGCAAAGGCTGATGCAGGCTACGATTATGTTTTTGATGGCGGAGTAGAAACGGAGTATATAGTACGATATATACCGTCAACAAACAGCTATACGATTCAGACCCGTGCACTGGTCAACAATACGAATATTGCCCAGAACGGCAGTCTGCCGCCATCAAGCACATTGGTGAAGCAAACGCTGGAAGCACATACAGGAAGCAAAGATGTACATATTACCGCAGAGGAGCGGACGCTTTGGAACAGCAAAGCAAAATCTGCTACAGTTCTGCAGTTTGTGGGAAACGAGCAGTCTAATGTAACGGCTTTGAGAG
>CANRVI010000099.1 GCA_947643245.1 uncultured Clostridia bacterium | reverse complement strand
CAATTTCACAGCAATCTCACACCAATTTCAACGCATTATTATATTTTTACCTTAACAAAAGGGGAAGGCCCTTAAAACAAGGAGGTAACGATTATGTTTTCAGGTTTGGAATGGTATTGGTGGATGATTCTTCTGGTATTGCTGGCAATTTCGATTCCGTTCAAGGTTAAATTTATGAAATGGTGGAGCAAGCGCCGGCAGGAAAAGGACAAAGAACAGCATGGGAAATGGGGGGATGACGAATGATCGAAGTAAAGGATCTGGCCTTTTCTTACGGGAAAGATAAGCAGGCATTGCATGGCTTGACCTTTTCCGTAAAGGATGGAGAAATCTTCGGATTTTTAGGGCCGAACGGCTCCGGCAAGTCCACGACGCAAAAGATATTGACCGGCATATTGAAGGGTCACAGCGGAATGGCGTCTCTGTTCGGAAAAGATATGCAAAGCGCACATACCCGGGAGTTTTTTCAAAAAATCGGCGTTCTGTTCGAATTTCCTTATTTGTACACCAATTTGAGCGCCCTTGACAATCTGCATTACTTTGCATCCTTCTATCCGAAGGAACAGCGGCGGAACGCTGAAGAACTGCTCCATGAATTGGAGTTTAAGAAAGATTTTCTGAAAAAGCCGGTATCCTCCTACTCCAAGGGGATGCGACAGCGCGTCAGCATGGCAAGAGCATTGATCAGCAATCCCAAACTCCTGTTTCTCGATGAACCGACAAGCGGCCTGGACCCTGCCGGAGCTGTTCTTTTCCGCAAAATCATAGAAAAAGAGCGGAAAAAGGGAACAACAATATTTCTGACGACCCACAATATGCTGGACGCCGACCTGCTCTGCGACAGAGTGGCGTTTATCTCCAACGGAAGCATCGCGGCCCTTGATACGCCGAGAAATCTAAAAGAGAAAAACAGCAATCACAGTGTTGTCATTGATTATCTGTATCAGGGCAAACGGGAAGAGCAGACGATTGAGGCCCCGGCGCTGAAAGCCGGTATTCCTTTTGCGTATGATGAACTCATCAGCGTTCATTCCCAGGAGCCTACTTTGGAGGATATGTTTATTCAATATACGGGAAGGGGGCTGACTTAATGTGGAGAGGCTTTTCACATTTGCTGAAAAAAGATTTTAGACTGATGGTATCCGGCAAATTTTTTCTGTTGGCCCTTCTCTCGCTATTTTTATATTCCTGCTATATTAATTTTGTATTTGTGAATTTAGATCAGGAAATGTATCCTGTCTACCTTTACGATCCGCAGGACAAACTGCCGGTCAACCGGGAATATGTTACAAAACTGGACAGCCGGGAAGCTTTAGAGGCGGCTTGCAAAGACCAATACTCTGTCGGCATTGATTTTTCCCGTGATGCGCCGGAAGTGTATCTGCTGTCCTGCGGCAGAGAAACCATTGATCACTACCGCATGACTTGGGGCGAAGCCATACTGCATGGAAATGCAGATGGGCATGCGGACAGAATTGGTCCTTATAATAAGGAAATGAAAAACCGCCGGGAAATTACTGCGGAATTTTTGTTCTTTGAGTTGTCAGCAGTTGGATTTTTAGGACTGGCTTCCATGCTCTTTAAGGAAAAGCAAATGGGCGTTATACGGGTACATGGAATACTCCCTGTCTGCCGGCCCGTATTCATCTTATCCAAACTGCTGCTGTTGCTGCTTTCCGATCTGGTGTTTGCAATCTTGCTGACAGTAATCAATTTGGGAGCAGCCGGGGCTGTTCAGGTGCTGCCGGATGTTCTTTTGCAGGCGGGCATTTTATCGCTTATCATGGCACTGGTTGGTTTTCTATGTGCGGTTAAGCTGCCGGATTTCAAACAGTTTTCCCTGTTCTATCTTATACTTGCCGTTTTCGTGACGACGCCCGTATTTCTGGCAGAACAGACCGGTATTGAATGGAAACAGATTGTTTATCACCCGATGTATCATTTATTTAAGGCAATGAAAGCGGCTTATTTCTCTGCGCCCATAACAAAAGCTTCGTATTATTTGGCTTGTTTGGGAGCGATCATTCTTTTGTTCTTGCTTTCGTATCAAACCTTAAATCGTGAAATAGCAAAGGAGGGATAGGGCATGGAAGGACTAAGATATCAGCTGAAAAGCGTTCGCCGCGACAAAATGTGTATTTTGACTTTTCTGCTTCCTGTTGTTGTGGGAATTGCCGTTCATCTGCTTTCCGGTGTGAGTTTTCAGTCCATAGGTGAAAATACATTTGGCGTTTGGGAGAACCATATTGATGCTGATACGGTCGAATGGCTTCAGGCAAACGGAACCGTCGCACAATATGAAACGCTAGATGAACTGCGGGCAGCTGTCAATGAACCCTCCACACAAATGATCGGCGTTTTGCAGACAGAAAATGGGATACAAACATTTATTTCCGGGGATGAACTGGAAATGAACGTTTGTATTGCAGATACACTTCCGCAGATTTATCACAATCAGGCGGAGACGTTAGCCGTTACAAAAACTATGATACCGGCAGATGCAAATAATGATGGGGTAAGATCTCTCTTGATTGTAATTACCTTGGTAACTGCTATGTTTATGGGCTGTACGTTTAACGCTATGAACATCATCAGTGAAAAAGAGGATGGTATTGAGCTTATCAATCAGGTGCTGCCCCTTACGGCAAAATCCTACATCATTCAGAAAACTCTTTTGGGATTTATCGGAGGTATGCTGTCAACTCTCATTACCGCATTGATCTGTGTAAGGATAGAAATAGAACAAATATTGCCGTTTCTGCTGATTGTCTTACTTTCGGCTTATATTTCAGCTTTGATCGGATTGTTCATCGGCTATTTTTCCGATGGTTTGATGGTGGGGATTGTTTACATTAAAATCATTATGATTTTGTTCTTGGCGCCGCCGATTTTTTTCTATTTGACAGTGTCTGAAAGCAGTATTCTTTTTAAACTTTCTTACTTTCTGCCGTCAAGTGCAACCTTTTATGGAATCATGGATCTGCTGACCGGGCAGACAAAAGCGTTGTTCCCTGGGATTACGGCATTATTTGTTCACGCAATCTTGTGGAGTATCGTTTATGTATTACTCCGAAAAAGGTCCGAACAAATGCATAGATAGACAACCGCCCGACGGCGAAAGATAAAAACCGTCGGGCGGCAGCCTTGCTCCTCCGGAATATTCCGCTTCTATTTTTTCAGGCAGCCGCATACGGAGCTGTTAAACAGCTTCGGCAGGCACAGCATCCCCCATCCCTGCTGATTCCGTGGAAGTCCCAAATTCTTACAGGAAACGGACAGCAGCTGCTTTACTTCCTTATTGGTCAGCTCCCTCCTCCCTGACAACAGTAAAGCCAAGCCTCCGGCCACCACCGGCGTTGCCATAGAAGTACCCGATTTGGTGGCATAGGCGGCGGCTCCGGGCTTTCGCCACGCTGCATTGCAGGAGATAATATAAGCCCCGGGCGCCACCACATCCGGCTTGCAGATACAGGCAGACGTCGGACCCCTCCCCGAATAATTGGCCCGGCGCTTTCCCATAACCCGGACTGCCTGATTATCATCAGAGCTGC
>CANRVI010000098.1 GCA_947643245.1 uncultured Clostridia bacterium | reverse complement strand
AACGTAAAAAACGATTCCGACGTAACTGCCCTTCTGGAGAAAACAAAGTCAACAGAATTTCATTTATATACGAAAAGTTTTGTCTATTGCACACCAGAAGAAAAATATGTTTTTCTTTGTATGGATATGTCAGCCGATGATACAATTGACGTGCTGCTCCATGAATTGGGCCATATTTGCCTCGAGCATTTGGGCAAAGACGGAATTATCCACAACACTGGCGTGCAAAAAGAAAGAGAAGCGTTCTTTTTCAGCCAGTATATCCAGCAAAAATGTAGAAAAAGCAAACGAATTCAGCAGATCAAGCTGGCAGGTATTGTTCTTGCTGTCTTGGTGCTTTTTTCAGCATCCGTATGGGCCATTTACAATACAGTTTTCAGAAAAACAGTGGTAGAGAACGGGCAAACCATCATTCTTGTTGGGGATACCGGAGCGCATGCGTTTTTGCATCCGCATTACTACTGGACGGACGGCGGCAAAGTGTTTCATTTATGGAGGGATTGCCAGCACATTATGCATTCTTCTAATATATATGCGGGCACTTTGGAAAAAAGTGGGAAAGAGATTTTGTCAGCAATTTTCCAGCGAAGCAGAATAATATATAAGTAAAACCGGTAATGCTACTTACCGGTTTTACTTATATGAAAAAGAAAGGATAATGGTATGAGCCCTTCTGAAATACTTAATTTTCTGCGGGAGTGCAATCTGACAACCACGATTCTGCGCGTCCTTCTTTCTATGGTTTTGGGAGGCGCAATCGGCCTGCAGCGGGAAAAGAATAGACAGGCGGCTGGATTTCGAACACACATACTAGTGTGTATGGGCGCTGCTATGACCGTTCTCACCGGCGTTTTTGCTGTGCAGGTGCTGCAACTTTCCGGCGATCCCCTCCGAATTGCCTCCCAAGTGGTCTCAGGAATCGGCTTTATCGGCGCAGGTACTATTTTAATTACACAGCGGGCTCACGTGCGCGGACTGACCACAGCGGCAGGCCTGTGGGCTACAGCTTCTGTCGGCCTTGCGGTCGGTATCGGCTTTTACGAGGCTGCCATTCTCTGCACGTCGGTCATCTTAATTGTAATTGCTCTTTTAAAAAGCTTTGATAGAGCCTTGTCGGATAAAATTCCTGTGCATGCCAAGCTATATTTTGAACTAGATGCGCCAAAATCTGTCAATATTGTATTAGACGATATACATAGAATGGGGATTACTTTTGCGGGATTGAAAGTAAAACCTCCCCGCAGCGGGCACAGCGGCTACATCGGTTTAGAGGCAGCTTTGCAAAACATGAATGATCCGCAGACACTTATAAAAATTCGCGGCGTAAATCATGTTGTGTTTGCTCTGATTGACTAAAAGTTTCTCTATGTTACAGTTCGCCTGAGAAATGCTTATCCCACGTTGAGAAGCTGGAGTTCTTTCTTCCCGGCCGCGGGGAATCAAGGACAGCAAAAAAAGAGGGGCTATGCCCCTCTTTTTTTGCCTTACGAAAGACAGGAATACAGCACATTCCGCAACCGCGGAGCAGTAAAGTCTTCCTGATTGTTTGTCATATGATGCGCATAGAACATAGCAAGCTCATTTTCCGGGTCCATCACCATATAAGCACCTCCTGCTCCGGTCCATCCAAATTCTCCTATAGGAGAAGGAGAACCTGCAGCCGCCGGATCTACCAGTGTCCGTACGCCTAAACCGTATCCGTACCCCACCAGTGCATTTCCTGCAAAACTGGAAAGAGAGGCGGGAATCGTTTGCAAATGGTTCCTGCGCATCATATCCACAGTACGGGATGCTAAAATGCGTACACCCTCCTTCACCAGACCGCGGCCACACATCACATCCGTAAACTTTGCCATATCAGAAACCGTGGAAACAAGCCCTGCACCACCGCTGTCATACGCCGTCCCAAAGATAAAGTCGTTATTTTGCGTCGAGGATTTCTGAATCGCATCTTTTTCATCGCTGAAATTATATAAAACAGACATTTGCTGTCTTCTCTGTGCATCAGCACCAAAGGTAGTTTGATCCATTCCAATTACATCAAAGATCGTCCGTTTTACATATGAACTAAAAGATTCTTCGGCAATCACTTCCACCAAAGCCGCCAATATGTCGTGAGAAAAACCGTAACACCAGGAAGTACCCGGATCAAAAAGCAAAGGCTCGGCCGCAATAGCGCGGGCCATTTCTCTGGTAGGACACTGGGGCGCATATTTCTCTCGTGCAGCAGCCAAAGCAGGTGCATAATAATTATAATCCAAACCGGACTGCATGGTAAACAGATCCTGGACCGTCACATCCCTAACAGGCGCACGCAGCCGCTGGCTTCCATCCGCAGAGGTATCCCGCACCTGCACATCCGCCCATTCCGGAAGATATTTTTTTACAGGATCGTTTAAAATAAACCTTCCCTGCTCCCACAGGGTAAGCGCTGCCGCACATGTAACTGGCTTGGTAGCCGAATACATGTACATAAGCGCATTTTCGTGCATTTCTTCCCCGGTTTCCAAATTCGCATATCCGGCTGCATATCGAAATACTGGACGCCTTTTATAATATACCACGCAAGCGTTTCCTGGAATCCGCCAACCGCAAAGAAAATCCATAAAATCGCGCAGCTTTGAAAAGTCCACGGTGCTACTGCTCCTATCTTTTGTTAAAAAATATATACCCGAACATTTCGCCGGCCATACCCAGCAAAGTTTGGATTATTGGATTCATAATAAATATCAATAAAGTTTCCTTTGATACCGCCGCCGGTATCCGCCGCTGTTCGGAATCCCACCTCGGCATAGCTTCCGGAAATATAGCAGGTAGTGCCCAGCGGAATCACCCTAGGATCCACTGCTATTACCTTTTCAGTGGCTGGAAGACCGGAAGCCGTAATTCCGCCGCCAGTATATACTGTAGATCGGCAATCAATATAATAGGAATAAGAATATGACTTACCACCTACTTGCAGCGTACCGCCAACGCCCCGGTATACAATGTTATCAGTAGGGTTTTGGCTAGTATATTCATTTGCCAATACCCGCTCCACTTCCATACCGTTTACATAGGTAACCTGGTATTCCGCAGTCTGCGTACCATTTGCACCTTTTTGATGTGTTTGGGTCGAACCCTTAGGTATAGTTTGTACATCTACATACTTTGTTTCATAGGGGATCGCAGTATTTACCGCTACCGTATCATATGTAACGGCATCTACGGATATAGTCGTATCCGCCTGAATCATGGCTTCCATGTTTATATTGCTTCGCTGTGCATCCGTAAGCTCCAGTTTCAGCAATTCAACAAGTGCTCCCACCGTTTTTTCGTTGGAAGTACATGTAAGACTTTCTCTATCGTAAAAGGTAAATGTAACTGAAAATCTGTCTGCGCTTTTCTGCGGCACAACTTCAACCGTTTTTTGTAGTACAGGCGCGGCCTGCGTCATCTGCATATCTGTCTCTACGTCATCCTCTGTGACCGCCACCCTTACGCCAATTGCTGTGTCTATCGCCATCTTGTCCGTCTGACCGGGATTCATGATAAGCACTGCAGAGATAATACCGGTACAAAGGCACAGAAGCACAGCAGTTGCTGCCACTGCGCGGACTACTTTAAAGGATGTCTTTACAGCGCGT
>CANRVI010000097.1 GCA_947643245.1 uncultured Clostridia bacterium | reverse complement strand
TGAATGGCTGCTACGGTAATCGTCTCCCCATGAGGCTGGTATAGACCGCATCGGAGCAGACCGTATACCAGGTTCCCGCCCAGTACGCACAAGGCAGCCGCGGCGAGGGCTGCTGCGCGCCGTAGGGAACACTTTTTCCAATGATATATGGCACAGGCAAGTAGGGATGCACAAAAAATGAGCAGAAAGCTCACGGTATAGGATCCGAACAGAGATGCACTTTGAACTAAGGGGAGCCATCCGGTTTGCGTTAGGGCTAATTTTCCCCAGGGCACTCCTGCCCATGTAAGGGTTTGGAGCCATTCAAAAAAAATCCAAAGGCTGGCGGCACCAAGGGACAAAATAAGGCTCCTGCCGCGAGCTCTGAACTTGGCAGAAAGAATGTGTATAAAAAGAAACACAAAAGCAGAAAACACTCCCTGTAAAAGGGGAAGTCCAAACCAGGCTACCAATATAACGGCAAGAGAGCCACATTTGTCCAGCCCGGCAAAATCCAGGGGATACAGCTCGATGAACCAATAAAAGACAATGAGTCCCCAGCAGTAGAAAAAGACAAGACCTCGTCCGTATGCCCGTCGCAGGGGATGTTCTCCAGTCGGGCGAGCAAAAAAGGATGCGATAAAAACGGGGGTGGGGGCGATCCAGCTAAGAATCCAAAAGGGCGGGAAGACCATAGGCAACGCGGCTAGGATCCCACAGAGAGCATACAGCAAAAACACGGGAAATGGCCGTGTTTTCTGCGCTGCCATATTGTTCGAAGATATTTTCAATGTTCTGGTCTCCATGAAAATAATTTCAAAAAATCAATGTTTTCTTTTTCAACAGAAAATGTCCTTTGATGCAGATATGTCAGAGGACCGTCCGGCACAGTAAAGGTAATCTGATATGCGTATAGAGCCTGATGAACAAATCCAATAGCACGATCCTGCTTGTTTTGGCCGTACTTCCCATCCCCTAACAGAGGATAACCGGCCCACGCCATGTGGGCACGAATTTGGTGGGTACGTCCGGTTTCTAAATGGACTTCCAGCAGGGTCAGGTCTCTTTCCTTATTATAAAAAAGTGTACGGTATCCTGTAACGATTCGCTTTGCGCCCCGTGTAGGCGACGCGGTAACAGATACGGTTTTTGTCTTGGAATTTTTGAAAAGATATCCTTCCAGCACGGTATCTTTTGGAGTCGGATTGCCATGTACGGCGCACAGATAGCGTTTGTCCAGATATCCTTCCCGGATCAGCCGGTTGACCTCTCGAAGGGTGGAAGCATTTTTTGCGGCGATTACAATACCACCCGTATTCCTGTCAATCCGGTTGCACAAAGCGGGAGCAAAGGATGTTTCATCTTTGGGATTATATTCCCCGCTGCGGTAAAGGTATGCCTGCAACGTAAAAATAAGCGTTTCCCGTTGCGGAATATTTTTGGATCCTGTCTCGTTTTGATCTCCTGTATGGGAGAGGACGCCAGGCCGTTTGTCGCAGATCAGGATATTCTCATCTTCGTATATGATGCGGGGTTGGGTACGGATGCGATCCAACTCCGCGGTATCTGCTTCACTCTTAGAAAATTCTTCTGGAATGTACAGTTCAAGCAGGTCTCCCGCCTGAAGGATTTGGTTTTCCTTTGCACGCTTTCCATTTACTTTTACCCGCTTTTTACGAATATATTTGTACATAAGAGCGGTAGGCAATCCCTTTAGAGACTTTTGCAGAAATTTATCCAGCCTCTGGCCGCCGTCGTTTTTATTAAGGGTGATACGAAGCATATGTGTTCCTTTCATACAGAACGAATGAGTAAAACCACCGGCCCAGGCCGGTGGTTTGAATATTGTACAAGCAGGAAAAATTTTAGGGTATGTCCTATGTTTTATTTTGTGCCGAACAGTCTGTCGCCTGCATCGCCTAGACCAGGAATGATGTACTTGTGCTCGTTCAAACGCTCGTCCATGGCGGCAATATAAATATCTACGTCCGGATGCTGTTCCAGCACAAATTCTGCTCCCTCAGGCGCTCCTACCAGGCACATTAGCTTGATGGTGGTGCAGCCACGCTTTTTCAGCATAGTGATAGCGTCGGCAGCGCTTCCTCCGGTGGCCAGCATAGGATCAGCCAAAATAACGATCCGCTCATTGATATCCGGCGGCATTTTGCAGTAATACTCCACTGGGGTATGGGTATCAGGATCCCGATACAAGCCGATATGGCCGACTTTTGCAACGGGAATCAGGCTCAAAAGTCCGTCGACCATACCGAGCCCTGCCCGCAGAATGGGAACTATGGCGAGTTTTTTGCCGGAGATTTTTTTTGCAGCCATCCGGGAAACCGGTGTTTCGATTGCAACGTCCTCTGTGGGAAGATCACGGGTAATCTCATATCCCATCAGCATAGAAATTTCATTCAACAACTGCCGGAAGTCTTTGGCACCGGTATCCTTATCCCGCATCAGCGTCAGCTTGTGCGCGATCATTGGGTGATCAATAATATGCAGTTTTCCCATATTGCTCCTCTTTTTGCAAAAAAAATTTTTGTCCGAATTTGTAAATTCTATTCTTTTCCCTATTATACACGGCATTTCCGTCTATTGCAAGTCTCTTTTTCTACAAATTGCACGAATCCCGGGACGAAAATGGATTTTTCTTTACAAAGATTTTCCGGTGTGCTATACTTTTTTCAGGCATTTTCATTTGCTTGCCGACACGTTTTTATATTGACGAAAGGGCGTCATTTGTATGAAAGTTTCTATTTGCACCCTTGGGTGCAGAGTTAATCAATATGAATCAGATGCAATCAGCGAGAGGCTTCAGGAAAAGGGCTTTATGCTGGTTCCTTACGGGGAAGAAAGCAATGTGGTGATTATCAATACTTGTACAGTCACCGGAGAGAGCGACCGCAAGTCGCGGCAGCTTATCCGGCGGGCGGTGAGCGCTGCACCGGATGCGGCCGTTATTGTTACAGGCTGCTTTGCCCAAGTCTCTCCCGATACTGCCGTCTCACTTGGAGCAGATGCGGTAGTGGGCAACGGAGACAAAGGACAGATTCCGGATATTGCATATGCACTTGTTCATGGCGGCTGTATACAAAGTAACGTATCCGACATCCAAACGGCGGTTTATGACAACCTGCGAATCAACGCACCACGGCGTGCGCGGTCTTATATTAAAATTGAAGACGGATGTGAAAATCGGTGTGCATATTGTATTATTCCGGAGGCTCGAGGCCGAGTACGCTCGAAGCCGATGGAGCGGGTGATAGAGGAGGCAGCGGCCATTGCGAGTACCGGCTGCTGTGAGGTGATTTTGACGGGAATTGAAACAGGTTCCTACGGAAGAGACCTAGACAATATAGATTTGGAAACATTGTTGGAACGAGTAGACTGTGTGCCCGGCATACGGAGGGTGGCTCTAGGATCCCTGGATCCTACTGTGCTGCGTTCATCCTTTGTAGAGAGGGCTGCCGCTCTCACCAAGCTTCTGCCCCATTTCCATCTATCGGTACAGTCCGGATGCACACGAACCCTGAACCGGATGCGCCGGAAATATACTGCCGAAATGGTGCTGGAAAATATGGCGAGGGCTAGAGAAAAAATTCCCGGCTTGACGTTCAGTGCCGACATGATAGCAGGCTTTCCTGGCGAGACGGAAGAAGACTTTCTGGAGACAGCT
>CANRVI010000096.1 GCA_947643245.1 uncultured Clostridia bacterium | reverse complement strand
TAAAATCCAGACGAATCGGCCCATAGGAAAGCTTCGATTGGCGCAGCCCCTCCAGACCTAAATCCTCCTCCCGATTTATATAAAGCGCATCTTTGCCAATGCTTCTCTGAAAGTCTCGGGACAGCACCTGAAAGGCGCCCGTCCTTTCTTTGTCTGCTTTTTCCACATGCACATATACAGTATCTTTATATACTTCCCCAATTGTAAAGCCACAGATTTCTCCTGCTGTCCGCAGCAACATACCTTGCATGCCGTAAAGACCAGGAGTTTTTAAAATTTTGCACACAGCCGGAAATTCCAGGCCGTCTACTGGAGAGGTGTTTGGACTACGCAGCGCATATTTTTGAAAATATGCTAATACCTTCGGTGCATTTTTTTCGTGAATCACCTCACATGTATATTCCGGATTTTCTCGCACAAACCGGTTAATTAAATTTTTTTGTCTGTGATGCTTTCGTCCCGTTGGATTTTCAAAATCTTTTTTCAAATAAATATAATCCGCCCAGTCACGCTCTGCATGCAAACTACTTTCTACCATGTGTTCCAGGTTAAAAACTTCTTTCACTAGTCCGATACATTCCCCAGGAACGACAGACAATGTCCCGCCTCCTTCTTCCTGTATATGTTTCCGCAAAGCTGTCAGCGCCGCCTTATCGTCTGGACCAAGAGGATATAAATAGCTGCGCGGAGTTCCGTCATTAAAGGCCTCACTAAAATATAAGTTGTTTCTCTCAAATGCATATTCCATATCATATGCCTGGTGCCACATTTTTATGGTTCCCGGTGCATAGTCGCAAATTCGATGCTCACCTGTATAAATCCAGTTTGCGTATTCTCTATAATATGCATCTATTTGGGTGAAATCCAGTTCTGTAATCTTTTGAAAGTTTAACATAAAATAGTACAGCTCCTGCCTGCGACTTTTCTCGCTATTTATTGATTTTAGGGCGCAAAAACAAAGCTTGGTAAATATTACCAATTTATTTCCGGCAAATTTGTTGAAATTTTTACATGGTAAATACTTGCAATAATTTCCAAATTGTGGTAAAATCCAATTACCATAAATTACCACATACGGAGAAGATAACCATGGACAAGATGAAAGTTTTAGTTGCAGATGAAAACACTGAGAGCAGAAGAATGTGCAAAGAGGCACTGATGCGTGCCGGGATCCGTTTTGTTGATGAAGCCTCAAACGGAGAAGAAGCGCTGACCTACATAAACCGCAACCATCCTGATGTTGTCATTGCCGACGTATGGTTGTCCCGGCTGGACGGGATCGGATTGATCCGGCAGACAATGTCTCTTCATTTCGGCCAGGATAGAGCTCCCGCATTTATAATTGCATCCCTTGTTACCAATCAAAATATTTTTGTAGAAGCGGCCAAAGCTGGCGCGGCCCTCTGCCTACCCAAGCCGCTGGACTATACAAGCCTGTCCGAGCATGTAACGTCTATTTACCGCGGCAGAGCAGACGGATCTATTTCAGTAGGAGCCATCAGCACGACTCCCCCGGATATTGAAGCGCAGGTAACGAAAATTATCCATCAAATCGGCGTGCCCGCACATATCAAGGGCTACCAGTACCTGCGTACAGCCATTCTTCTCACCATCAGCGACAGTGATATCATCAACTCTGTAACAAAAGTGCTCTACCCCTCTGTTGCGAAGAAGTATTCCACCACAACATCCAGAGTAGAGCGGGCAATCCGCCATGCTATTGAAGTAGCATGGGACCGGGGAGATATTGATACGCTCAATTCCTATTTCGGCTACACCATTCAAAACAATCGCGGAAAGCCTACCAACAGTGAATTTATTGCCATGATTGCCGACAACCTTCGGTTAAAATATAAGATTCATTAATCCTGTGCCAACCACAGTTCTTCCCCGTCTGTCGCAAAAACGATACTCCCCATCTCATCGGTGCGCAGCACGGGGATGCCAAGCTCTCTAGCTCGTTCCAACGTCTGCTGGTGCGGATGGCCATAAGAATTGTTTAGCCCACAGGAAGCAATCCCCCACTTTGGACTAACTACAGCAAGAAATTCGGGCGTCGAGGAGGTATGAGATCCATGATGGCCGAATTTTAGTATGTCCGCATCCAATTCTCCAGCGGTATATGTCTCCAGCATCAAGCCCTCAGAACGGCTTTCTGCATCCCCTGTAAGGATCACCGAAATATCATCATATTCTACACGGGTTACGACACTATATTCATTAAAATCCCCAAAATCTGCAAGAGGCGCCAAAATCTGCAGCTTAATTCCGTCGGCATTATATGTATTGCCGACCTGTGCCTCAATAACACGTACGCCACTGTCCTCAATTACATCGATAAGGCGTGAAAATGTCACCACATCGTTGGATGCATCTGTCATAATTACATTTTTTACCTGCAAATTATTAATAATTTTTACAGCTCCCCCTATATGGTCTTCATGAGGATGCGTCAAAATCATATAATCCAAAGAATCCGTATAGCCCCGAATATATCGGGCAGTCTCCTCGGCAGAGGCTGTAGGCCCCGCATCAACAAGCACCGCTGCATTATCCGTAAGAATCAGTGTGCTATCTCCCTGGCCTACATCAATAAAATGCACTTCGCATTCTGCAGAAAGCTGGCGTGCATTGCCCCGGATCCAAACATCCCATACAAATATAGCGGCAACAATAATAAAAACAGCCGTCGCCAAAGGAGCGGCGGCCTTTTTTATTGTTCTGTTACCGGATCTGTGTTTCATAGGTATCCAACTCCTTTTCTGCAGGCACGTCGCAAAGCAGCAGCGCATAAAAAATACGGCATAACTTTATTCCGGGAATGCACAAGAAAAACCATACGATAGAATATAACAAAGAAATTTGTCCAAGCAGGTGAAACCGCAGAGAAGAATAGTCCCACACCTGCCATCCAAGCATCAGATTTACAATACTCCCGACAGTAAATTCCAACGCGGTGATCAGCAAACTTCCCTCCAAACATAGAAGAAGTAACGGCTGTTTTCTTCCTTTGATACTGATGAAAAAAAGGCCGAGAAAGCACGCCCCTCCAGTAACGCCCATTGTCCAATGGGTATACCCGCGAAACAGCGCTTCCAAAAAGCAATAATATATCCCGCCAAATATAAAGACAAGTGCATATGCCCATAGAGGCAAAGCACGCTCGGCATATCTTACTGTCGACTTCCCGTTCAAAGCCTGCGGCTCGTTCGCAGAGGACGTCATCAATAGCTGCTTTGCAGCTATTATATCATATTGTTTCCATTTTTTCAAATATAATCACCCTTATATGGTTTTTCCATACAAGGGTGATATATACCTGTTAAAATTTACGCAGGTATCTTTCCGTTTTCTCCTGTATCGGTCGCATCAGACGCATCATCCGCCGCAGACGATTTCGCAAATAGTTCCTTCACCTCATCTGCGATTCCATTTATATTTCCGCTAAGCTCCTCATAACCGTAAAAAAGACTTCCTCCATATTTGTTTTTTTCTCTGGCATACGCCACCTGTTCAGCCATAATTCCCTGCGGATTTTCCCAATCTGTTTCATAGCGATATGCGGCGTGACAAACAAGGAGACGTATATCCGTGTCCTTAACCTGCTCGGCCCACCAATCGCATAAAATATCATATGGCGCCGCGCTATCTACGGTACGCCAATAAATTTGAGGGGCAATGTAATCGATATACCCTCCCTGAATCCATGCCAGCGTGTCGCAATAAATATCCGAGTAGGACTGAGCGCCTCTGGTCTCGCTTCC
>CANRVI010000095.1 GCA_947643245.1 uncultured Clostridia bacterium | reverse complement strand
GACTTGGGGGGAACCCTGCGGCGCACGAGTAAAACGACGCTGCGGAGTTATGACAACCGCGCCAGCGGAGACCTGCTATGTTCCCATCGTCAGGGTTGCGTGGCAAATGTGACGAGAATTGAGTCATATTAAAATAGGAAGCGATTACTTTCTTAGGTGGTCGTTTTCTATTCAAAATCAGATACCATGCGCTGGCAGTTTCGGCTGCCAGCGTATTCATGTGATTTTGAAAGCACGATGGTAACCTTGACAGATTGGAGGGAATATGGTCTATGGAAAAACTCATTACACGAAAAGAAGCTGCTGAAATTTTAGGAATCAGCATCGCAACGCTGGATGCCGCCCGTAGCAACGGCTTGATCTCTTATGTGCAGTATGTTCAGAATGGCTGTGTGTATTTTACTGCGGCGGGTCTCCAGGAGTATATCGCAAAATGCACGCACAGGGCAAAGCCTGTTGAGAGAAGCACAACCTACCGTAAGCCTCGAAGCGGAAGATCGTGAGCCGGTTCGTATCCTTGATGGAATCAGAGATGTTTGATAAAACAAAGGTACAGCGCTGGAAACTATTCTTAGGAGGTGGAGGAATTGGCAAATAGAAAAATAATGCTTCCCCAATATGGCACAGTTATGAAAAGAGGTGTCCTATATTATAGGACCAGAATCAAAGATGCGAATGGAAAGCTCGTAGCTATCTACGCAAAAACACCTGAAGAACTATATAATAAAGAAACGCTTGCGTTGGAACAGATTGAGAATGCTACTTTTCATCGGAAAACGCCCACAGTTGCAGAGTATTGTGAAAAGTGGCTGCTAATGCAGTCGGTCCATATTCGTGCAACTACCCTGACTGATTATACTTCAAAGGTCAGGCGGCATATCATAGCAGAATTGGGAGATAAACGGATGGGAGAGGTTAGCCTGGATGATATTCAGCTTGCCCTTGTTCCGGTTTCCAAGAAATCCGCATCGGTTTATAAATCTGTGGTGATCCTTTACAAGTCTATCTTTCGCGCAGCGATGGAAAGCAGGATCATTGACCATAACCCGACGGTTTATCTGACAACAAAAGGTGGCGGTGTTCCCCAAGAGGATCGTCAGGCTTTGACAGATGAACAGGCAGAGCGCCTTTTGGATGCTATCCGAGATTTGCCGCCTTATGTCTTTGTCATGATCGGTTTGTATGCGGGTCTGCGCCGGGAAGAAATTCTTGCTCTGCAATGGGATTCAGTATATCTGGATACGGATACTCCATATCTGACGGTAAGGCGGGCATGGCATACAGAACACAACAGACCGGTGATCTCAGATGAATTGAAAACTAAGGCTGCGGAGAGAAATATCCCCCTTCCTGTTTGTTTGGCTGAGTGTTTGAAAGAGGCAAAGGAAACTTCGACTTCGGAGTATGTGGTTTCAAACCGGGATGGCGAACCGCTGTCCTATACGCAGTTTAAGCGGCTGTGGCAGTATATTGTTACGAGAACGGTCAAGGAACGAAGTTATTATCGGTATGAAGATGGAAAAAGAGTAAAGCATACTGTCACACCTGTCTTGGGAGAAAAGGCCGCTCATAACGGAAAAGTGGTTTACAGCCTGGACTTTGAGGTAACACCCCATCAGCTGCGGCATACTTACATCACCAACCTTATTCATGCGTCGGTAGATCCCAAAACGGTTCAATACTTGGCAGGCCATGAAAGCAGCAAGATTACCATGGACATTTATGCGAAGGTTAAGTACAACCGACCAGATGAGCTGGTCAGATCAATGAGCTGCGCGTTTGCAAGCTGGGACGCAGCACAGTAATAATAAAATAGGAAGTAAAGCAGGAGCGAGGCAAGGATGTCTCGCTCTTTGTTTTGCATCAGCCGTATCTTTGATTAAATCGAGGCTTTCTGATAAAAAGAGAGTGTAGATACGGAGACTACACATTATCAAGAAAGGACGATCAAAGATGGCAAAAAAGAAAACACAGATCCCGAAGTACGGGACCATTACATTGAAAGGAATCCAGTATTACAGAACCAGGATTACGGATGCAGATGGCAAAGAGTTGAGTTTGTATGCCGCTACTTGTGAAGAATTGTATGAGAAGCAGTTAGAGGCCCGGAAGCAGGTGGAAGAAATTATCTTTCACCGGCAGCACCCGACAGTAGCTGAGTATGGAGAGAAGTGGCTACTGATGCAGTCGGCAAAGGTGTCTGCGTCTACACTCAGAGGTTATACAAGGGATATGACAAACTATATCATAAAACCTCTGGGAGAGATGTATATGGAAGAAGTGACCGCTGACGATATTCGGCTGGCGCTTGTTCCATTGTCAAAGAAATCGGAAGGCTTATATAATAAGGTCAATATGCTGCTCAAGTGCATTTTTTATACGGCAGAGCGAAACAAAATCCTTGAACACAACCCCTGTGCAGGAATATCCGGTAAAGGCGGAAAACCGACAAAAAAGAAGGAGGCATTGACAGATCAGCAGGTAGCCGTGCTTCTGGATACAGTCAAGGGGCTTCCGCCATATTTGTTTATTATGCTCGGTTTGTATTCCGGTCTGCGTCGGGAAGAAATTCTTGCACTGCAATGGGATTGTGTATTTCTGGACGAGGATACACCTTATCTATCGGTGAGGCGGGCATGGCGTACAGAGCATAACAGACCCGTGATTTCTACGGTGCTAAAAACTCCGGCAGCAAAAAGGGATATTCCGATACCGAAGTGTTTGGTGGATTGTCTGAGAGAAGCGAAAGAAAATTCCATATCAGATTATGTGATCGCTGACAGCAAAGGAGAGCCGCTGGCTGCTTCGCAGTTTCAAAGAGTGTGGCAGTATGTAGTTGTCCGCTCCACTAAGCCCCGAAACTATTATAAGTATGTAAATGGGGAGAGTATCAAATATACGGTTACTCCAACGCTGGGTATGACCCAGAAGAATCAACCCAAAATCAAATATACGCTGGACTTCGATGTGACACCCCATCAGCTACGGCACACTTACATCACCAATCTTCTCTATGCGGGCGTTGATCCAAAGACAGTACAATACCTTGCCGGACATGAAAACAGCAAAACAACTATGGACATTTATGCAAAAGTGAAGTACAATAAACCAGAGGAGTTGTTTGGGGTAGTAAATGGTGCGTTTCATCAGCCTGTCGCTGAATGAAAAAAGGCCGTTTTTTATGGTCCGCACATCGGATAACTGAGAAGCAGAAAGCCGGAAAAGCCCGGAATATCAAGGAAAAACAGCTCAAAAACTCGCGCAGTACGGACTTAAAGCAGCCCGCCGTGCTCCCCAGTTCTCCAAGAGATAATCAGCCGAAAACCAAATACAGATTTCAATCCCCAGAACATATATGTTTTGGGGATTTTCTCTGCATTTGTATAAATTGCTAGTAGATATAATCAAATGTATTATGTCAGTTATAGATATTAAGAAAATGATTCCGATTAAATCAGGAGTATATACTATAGTAAATTTGAATAAAGAAAATACGGATACAAAAGAAATACTAAAATATAAAGCACTATTAAAAAGGTTTTGCTGTGATTTTAGAGCATTAAAGCAGTTTTGTGATACATATATAATTTAATATCAATAATTGGTATAAGGATACTTAACCGGACAAATTTATTCCCCTTGTGGCTTTCCACAGAGGGGGATTGTTTTTGGATGTTGCAGTGAACAGATTACAGAATAAAGAAAGTAAAAATCCAAAATGAAAAAAATCGGCAGGAAAGTCATTTATTCAAACGCTTATTATATAGATTTTGTTCCCGTTTATATTGAACTTACATTAAAACAGTTAAGAGAAATT
>CANRVI010000094.1 GCA_947643245.1 uncultured Clostridia bacterium | reverse complement strand
TTCCCATTTTTCGTGTATTTGGTATGCCCAGACACAGTAGACGCGGAAAGAGCAGGCGAGACTTCTGCTGTAATGCCTTGGGCTTTAAATATGGAATCGTCTGCATCGTCTCCGAGCATACTATTCACAATTGCATTCAGCCGCTGGAAGGGGGAGGCATAAGACTCGTCATTTATATCTAAAGTTTCCAAGCTTTTGTTTACAGCAAAGGCTAGGGACAGCGCATAGGGATTTTTATAGACGGTAAGATCGTCGGTTTCTGTGTCTTTGTTCTGACTGGTGTATACCGCTTCATAAAATGTTGGGATAGAATCATCACCTGCTTCTGCAATTAAATATTTGATACCAAGCAGGGAATCTACCACCGGTGTAGAACCTAGATATTTACTCCAGTGGGATTTTGAGGAAAGACCTAGATTATTCAACAGCTTGATGGTTTCCTGATTCAGGGTAGAGGTTGAATTGGACAGACCGTACATATGCAGTGCATAAGGGTCATTGGTTTTTCTATGGAGAGTTTTTTCCATTCGATAAAAGCTTTTATCCTGCTTTTGTATCTCCTCCGCCACAGGCCGGAACCGGTCTATAAAAGAGCGATAGGACGTTCTGCTGGAGTATACTACGTCCTTGTCCAAATCAATAAGATTGGCGATTCCCGCGCCGAAAAGTTCCACACCTACCAAAATTGCCAGCACCAGCGCAGCTGTGCTACGCAAGTAATTCCGACGATGCGTGGAGGCCCGCAGTACAAGCATATACACACCGATAATAAGCAGGGACAGCCAAATGGTAGCCAAGTCATCCACATGCTTGTATTCCAACTTTTGCAGGATAATTAAAATCAGCGCTAGAGAGCCGCATACGACTAACACTTTACGATATCCGATTTCCCGAATGCGTTCAAAGGCTTTATAGGCCAGCAATACCATGATAAAACACAGCATAAAGCTGTAGCGGTAGTTGAGCCAGTTAGGCCGCTGCATGCCGTGCCAAAACAGGTCCAGCGTGGTAATATTGAAGGATAACAGGAAAAAGGCGATTAGTATGCTTGAGGCAACCTTTTCTCTGGTTTTGATGTGAGGGGCAAAAAAGTACAGCGGCAGAAGGATCAGCGTTAAGGTACCGCAGTATACAAAGGGGAGCCCTTCGGGACGAACTGTGTCGTAAGAACCAATAAACAGCTTTGATGCCAGATCCATCCAGTCAAATTTTTGGTCGAACGCAAAATTGGGGTTGGAAAATTCTGTTTTTCCAAAACCTAGGGAATAGTAGGTACATAGGAGCAAGGCAGCGCATATCGCTGCTGCAATGAAGGAAAACAGAGCAAACCTTCCCGCACTTTTCGGGAAATGATGCCGCATTCTAAGAGGATTGCGCTCCCCTGGTTCTCTAGAAAAGTAAGCATAAAAGAAATATGCGGCGGAAAAGATGCACATCATATAGCCAATATAGAAATTACTGAAGATTGCCAAGGCCAGACTGATCACATACAGTTTAAACTTGCCGTATTTGATCAGATTCTCGATACCAAGCATGACTAGGGGCAGCAGGATCATATTATCGATCCACATGGTATTATGCTGCATCACCACGGCGTATGCGCATAGAGCATACATACAGGAGAACATTACCGACGCGGTTTTACTTCTCTTTCGTGTGGCTTCAATATAAATACCAAACGTAAGGCCGCAGCTGCCTACCTTCAGAAGAAACATGAGAAGCAGGGCTTCTGTGATCATGGACTTTGGAAACAGAAGCACAAGAAAAGAAAAGGGACTGGAGAGATAGTAGGCAAAGATTCCAAAAAATTCACCGCCTAGGGCACGGCTGAAAGAATAAATTGGGCTGCTTTCTCCCAGCAAAATGTCACGCAGGCCCTCAAAGAAGTATACATATTGGCCATTGAGATCCAGCACAAGAACAGATTCTTCTCCAAAGGGGAAGGTCTGCAGGCAGATATAGATCAGCCACATGATTAGCGCAGGAATCAAAAAGCACAGGCCCAGATAGCGCCACTGTCCAACTGCGGATTTCCAAAAAGACTGTCGCCCGAGCCGGGGCGCCAGGAGCACCGGCGGCTTGTCCGCTGTTTTGGAATCAAGCGGTTCTGATAGGATAATATCCTTTTGCATATCATTCATATTTACGTTATCCTTTCCTGGCGAAATCTGTCTGTGTGTCAGCATCAGCATGGTAAATCTTTTTTACGGCTTTTTCCAGCTTGATCCTGGGAAGGGTCATGTCTCGTCCGCAGCCTTTACAGACGATGCGCACATCGCTGCCAATACGCAGCACGGTAAAGCATTTTTTTCCGCATGGATGGGGCTTTTTCAATTCCAGCACATCACCTATTTGAATTTTTAATATTTCCGGCATGATTTGCCCCTAATTAGTATAACACAACCCCTTTTCGATGTAAAGGAAAAAAAGGAAATTTTGCGTAGAAGAGGTCGGCACAGAGGCAGTGCTCTCGACAAATGTAATAAATTTGTAAAATCCCATTTTTTTGTTCTGCTTCCTTTGACTGCAAGGGGAAAGTATGATATAATAATATAATCTTTAAAATGCCATTAAACGGCTTTGTAGGTTAGAATTCGTAGAGAAAGCGGGTCAAAAATGATAATACTTGGGATAGACCCTGGAATCGCTATTGTGGGATGGGGCGTACTGCGCTATGATGGAAGAAGTTTTGCCCCTCTTGCGTACGGCTCTATTCAAACGAAAGCCGGCGAGAAGACAGAAGAGAGGCTGCTGCAGATCCATGAAGCGTTGGGACAGATTTTGGACAAGTACCATCCGGATACAATGTGTGTGGAGGAGTTGTTTTGGAACACCAACCAAAAGACAGGCATTATTGTGTCCGAAGCCAGAGGTGTGATTTTAATGACAGCGCATCAGCGGGGGGTGCCTATTTCGGAGTACACTCCACTGCAGGTAAAGCAGTCTGTAGTAGGCTACGGACGAGCGGATAAAAAGCAGGTGATTACTATGGTGACGTCTTTTCTGGGCCTGCGGCAGCCACCGAAGCCGGATGATACGGCGGATGCGCTGGCGATTGCTATCTGTCACGGACACAGCGCCTTTTCCCGTATTGGCCAGTTTTATAATAATTAACATAGAAGTTTGGTGGGATATACAATGTGGGCAAATGATACATGGAATGATTATGCGTTGCTGGACGCTTCGTCCGGTGAACGGCTGGAACGGTGGGGGCAGTATATTCTTATCCGCCCCGACCCCCAGGTGATTTGGCATACTAAACGAAAAAATCCCCTTTGGAGGGCGGCAGATGCTGTATATAAAAGAAGCAGATCCGGAGGCGGCTCTTGGACGGTATGCAATATTCCTGAAAGTTGGAATATTTCCTATGGGGAACTGACCTTTCAACTCCGTCCTATGGGGTTTAAGCATACTGGACTGTTCCCGGAGCAGGCGGTGAATTGGGATTGGTTTTCCGATATTATAAAAGACGCTGTGGCTCACGGGCGCAGCCCCTCGGTACTGAACTTGTTTGCATATACCGGCGGTGCTACGGCAGCCGCGGCAGCCGCGGGCGCTTCTGTATGTCATGTGGATGCAGCAAAGGGAATGGTGCAGGCCGCAAAAGAAAATTTACGGCTGTCCGGGCTTGGAGATGCGCCGGTACGCTATATTGTAGACGACTGTAAAAAATTTGTAGAGCGAGAGATTCGACGCGGCAGAAAATATGACGCAGTGATTATGGATCCCCCTTCCTATGGAAGGGGACCGAGCGGAGAGGTTTGGAAGCTGGAGGACTGTGCATATGAACTGATTTCTCTTGCAGCATCCCTTATGACGGATTCCCCGTTGTTCTTTCTTGTAAATTCTTATACCACCGGGCTGTCTCCCGCTGCAATGGGATATATGGTAATG
>CANRVI010000093.1 GCA_947643245.1 uncultured Clostridia bacterium | reverse complement strand
GCAGAGGCCAAACGTCAGGTTTTTGGTGCAGTGGCAATTGATATGATTGCCGGACCAAGCGAAATCTTAGTAATTGCCGATGGTGGGTCTAATCCGGTGCATGTAGCGGCGGATCTTCTGTCTCAGGCAGAGCATGATGTGTGTGCTTCGGCAGTTTTGGTTACAGACAGTAAAGAACTGGCGGAGCAAGTGGCCCGGGAATTGGAGCGGCAGATTCCACTACTGAAGAGAAAGGATATTGCACGCCGATCTATTGATGATAACGGGAAAATTATCATTGCTGACTCCATCTGTCAGGCCGTAAAAATTTCAAACGCCCTGGCTCCGGAACATTTGGAGATTTGTACAGATGCTCCGTTTGATTATCTTGGTCAAATAAAGCATGCAGGAAGTGTTTTCCTGGGAAGATATTGCCCGGAGGCGTTAGGTGATTATTTTGCAGGACCCAACCACACCCTGCCTACCAGCGGAACAGCCCGTTTTTCCAGTCCTTTGTCTGTAGATGATTTTGTAAAGAAAACACAATTTACCTATTATACGAGGGAAGCTCTGGAGCCTGTTTTTGAAAAGGTCGGATATTTTGCGGATCAGGAGGGACTTGGCGCCCACGCGAACTCTGCACGCATTCGTTTTGCAGAAGATGATAAGTAAAAGTTGAGGAAGCATGAGCAAATTTTTAAGTGATCGTTTTGCTGCACTAGAGCCGTATACGCCGGGAGAGCAGCCCCAAGATCGGGTATATATTAAACTCAATACAAATGAATCTCCATATCCGCCCTCTCCGCAGGTACTTGAAGCGATAAATCGAGAGCAGGTATCATTTCTGAATCTGTATCCCGATCCTACTTGCCGTATGCTACGGGAAAAGCTTGCGAATACGTATGGCGTTGAAGCGGATAATGTGTTTGTCACCAATGGATCAGATGATATTCTCAATATGGCGTTTATGGCTTTTTGTGATCAAGATCATGGAATTGCATTTCCGGATATTACCTATGGTTTTTATTCTGTATATGGGCAATTTCACAGTGTTCCATGTCGTGTGATTCCACTGACAGAGGACTACCGAATCCATGTACCAGATTATGAAAATATCGGAATGCATATTGTAATTGCCAATCCCAACGCTCCTACAGGAATTGCACTTCCGTTAAATGCAATTGAAAAAATTATTCGAAGCAATTCAGAGCATGTGGTTATGATTGATGAAGCCTATGTAGATTTTGGAGCAGACTCTGCTTTGTCTCTAGTGGGACACTATGACAATTTGTTGGTAATACGCACGTATTCTAAGTCCCGTTCTTTGGCTGGTGCCCGTCTAGGGTTTGCTATAGGCAGCAGGGAATTAATTCGGGACTTAGAGCGGATTAAATACTGTATGAACCCCTATGATGTAAACCGACTTACACAGATCGCTGGAATTGCATGTTTGGAGTCGGATACGTATTATAAGGCGAACGCAGAAAATATTATGCGAGTACGGGAATATACGACAAAGGCTTTGAAGGATAGAGGATTTGTGGTACTGCCGTCAAATGCCAATTTTGTATTTGCAAGAAAGCCAGGAATAGAAGGGGAAGCGGTTTACCATCAGCTGCGGGAAGGTGGTGTGTTGGTCCGCTGGTTTGGTGGTGCGCGGATTCGAGATTTTGTTCGGATCACCATTGGAACAAAGGAACAGATGGATCAGATGCTGTCTGTTTTAGATAATAAAACAAGTTAAGTTCAAAAAGCTAAGTCGGCATAGACATGCAGATAGTAAGGAAGGTATGGTCATAAAAATGCGCGTTGGAGAAGTTAGCAGAAAAACAAAAGAAACAGATATCCGGTTAAAGCTATGTCTGGATGGAACGGGTCAGGCACAGATCGATACAGGCGAGGGCTTTTTGGATCACATGCTTACTTTATTTGCCGCTCATGGTCGGTTTGATTTGAGTCTTACTTGTAAAGGAGATTTGCAGGTAGATTGCCATCATACAGCGGAGGATATCGGCATTTGCCTGGGTAAGGCGTTTAGCGAAGCACTGGGAGATATGGTAGGTATTTATCGCTATGGAAATATTACGCTTCCCATGGATGAAGCTCTCATATTATGCGCCGCCGATTTTTCGGGACGCGTACATCTTTCTTATACAGTACAATTGCGTGCAAACAAAGTAGGACTGTTTGATACGGAATTGGTACAGGAATTTTTGTTGGCGTTCGTGCGTAACGCTGGGCTGACCCTTCATGTACAGCAGTTGGCGGGCTCCAATACACATCATATTGTTGAAGGAATTTTTAAAGCGTTAGGCCGTACCCTGCGCCGCTGTGTTGCGGCAGACCCCCAAATGGTTGGAGAGATTCCTTCCACCAAAGGAGTGCTATGAGATGATTGCCATTGTAGATTATGGAGTGGGAAATTTATTTTCTCTAAAATCGTCATTTGCCTATATTGGAGTGGAAGCAATTGTAACTGGAGAACGGCAGCGTATTGAATCATGTGATCGAATTATTTTGCCAGGAGTGGGCGCTTTTGGAGATGCGGTACGAAAGTTGCGTGAGGCAGATCTGGATCAGGTAGTGATTCGTGAAGCGGAGAAAGGGAAACCGCTGCTGGGCATCTGTTTAGGTATGCAATTGCTTTTTGACAAAAGCCTAGAATATGGTGAGCATACGGGACTTGGGCTGATTCCTGGAAAAATTGTTCCTATGCGTGGCGTTGTGCCGGATACATATAAAGTGCCGCATATTGGTTGGAATGCACTGCATTTTCCAGAGGGGAAGCCATGCAGTCCCTTGTTTAAAAATATTCAGGAAGGGGATCATGTATATTTTGTGCACTCCTATTATGCAGCTGAGTGTGATCCTTGGATCAGCGCGCAAACAGAATATGGTACACTTGTGACAGCTGCAGCAGAAAATAAAAATGTGTTTGGCACCCAATTTCATCCGGAAAAAAGCGGAGCGGTGGGGCTAAAGATACTAAAAGCATTTTGTGAAATTTAAATAGGATATGGAGAAAAAAGCATGAATCTATTTCCGGCAATTGACTTATATGAGGGAAAAGCAGTGCGCCTGGTAAAAGGGGACTACGCTCAGATGACCGTTTACAGTGAGCATCCGGAGGAACTTGGTATGGAGTTTTGTTGTGCCGGTGCACAGTACCTACATACGGTAGATTTGGAAGGAGCGAAGGATGGGACTACACCAAATTTGGCAGTGGTAGAAAAATTGGTGGCTACCAGTGGATTGAAGGTGCAGGTGGGCGGAGGTATCCGCAATCCGGAAATCGTGCGCCGCTATTTAGATGCTGGTGTACACCGTGTAATTATAGGGACTGCTGCAGTGACTGCCCCTTCATTTTTGCAGGAAATGGTAGACAGATACGGCGAAAAAATTGCGGTGGGCGTAGATGTGCGGGACGGAATGGCAGCAATTCGCGGTTGGCAGGAGAAAAGCGCGCTGACCTGTGATGCTTTGTTTCAGCGTCTGACTGAGGCAGGTGTACAGACGGTAATTTGCACAGATATTTCTAAGGACGGAATGCTTGCCGGGCCTAATATGGAAATGTATAGAAGCCTTTCGGAGAAATATTCCGTGCGTCTCATCGCTTCCGGTGGGGTTACTACGCTGGAAGATGTAAAAAAGCTGCGGGATATGCATTTGTACGGGGCGATTTTAGGAAAAGCCATTTACACAGGTGCTATTGATTTGGCGGCGGCAGTGCTGGCTTGTCAAGGAGTACTTTAAGGGAGTATGTGATGATAACAAAACGGATTATTCCTTGTCTGGATGTACGAGACGGACGTGTAGTAAAAGGTGTCAACTTTCTAGATGTGAATGATGTGTCCTCCCCTATCACGCTGGCGAAGTACTACAGTGAGGGGGGCGCGGACGAGCTAGTATTTTATGATATTACCGCATCCTTTGAAGGACGGCGGC
>CANRVI010000092.1 GCA_947643245.1 uncultured Clostridia bacterium | reverse complement strand
TCTACGGTTATGCTGTGCAGATAGGCAACCTGGGCGCTGACATCTGTATACAAAAGCTTGTCCGGATCATCCAGAGGTGCATAAAGCTGGAAGTATTCTCCCTCCTCCGGCAGATCCTGCAAATAGGCTGACGCAGTCTCCCGATCTGCATAACCGTAGATCAGTGTGTTTGGCGCATAATCCAGTCTTGCCGGGACGTTATCTCCCCGCAGCGGCGCAATGGAACGTATAAAATCATACAAATACGTGGAATTACAGTTGGATTCGTTTTGGCTGTTCATCCTTCTTTCTCCTGTCTATAAAATAAAAAGTCAAGCAGTCTTTTTACTGACTGCTTGACTTTGCGGCGGTATTCCGGTGGTGAGGTGAAAGAAATACCGCGCATCTATAATCCGGCTCCGCCGTCCCCTGCCCCCTTCCCGCATCTCCAAACGGTGGATAGCGGAAAAGGTTAAGGGAGCGGCATCACAGCCGGATAAGCTAACTTCCGGAACAAAAACACGATCCGAAAGCGGAGAACTCGGGATTGTGGGCATTGTACAGAGCAAATGCTCTACCACTATACATTAAAACCCACAAGCACTTATCTTAATAGACTGACAGCATCTGCTAACAGCGCACTGCCCCGACTTCAAAAACCAATATCTTGACAAAAAATCTAAAATATGGTAATATATGTTTGCCGCAGAAGTGACTTAGGTGTTGTTTACGGCAACCCTGAGTTCGGACATGAGGAGTACCACCTCTTCATGTTCCGCTGTGGCTTTTGCTTTGCCCGAAAGATAACCCCGTAAAAATGGAGCGTTCTACAGCAAAGCAGTGTCAGTCTATTTGTTTATGATACATACTCCGGCAGGGATCTGACAAACCATCACATCCTTTACAGCAAAATAAAAAAAGGGAGTATGTGCACACACACACATACTCCCACTTAGATGAAAGCTTTGCCGCCGGTCGCTTAAACCTTTTTTGTAAAAAGGTTTAAGAATCCTAAAAAACTTGGAAAAAGTTTCAACACCTCTTGTAAAATGGAAATAGGTATGCTATAATACCATCAAAGTCGGTGCCGGGATTCCGGTGGGTGTTTATGTGTTTGCGGCACATAGACATCAGGAGATGTTGAGTACCACCTCAACAAATCTGCCGGCGTTCTTTTATGTCCTGCCGGAAAGACGGATATTCATTTGCTTCATTATAGCAGTTGATACTGGAAATGTCAACTGTTTTATGAAAATTATAGGGAATTTTGTTGAGAAACACTTTTTTGCTTCGTAAAAGCGCCCTATATTGACAAATATTTGTCAATATGCTACACTGAATTTGCCGCAGAAGTGGCTTGGGTGTTGTGTCGAGCAATCCTGAGTTCGGACATGAGGAGTGCCACCTCCTCATACTCCGCTGCGGCTTTTATTTTGCCCGAAAGGTAACTCCGCAGAAATTTGAAAACCATCACATTCTTTATATTACGAGTTGGCCTCTCCCCGTCGGTATATTCCATGACTCCAGGCCCCCATGTTTCGTATCAGGATTTAGAAAAGGCGCCGCTTTTGCGGCGCCTTTTTAAAATTTGCAAAGTGTGGACGTTTTTTATGCAAAAAACGTGTGATTTCCAATCGTCATCACATAGGGTCTGTTATCAGAAACCCAGGTGTTTTCTGCAATCGCCTCATTTACAAAGAAAAATACATTGTCGGATATACTGGCTCCGTCCAGACAAAGCTTGGCTGCTAAAACGCTTTCTTCGTTGGGCGTACAGTAAATGGTACCTGACGCTGCCGGAGAAAATTGTACGCCGGCAGACATGTCAAAAATCACGCTGTAAATGGTATTTGGAAATTGGCTGCTGTTCACCCGATTGAGCACGACAGAACCTACTGCCAGCTTCCCTTCCATGGGCTCCAGCCCCGCTTCTGCGTGGATCACTCTGGACAGCCACAAAAGTGCGTCCTCCCCATAAAACTCGTTGGCTGGGGCAATAGCGCCGCTGCCGCTGGTAAGATACGCGGCATAATCTGTGTCGCTCCAGAAAACGCTGCAGTCGAAGGCTTTGGCAATGACCCGGAGGGGAACATACATGGTGCCGTCCTGGGTACGGATCCCATCGGGCGCCCAAAGGCATCTGCCGTTTGCTGTTATATATCGGCTCCCGTCCTGGGCGGTAATTGCAAGGTTGTCCGCAGTGATTACTGCAGTTTTGGATGCGCCGTCCCAGTCAACAGAATGGGCGCCCATAAACAGGGAAAATTCCCGGATACCTACATATGTTGTGTCGTTCTCCGAAAATACCATTCCGGTATAGGGAGCGTCATCGATAAATACCTGTACCCGTTTTTCTTCCTGCACCGCTGCTGTTTCTGCAGCAGCTACTGCAGGAGTTGCCTCCAACGCAACGGCTTGTCCCGCTTCAAAGTCTGATGTAAATGCACTGCCGCAGTTGAGGTCTTCTTCCCGAACATCCTCAGCAAGCACTGTAATGCCGGATACAAGGGACAACACCGCTGCCGCCAAAATCGCAATACATCGCACAAATCCACTTCGCTTTTGATTTTTTAACATAAACTGACCATGCCTTTCTTTGATATAAAGAAGATACTGAAGCTTTCACTGTCTATTCCTTCGCATACATTTTTCAGTTTCTTCCTACGCGGCGTCCGGCTGCCTGCCATTCTTCTGCTCCGCTTCTTTCCAAATTTACAAAAATATCTTTCCCATCTTAAAACATAAGTCCCAAGACAAAATTTCCCTTGGAGCAGTTTACAAAATCCGGTAAGGGATTGGTTCCTAAAATTCACACTTTGCAATTGATTTTCCGGACGCGTTGTAGTAATATATATGTGACAATCTTGTAAATTATGAATCATATTGCAAAATTTTATTCACTATTCGCCGCAATTTCCAGGAAAGGGTTGGTTATTATACCTATGAAGGACCTAAAAAAAGTATTCACCTGTACAGCAATCGTCCTGCTTTGCTGCGCTATGATTTCTCTATCGGGATGCGGCGTTTTTCTGTTGGGCGATCCCTCCGGCGATAAAGCCCCGGAAGACACAAGCGGGCAGACGATGGAACCTGTAAGCGACTTTGAAGCTGTAGAAAACGATTACAGCAGAGAGCTTACCCGGTTTAAAGTAGATCTCTCCACCCAGACGTACGGCGGGGCGTCTGTAAAAATAGCGAGTACAAAAAGCAACACTATTGTTCCAGATGAGACGGTAGGGGCTACGCTGTCTAAGGAACTGACGCGGCGCAACTCGTATGTAGAGGAACTGTTGAATGTTTCTATCTCCTCTGTCCAAGCAGATCCCGAGACCATGTTGGAAGAGATGAAGGCCGCCGTACGTGCCGGTGCATATTATGCAGATTTAATCGAATTTCCCCAGTCTTATATTAGTGTATACAAAGCGGCGGGGGTTCTGATGAATCTCATGTCTCTGCCCGGTTTCAATGCGGATGCAGAATACTTCAATACCACCGGCACTTCCGCCGGAACAGGCGGAGACGTGGTGTACGCCCTTACAGGATACGCTTCTCTGAACAGTGATGCGCTCAGTGCGGTCTTCTTCAACAAGGGACTGATGGAATCGCTGCAGATGGAGTCCCCGTATGCGCTGGCAGACCGAGGAGAATGGACCATGGATACGTATCTGCAGTATACCGCTGCGCTATCTGCGTTGGAAGGAGAATATTACTCCTATGCCGCGCAAAATACCGCCACATATCTGCCGGATCTATTGTTTTTCTCCGGCGGACAGCGGCTGACAACCAGCCTGCGCGGCAGTTATCCCTACATCAGTTTCAACGCTACTGATACTGCGGATCTCTTTACAAAAATGTCTGCTATCGTATATGACGAAAAAACTTATGGAAACGCTGTGGCAGGCATCAGCGCCTTTAACGAAGGAAACGTTTTGTTTCTTATCGACCGTCTGAATACAATGCCCACAATTGCAAACAGCA
>CANRVI010000091.1 GCA_947643245.1 uncultured Clostridia bacterium | reverse complement strand
TGATTCGTTCCATTCTGCCACTGATTCCCGTCACTCCCGCAATTCCTCGGATTACGTCCCCTGTACTAACTCCCATTTCAAGAGCGGCAATTGCCGACAGCATTGTGTTATATACAGTAAACGCACCCGCGACTCTGGAACGAAGTGGCAAAGTTCTTCCTCTATACTGCAGTTGATATGCAACGCCTTCTGGCCGGACTCTTCTGTTTTTCGCCATATATAAACCAGCATGAATCCCGCGGATTCGCCGTCCATAGGAATCATCTCCATTGATAACAGAAGTTTTGCAATTGTCAAACAAAGAAGCTTTCGCCTGAAAATACGATTCCATATCCTTATGAAAGTCCAAGTGTTCCGCGGATAGATTGGTAAAAATTCCCGTTTCAAAATAAAGTGGAGCTGTTTTCCGTTGTGCCAGAGAATGGCTAGACACCTCCATTACTACTGTCTGCGCTCCATTTTGTTTCATATAGTCCAGTATACCGTACAAATATCGGGGATCGGGGGTGGTCATCGCTGCAGGAATATCAGGATTTTCCGCCCCATCCCAAGATATCTGCCGCCCTCCTAGCCGGTATCCCAATGTTCCAATCGTACCAGTTTGTATTCCAGCGGCAGCCAAAATTCCAGACAAAAAAGTGAGTGTAGACGTTTTTCCATTGGTTCCGGTAATTCCCACCAACCGCAAGGATCTACCTGGATTCCCATAAAAGTTATTCCAGATAACTGCAGCGGCATGCCGGGTATCCTTAACCAATATACAAGGAATTCCAGAAAGATATGTATCACATATGCACGCAACAGCGCCTCGCAGAATCGCTTCGCTGGCATATCGATGTCCATCCTTACTTGTTCCACGCAAACAAATGAAGAGTCCTCCTGGACGCACGCTTCTGGAATCTGTTGCGGGCAAAGATATGTCAGCATCCATAGGAGCCCCGCAAGCCGTATAATCAAGCCCTATCAATAATTTCGTCAGTTGCATAAAAAACCTCCGGAAGATTTTTTCTTTTAACTTCCGGAGATTTTTACTTCTGATTTTTTAGTCGGTCACGCTTAAATCCCGTAAGGAAATTTCCACAACCGTTCCCGCCGGTGCCATAGTACCAGCCTCAATAGACTGTACAGCCACTGTGGACTCGCTGCTGTTAGAAGCGCCTTTTACGCTGACATTGAGTCCTGCATTTACAAGCATGCGGTTGGCTGCTTCTGCCGATTTTCCCACGACATTGGGGACTTCTATCGTGTTTTTAGCTTCCTCGCCATCTGTATAAAGGATAACACGCCCACTTTCTTTAGACAACGTGCTGCCAGCTGCCGGCACCTGTCCGGTAACTGTAGTACCGGTTCCTACAACTTCACATTTCAGTCCCTTTGCAGCAATATCACTGCTGGCCTCTGCCGTAGTAGTACCAACATAGTTTTTTACACTAATTTCTACAGACTTCATTTCTTCCTCTGTATACTGCGGCTCATACCCCATGTAGGGAAGAATAGTAGATAAGAAATTAGAAACGTATGGTGCAGCTACCACGCTGCCATACACACTGCCGCCCATAGGTTCATCGACTACAATGATTACGGCGATTTCTGGATCATATGCCGGCGCAAAGGCCACACAAGAACCGATACGCAAAAAGGTTTGCCCGCTCTCATCCTTCTGGTCAATTTTTTCGGAAGTACCGGTTTTTGCAGCAACTTTATATCCCTTTACATAAGCGTTTTTTGCACCGCCATCGGTGGAAACACCTTCTTCCAAAATGCCTGCAATGGTGTTGCACACTTCCGTGCTCACCACCTGCCGTTTTATATCTGTATCATACGTATTTTTTACTTTGCCTTCGCTGTCAATAACCTCCTTGAGCAGATGAGGGGTTACCAAATATCCCCCATTGGCTACAGCAGATATTGCAGTCAACTGCTGTAGGGGTGTCGTCTTATATGTCTGGCCAAAAGAATAAACAGCTAGAGATACAGTAGTAAAATCATTGAAATTGTGATAGTAGGTTGACACTTCGTTGGGCAAATCAATGCCGGTAACATTTCCGTATCCAAAATCCAAAAAATATTTATAAAAGGTTTCTCTTCCCAGCCGCAGTGCAATTGTCATCAGAGCAGGGTTGCAGGACTGCTGCAAACTTTTTGCATATGGCAATGTCCCGTGCCCCGTTTTCTTGTGACAGCTAATCGGGCGGGAATACCCTTCAATCTTCATACTTCCGCCGCAAGTAAAAGATTCTGTAGGATTGGTTACGCCTTCTTCAAACGCCATTGCGGTGGTCATAATTTTGGATGTAGAGCCCGGTTCGTACAGCTCTGTAATCGCCTTGTTCTTCCACATTGTGTAGAGCAAATCAAAATACTTGCTGGTTCTGGCCTGTTCATATAAAGATGCAAAATTTGCATCATAATACTGATCCGCCGCCGCAGCCAGCTCTTCGCTGCCGTCTTCCAGTTTTTTGTTTTCTTCCTTCACCTTCTGCACAGCAAGACGATATGCGTCGTCATTGCGCTGATCACTTGTTTCATATTCAGTAAGCTTTTCCCCTGACCATGCATCCAAGGTATATGGATCATTACAGTCAAAAGAAGGATATGTAGCCATGCCCAGGATCGCACCAGTATTTACATTCATTACAATCCCCGCTGCACGGTTCGCTGCTTGATTCTCGTTTACAGTAGCTTCAAGCTGGTTTTCCAGTTCATACTGGATATAGGTATCAATATTCGTTACAACATCGTATCCGTCTTCTGCGGCTACATACGTTTCATATTCAAAACCCATATCGTTATTTAAGGCATCCTGAGCTGTCACATACCGGCCGCTGGTTCCCTCCAGCAGGTTGTTGTAATATGCTTCTAATCCATAAATACCGATTCCATCGCTGTTGGTAAATCCAAGCGTATGGGCCGCAAGATCTCCATAAGGATAATAACGGATCGCACCAGCACGCAGATATATCTGGGAAGTCAACTCGTATTCGTCGATAAACTTCCGTACCTTCTCAGCATCTTCTTCGCTGATTTCGTTTGCAATCACTTCATACCGCCGATTTTTCTTGCCGGTCTTTTCCAGCACCGTATCGTAATCACAGCCCAGCGTATCAGCAAAGAAACGGGAAATTAGTTCATTCATTTTAATATCTTTGTAATCCGCATCGGAAGCCTTCCAGGTATACAGCGCTTCTTTCCCATCCTCTTCTTTTGCCATTGCATCGATGATGTCCTGGGGAGAAATAAAGCAAAGATATACTGTAGCATTAGTAGCAAGAATATTTCCATTGGTATCATAGATCGTGCCCCGTTCCGGATTGACCTCCGTCTCCATGGTTATTTCATTCATTACCTGCTCTTTATAGTAATCGTAACTATATACCTGGAGGTACGCCAAACGTATGGCCACGATAATCGCAAGCGCACCAAACACCATGGTCAATACTGTGGCGCGGGAGGTAGTGCGCCTGGTAATTCTCTTTCTATTTTCCGCCATTCAGCAATCTTCCTTTCCCCGGCACTGCAACTTGTTCGTTTGATTCTATGTGCCGATGCAGCAATTTATGTATTCCATATAATCCAAAGAAGGTGTGCATCGCACACCTTCTTTGGGATCAAAGATTAGTCAATATATTCTAAGAGTTTATCCCAGCCGCTCCCAACAGATGACAAAAGCGTTGTAAAAATTCCGAAGTCTTCCTGATTTTCTTCTGTATCCTCTATCACCTCAACCCGGTCTCCTTGGGCAATGTTAATATACTTAGACTCAACCTGATTACGGCGTACCATACCAATATCTTCTCTGGCAGTTTTTTCAATCAAACGTACATCATTCTTTAAATCTAACTGAATAGCCAGCTGCTCCACTTCTGTGCTCAATTCACTACGCTTAGATTCCAGTCCAGAAATTTCTCGTTTAAACTCATTAATCTGCGCAAAACTGAAAATGATCATCAGTACGACTGCGGTAAAAAGAACAATTGCAATCAAAATGCTTTTAGGAACG
>CANRVI010000090.1 GCA_947643245.1 uncultured Clostridia bacterium | reverse complement strand
AATGGGTATAATAAAAGTGAACCTCAATTTTTCTTTAGATTTCAAGAATAGAAAGGGTGTGGGATATTCTGGGGCGGAAAGCGCCTAAGTTCCTGCCGGATGCGGAAGTCCTGCTGGCGGAAATGTCTTATGAGCTGATCCCGGCGGTAAACCATGCGGAATAACTGATACGTGACGCAAAGGACCAGCCAATCCTGAATGCTGCCATTGTGTCTGATGTGGATATTATACTTACAGGAGATAAAGACTTTCTAAGCCTTGAAATGGAACATCCCAAATGTATGACTGTCGCACAGTTTTTAGAAAGTGAAGGTGTGGTGGAATGAGCCTCATGCCTTTTTAACAGCGGGGAACCGGCGGTTTGTTCTCAAATCGCCGGTTCCCGTTGTATGTCCATTGCTTTCATGCCCTTTTAAAAAGCTCCTGATAAGCGTAGCCGTATTCCGGCAGTTGGTCTAAATACGTCCTGCAGCGCCTTTCGATCTCCGCCAGCTCCAATGGGTCAGCATTTTCTACCCTATGCTCATTTTTTGTCATTCCCAGGGCGGGCAGGAAGGCCATGAAGGTGCCAACCTTGCCCAGCGCAGGCCTGACCGGATCGTAGGGTGCATGCCCTCAAAGTGCGCCAAATGCCCACGCAGAGATTGGATGGTTAAGCTGAGAGAGAAACTGCATAGGAAAATTATATTTTTGGAAAATAGTGTAACGGAATAACTTTTAATCTCGGTTTTTGCGTAGATATAGTAGGTTATGATTCGGAAAATGCTTGTTACAAGACGCTGACCGCCAAAGTAGACGGACAACAGAAACAGATTAGCCTCCTTTTGCCGTTGTTGAGGTCTAAAAAAGCGCGCAGTTATCACACCCTCCGTAAATCTTTTTCAAAAAGGCAACGGCGGCTTTGATTCTCAAAAGCCGCCGTCTAAAAGCATATAATCTGCTCTAATGGCCCCTTTGCCTCTTGCGCTATCAAACAACTCCTTTGACTGCGGCTTATTATGAACCATTTATGAGTTTTTCCTCTGATGCATCGAAAGGCCAATATATAACAGGAACCATCCAATACAATGAACTAAGAGAATAAAAATATCTTTTACTGCTGCTGTCCCACTGCCTGTTGATAAGTCCATAATACCCTCGAATGTTGCCTGCGAAGGGACAAGGTAGCAAACTGCCAAAAGAAGCGGCTGACTTATTCCCACAAGAAAGCTCAGGATTGGTACAGCCATAAATAGCAGCATAACGATTTTGATATAAACCACGCCGACCATCAGCCCATTGGAAGCTCTGCCGATGAATAAGCCTGTCATTGCTGCCACAAATGCGGAAAGCACAATGAGCACCAGCATGAGAGCCGCATTTTGCAGAGAAAGCCGGAAGCAGATACAAACCGTAATAATGGAGGATAGACACCCGCAGATAAATCCGACAAAGAGCTTTTGCATGATATATTGGCTGCGGGTCATTGGCAAAATCTCGTTGATAAACGCAACGCCGTCCTCCTTTTCAGAGATCATGTTCATTGCGTTAAAGGTGCATCCCATAAACATAGCGACGATCAATGTAACAGCAATGAACATATCCTGAAATCCAGCCATCACATCGGGACGCTCTAAAATCTGAACCTCCGTCTGCCCGGCCGCATTTCTCTGTTCGTACAGGTCAGGGAGCGTGTCAGCGGTTTGGCGAAATATATCCATCTCGTCGCCGGAAAGAATTGTTTTGATGCTGTTTCCATCAGCTTCCACACCAATTAGATTTGTAGATGGCTCTTTTATTGCGTCTGTCAGCTCTTCTACCGTCGGATAAGCTGTCACCGGGCCGTAGCGTTCCAGCCATGTAACGGTTTGTGTCGGCAGATTGCCTTTCAGAACCCCAAAATGCAACTCGCCCAGCGTAGAAAAGTCGATTGCGCCGACAAAATTTAAAGCTACTGCAACGACAATGGGTAAAAGAAAGGTCATCAGGCAGAACTTGTCATGCAATACGCTTTTCAGTTGGTAACGTAAACCTTTCATATTCAGCCCTCCTTTCCCATTTCTCTGCGGAACACGCGCTGTACCCCTGCGAATAATACAACGATTGCAGCCAGACACCCCAAATAATAGGCAAGGCTATTCGAGGAAGTTCCAAAGTAAGCGTTTTTCAGGCCCATATAGATATGATAAAATGGATGGAAATAAATCCAATCCAGCTTTACCGCCGTATTTGCAGCCAAGAACACAGGAGTTGCAACAAAAATGGCAATCAGAAGATAGGCCAATGTAAACTGTCGGAAGTCCTTTAGAAGCAGGGCGCAAATCAGACCGGTCAAGGCCATGATCAAGGACAGAAGCGCCGTTTGAAGCAGCACAGCAGGCAATATGGATGCGGTATCCGAAACTCCAACATTCAACACGGTGAGCAGTATCGCAAAGACCAGATCGGACAGCAGAAAGACTGCCAGCTTGGACAGGATAAACAGATTTTTCTGCAAAGGTAAAATGGCATGGACACGGATAACGCCCATTCCTTTTTCCTTGAACAACACAGCGGCAATCCCTAAAAACCCCACAGCAGCAATCTCAAAAAACAGCAGTTCACAGGTGATCTCTTTCCTTGCCTTTTGCTCCGGCGTATTGGAGCCGATCAACTCGGCGCTGTAATGCCCTGACGGCTGTAGGAGAGAAAGCGCATAGTCGGCCCGGTGGCGGTCAGCCTTTTCTGTTCCCTCATAGAATACAAGCTGCGGCTCTCCGGCGCTGGCATCAATGCCGACACCGTTGGTATCATCGAGTAAAACTGCGTCCAGCGCTTCTTTCGATGAAACGCGCTGAACCAGCGTGGAAACCGTTGTCTGTGTTCCTGCCGGGTCATACAGGTACACGTTGTATAGACTGGCATCCATGAATTTGATATATCCAAAGTTCACATACAGAGTGTAAAGAACCAAAAAGCCCAAAGACATGGGGAAGAATTTCCCGGAAACCATCATTCGGCAATCCTTTTTGAGCAGGGAATAAAGACTTTTCCACATCAAGACAGCCCCCTTCCCGTATATTGGATAAACATATCCTCCAATGTTGATTCCTGTGAATGGATACTGATAATCTCGTCATGCGCAAAAGGAATACCTGCTTCTAATTCCGGGGCCTCAATCGTCTTTTCTTCCCGCATCCCCTGATACAAATAGTCGATTACAACGCGGTGATTGCTGCCTCGCTCTTTCAGGTTTTTCGGAGTGTCCAGTGCCTTGATTTCGCCATCCGCGATAAACGCCACCCGATCACAGAGCAGGTCGGCATCCAGCATATTGTGGGTAGTCAAAAATACCGTCGTCCCTTTTTTACGTTCTTCCTCAATGATCTTACGGAACAGGACAGCGCCGGAGGGGTCAAGCCCGCTGGTCGGTTCGTCCAGAAACAGCAACCTGGGATTGCTGATCAGTGCCCGCGCCATGCTTGCCCTCTGCCGCATACCCTTTGAGTAGGACGAAACCGGCTTTTTAAGAAAGTCCGGCTTAAATTCCAATTCCTCCAAAACTTCCTCAATGCTGCGTATCTGTTCTTTCGGATAGAACGAAGAAAAATATTTAAGATTGTCAACGGCGCTCAAATTAGCATACAGATAGGGAAACTCAAATAAGACGCCGATCTTTTGAAAAAACTCCTGCCTCTGTGCTGCAGAAATATCCTGCCCGAACAGCGACACCTTGCCGCCGTGTCCTTTCAAAATCCCGGTCAGGATTTTTTGGGTCGTTGATTTTCCGGAGCCGTTCGGCCCCAGAAAGCCGAAGATTTCCCCATCTTCCACAGTGAAGTTCAGGCCGTGCAGCGCCTTTTTGTCTTTGCCGTAGGAGAAAGTCAAATCCTTTACTTCAATCATTCATCATCACCCCATTTCCCGTGCTGCTCCTTTTTCTTTTCCTGCTCCCGCTTGCTCCACCACTTCATAAACTTAATTTTGAACGGGATAGAGATTGCCAGCACTGCCACGATCACCAGCCACCAGTACCATTCCAAACCTAAAAGCGTCATAAAATTACCTCCTAGTATAATAATGGTATAGCCACAAGAGCTATACAGTTAATAAGTTACA
>CANRVI010000089.1 GCA_947643245.1 uncultured Clostridia bacterium | reverse complement strand
CAACATCGGCAATCAGGTGGCAAGTGTTGCAGAGGCGATGGGATGCCGGGTGATTGTATGTAGGAGACGGCCAGATCCCACGTACTCTTGTGTAGATATCGATACTTTGTGCAAAGAGGCGGATGTGATCACGGTGCATACGCCGCTTACTCCAGAAACAGAAAATCTGATATCCAAGGAACGTATCACTTTGATGAAGCCGGACGCAATTGTGGTAAATGTGGCAAGGGGAGCAGTTTGTGATGAGACGGCGCTGTGCCAAGCAATTCAAGAGGGGCGGTTGGGTGGTCTTGGTGTAGATGTATATACTAAAGAACCAATTTCTACAGAGAGTCCATACAATGCTGTAATGCATATGGACAATGTATGCCTAACGCCCCATATGGCATGGGGCGCCTACGAGGCGCGTAGTCGGTGCATAGAGGAGATTTATGAGAATATAAAAGCCTTTTATCAGGGAAGGCAGAGAAATCGCTTGGTATAAGGCAAGATAAAAAGTTTTTTGAAAAACTTTTTATCTACTGCATAAACTGGTATAGCACGGGGAATACTACCATACCAGCAAAGAAAGGTATGGTTTCGTTATGAAAGTAAAAGTTATGGTTTGCATGTGTGTATCAATTCTTGCAGCATTTCTGTTTGTGTCTGTTCTTCCAATTCACGGGGAAGAGAAAATATACAGCGATATGATTCGTCTTCATGTAATCGCCGCTTCTGACAGTGAAGAGGATCAGGCAGTAAAATTGTTGGTGCGGGACGCTGTACTGGAGGTTGTGGAGCACTCTATGAAAAATGTGGAAAGCCAGGAGGAAGCAGCGGCGGCTATTGAAGCCACTCATGATGAAATTTGTGCTGCCGCAAAGGCTGTTTTAGAGCGAGAAGGATTTGACTACTCTGTTTGTGCTGAGCTGGGGCTGGAGAATTATCCTGAGCGTGTGTATGAGGGGTTCACATTACCGGCGGGGCAGTATACGTCGCTGCGCGTAATAATTGGAAGTGGAGAAGGGCACAATTGGTGGTGCGTGCTGTATCCGCCTCTTTGTACTACTGCTGCACAAGAGCGAGAAAAGGTATTTATCACTGCCGGATTTACAGACGAGCAGTATAAAACCATTACAGAAACCGGGGAAGTGAAATACAAAGTTAAATTTAAAATTTTAGAAATATTGTCTGATTTTTTTGCCAGAGAAAAAGATTCATAAAAAAATAGAAAAAATTGCATTTAGTTATTGACAAGCTGGATTCTCTATGATATAATCATAGAGCGCGTGGCGGAATAGCTCAGCTGGCTAGAGCAATCGGTTCATACCCGATAGGTCGTGGGTTCAAGTCCAACTTCCGCTACCACGGCCCGTTGGTCAAGCGGTCAAGACACCGCCCTTTCACGGCGGTAACGGGGGTTCGATTCCCCCACGGGTCACCAGTGGAAGAGTCACTGCGCAAAAAGGTACGCACATTGTGCGTACCTTTTTCCATTACATGCATAAAGGATAAATTATGCATTCCTGTTGCAATACAGCTAAGCTTATGGTACAATAGTATGAAACAATGCAGGAAATAGAACGACTTCTGTCATTTGCTGTAAAATTGTTATTCCCTTTACCGGATACGGAAAGGAACTGATAGTATTATGTATAAGATTATTTATAAAAAATGTTTAAATGATTTCGTTACTATGATGGATGTGGAGGCGCCTCTCGTTGCCAGAAAAGCCGAGCCAGGACAGTTTATTATCTTGCGGGTAGATGAAAACGGGGAACGGATTCCTCTTACTATTGCAGGGTTTGATCGGGATCAGGGTACAGTGCGGATTATTTTTCAGGTCGTAGGCGCTACTACTACAAAGCTTAGTCATAAAAATGTAGGTGAGTATTTGTCTGACTTTGTGGGACCGCTGGGTACTCCTACCCACACCGAGGGTCTGAAAAAGGTTTGTATTGTGGGCGGTGGAGTAGGCTGCGCAATTGCTCTTCCTGTAGCACAGAAATTGCATGCTATGGGATGTGAGGTACATGGAATCATTGGATTTCGCAGCAAAGATCTGTTGATTTTAGAGGACGAATTTCGTGCCTGTTGTAATCAGCTTACAGTGATGACGGATGATGGGTCCTATGGCAGACAAGGGGTAGTGACCCTTCCGCTGGAGGAAGCGATTCAGGCAGGTGAAGCATATGATGAGGTTTTGGCTATTGGACCTCTGATTATGATGAAATTTGTTGTTGCTACTACAAAACCTTATCAGGTAAAAACGATTGTGTCTATGAATCCGATTATGATCGATGGTACAGGTATGTGCGGCGGCTGCCGTCTTACCGTTGGCGGAGAAACCAAGTTTGCCTGTGTGGACGGTCCGGATTTCGATGGCTTTGCTGTGGATTTTGATGAGGCTATGCAGCGAGGTTCTATATATAACGATTACGAGCGACATGCATATAGAGAAACGTGCAATTTGTTTGCAAAGGAGGTTGAGTAATTTGGCAGCAAATATGAATCCGAAAAAGAACCCGATGCTTTCTCAGCCGCCGGAAGTTCGTGCCCGTAATTTTAATGAAGTAGCGCTGGGATATACAAAGGATGCAGCCATAGATGAGGCAATGCGCTGTCTGGCATGTAAGCATATGCCTTGCGTTTCGGGATGCCCAGTAAATATTCATATTCCCGACTTTATTGCAAAAATAAAAGAATGCGATTTTGAAGGCGCCTACCAGATTATTGCACAATCTTCGAGCCTTCCTGCGGTTTGCGGCAGAGTTTGCCCGCAGGAAAACCAGTGTGAAAAACATTGTGTTCGGGGAATAAAGGGGGAACCGGTAGGGATTGGCCGTCTGGAGCGGTTTGTGGCGGATTGGCATAATACATATGTACAGGAGCCGCCAAAGTGTCCCGTGTCCAATGGACATAAAGTGGCGGTGATTGGTGCGGGTCCTGCGGGCTTGGCTTGCGCGGGTGACCTTGCAAAAAAAGGCTATCAGGTGACGATTTTTGAGGCTCTGCACATGCCTGGAGGGGTATTGGTATATGGTATTCCCGAATTTCGGCTTCCCAAGTCTATTGTAGAAAAGGAAGTCGACACGCTGCGTGCCCTTGGTGTAAAAATTGAAACGAATGTGGTTATAGGAAAAACGATTACAACAGATGAACTGCTTGGTGAAATGGGATTTGAGGCGGTATTTATTGGCAGTGGTGCAGGATTGCCTCGCTTTATGGGCATTCCTGGCGAGTCTTTAAAAGGGGTTTACTCCGCTAATGAGTATCTTACCCGCAGTAATTTGATGAAGGCGTATAGGGAAGACTCCAGCACGCCTATAATGAAGTCTCGGCGGGTCGCTGTTGTAGGCGGAGGAAATGTTGCTATGGATGCGGCGCGTACCGCTCTGCGCCTGGGGGCAGAGAAAGTGTATATCGTATATCGCCGTTCTATGGAGGAACTTCCTGCTAGACGGGAAGAGGTGGAGCATGCCATAGAAGAGGGTGTGGAATTGCTGCTTCTCACCAATCCTGCAGAAATTTTGGGGTATAACAATCCAGAAGATAAGGGAGATCCCCAAAATGGTTTTGTCACGGGCATTCGATGCACGAAAATGGAGCTTGGAGAGCCGGACGAGCGAGGAAGACGCAGCCCGGTGGAAATTCCCGACTCGTTTTTCACTGTAGAGGTGGACGCAGTAATTATGGCAATTGGCACCTCGCCCAATCCGTTGATTAAAAAAACGACTACGGGACTAGAAGTAAACGCTAGAGGCGGTATTATTGTACAGGAAGAAACAGGCGCTACTACCATGGAGGGAGTATACGCCGGTGGAGATGCTGTTACTGGAGCTGCGACTGTTATTCTGGCCATGGGGGCTGGAAAGACCGCTGCATCAGCTATAGATATATATTTGCAGGGCAAATAATGTAAAGGAAAGATAAAAAATTGAAAACAGAAGTATTTTCTGCTTATGTTCCGGAAATGAATACGTTGGGAAATGGTATCTGCAAGCAGGAAGGATGTGTGGTTTTCTGTGTGGGAGCTGTTGATGGAGATCAGATTCAGGCACAGATAGTGGAACAACGCAAAAACTATAAGATTGCAAAAATAGTGTCCTGTGACGAGCCTTCTCCCCATCGGTGTGTGCCTGAATGTCCTGCATTTGGTTCCTGTGGAGGATGCACGCTGCGTCATATTACCTATGAGCATGAAGTAGAGATTAAAAAGGCTTCTGT
>CANRVI010000088.1 GCA_947643245.1 uncultured Clostridia bacterium | reverse complement strand
GCATCTGTGGGTCGGGACGCATCTCACGTAGCCCGAACAAAATCATTTGCTTATCCGCTGGCAAAGACACGCGGCGGAGCCTATAAAATCCCCAGCGGCGCGTCGGTATTCTGCTGTATGACCAGTGATTTCTTTTTAGAAGAAGCAGACCCGTGGCGGGAGGAGGCGTGGGATATTATCCGGATCCGGTCTGACGTGCAATTTTCCATTATCACCAAGCGGATCATCCGATTTTCCCAGTGCATCCCTGCTGACTGGGGTGTGGGTTGGCCAAACGTGCGTATTTACTGTACTACGGAAAACCAGCAGGCTGCAGAGGAACGGCTGCCAATTTTTTTGTCCCTTCCCATTCAGGAAAAAGGGATTATTTGCGAACCGTTGCTATCCCCTATCCATATGGAGCCGTGGCTGGGTCCGGATATTTTACAGGTAGTAGCCGGGGGAGAAAGCGGGCCTGGCGCACGCCCCTGCAATTATGACTGGATTCTGGATATCCGCCGACAATGCGCAGCAGCGGGCACATCCTTTTGGTTTAAGCAGACGGGCGCTAAACTGATCAAAGACGGGCGTCTGTATCAGATTCAGCGTCGGTTCCAGCACAGCCAGGCCAAGCGTGCAGGAATCGATTTTAGTCCTTTGCACAGTGGTTCTACCTAATGTTTCTGTAGTATTGGAACCATGCAAAGAAAAAAGGAGGATATTTCCCCCTTTTTTTGCTTAAACATTTATGCTATGATACTTGTATCATAGCATTCCTTCATCTCCATTTAAAAATGCAGATACCCGCTCAATAGAATCCTTTGCATCGTTCCAAGGCTCATCGGCATATCGATAGTCGAATTTTTTTACAAACCAGCTTATGTCTCTTCCCAGCTTTTCCAAGAAGGCAGACTCCTTTTCGTAGAGCTGCTTGTAAAAGGCGCCGAAATCCTTTCCCTTCATCCGCGCCCGTGCCGCTTGCAAAAATCCTGCCAAATGGGGCAGGCAAAAATATGGCTGCGACAGGCACTTTTCGTGAAAGGCCGTGTCGCTTTCCCAAAGAAGCGCCGCCGTTTCCAGCATGTGCTGAAAATGATAGTTAATACGGTTGCAGATGTAGCAGTCCCCGGCAATTCCATCCAGTTTTTTTGCTGTGTCCGTTCCAGCGACTGCCGGCAGCACACCAGGCTTTTTCATAGCGTTTCCAATTTCCATTAGATGGCTTTCTAAAATCAAGGCCAGCGGCAGGCGCTTTCCTGCTGCTGTCAGTTGTTCCAAATGGTGGCCGCAAAATCCATGGGCATTGGTCTGCTGACGGGTGTCCGGTTCCATCATAGAAGCGCCCAGCACCCGGTCTACTTCCTCTTTTGCCAGCTTATCCCGCAGACGGCAGAAGGGACATCCCCGTGTGGGATCTTCCATGCCTGCTTCAAAGGCTTCATTTACCGGGATTGTATAAATCTGTTCCATTGTAAGCTCCCCTCTGCTATACTAATCAAACTGTAGCACAAAAACCCCCGTTTGTCAACGGAATCCAGAAAGGACAAGTATGCAGATTCCTACCATTTTATCCAGTGAAAACGGTTGGCTGAAAATCGCCGGCGTTGGTGATTTTTCTACCGTACGTACTTTTGACTGTGGCCAGTGCTTTCGCTTTGGCCCCCTGCCCGCATCCTTTCCGCCGGCTCCTGTTCCCGATGCCGTCTGTGGTATTGCTTTGGGCAGGCAGGTGGCTTTTGCGGATAACGGTACCTATTTGTATATTTACGCAGATAAGAAAGATTTTGAAAACATTTGGCTGCGGTACCTTTCTTTAGATGCAGATTATGCATATGCGGGGGAAAAGATTGCCCACGCCCTGTCCGGCCAGGGGCAGGCCCATATGCAGGCGGCTTTGGAAGCGGCCAGGGGAATTCGGATCCTGCGGCAGGATCCGTGGGAGGCACTTTGTTCCTTTATCATTTCGCAAAATAATAATATTCCAAGAATCCGCAAAATTATTGAGGCGCTGTGCCGGGAGTATGGGGAGGCGATTACCGGCGGCTATGCCTTTCCTGCGCCGGAATCGCTGGCACGGGCGGGACGAGATGCTATTTTTGCCTGTGGAGCGGGTTTTCGCGCAACCTACATATGGGAGGCCGCCCGAAAGATTGCTGAAGGTACCTTTTCCCTTACGGCGGTACAACAGGCGCAGTCCTATGACGAAGCAAACGAACTGCTGTGCAGCCTCAAGGGAGTGGGCCCGAAAGTATCCGCCTGCACCCTGCTTTTTGGATTTGGAAGAACAGAAGCGTTTCCGATAGATGTTTGGATGCAGCGGGTAATCGACCGCCGGTTTGGCGGCAAACTGGACCCGACTGTATTTGGTGACTGGGCGGGTCTTGCTCAACAGTATTTGTTTTATTATGAACGGTATGCACCCCGCTCCTCTTGACAGGGAGCCGCGGACAAGGTATACTAACAAAAAAGAATCACGCAACCTTCTTCGGCCAGGGAAAGTACGGTGTAAATCCGTCGCAACCGCCATTGCTGTGTTAGAGAAGTTTCTCTTCAGTCAGAATGCCTGCCGCAGATGTACGTGCAATCACACTTTTGGGCAAGCGGGAAAGTGGTAAGCGTATTTTGTTGACCTTCCGCCGCAGGCAGCGGTTTTTTTGTGGCGGAATTTTAACAGTACAGCTCCTTTCCAAAAAGGGAGTTTTTTCTTTTTCTCCCGTGAAGACGAATGTCTCAGAAAAATTTAAAAACAAAGTAACTCTATTGTTTTTAAATCTCTACAATGAAAGGAAAAACTGTATCTATGAAAACGAACATGAAAAAATGGATGGCGCTTTTGTTGGCGACAGTATTGCTCTTTTCTCTGAGCGCCTGCAAAAATGCAGACCAAGAGAAGAAAGAGGAAGAGACGACCACACAACAGGACGCAGGCACTACAGCAGATGCGCAGAACAGCGTCACAGTGAAAATCATCTGCGACGACACGGTCACGAAAGATGTGTGGGAGAACCCCGTCATTCTCAAGGAAACCGAGTACGCTTTTCAGGATGAAACAAACGCCTTTGATGCACTGGTGAAAGTGGCTGATACAAACGATATTATTCTTGTGCACAGTAACGGATATGTCACCGGCATCGGCGGTTTATCCTCCGGAGACGCCGGCGAAAACTCCGGCTGGATGTTCGAAGTGAACGGAGAACTGGCCTCTGTAGGCGCAACGGACTATATGATACAAGACGGCGATCAGCTTGTATGGTTCTATACTGCCGACTACAATACCTATTTTAATTAAAACATAAAAGGAGTCGCCATGAAAAAAACAGACACCTGCCATCCGCTGCCGCTGCTGCTGTTTTTTCTGGCGGCTGTTCTTTTTTCCGTATTATATATGCATCCCATCCTTGCCGTACTGTCTCTATTGGGCGGGGTGTGTTTTCTTTGCTTATATCAGCCCCTTCCCCTGCGGGAAATTCCCTTTCTGCTGTTGCTTTTTTTTACAGTTTTTCTGGGGAATCCAATCTTTGTCCCAAGAGGGCGGACGGTGCTGTTTTTTCTTTTTCAAATTCCCATTACCTTAGAGTCTCTAACAGCCGGCGCGGTAAACGGCGTGTTGCTCCTTTCCGTTCTACTATGGTGCAGGGCTATGTTCTACGCACTGCAGGGAGATCGTCTTTTATATCTTCTGGGAAGGCGTGCGCCAAAAACGGCGTTGATTCTTTCTATGACCCTGCGATTTATTCCCATGCTTACCCGCCGATTTCGGGAGATTCGCTCTGCTCAACAGGGCTGCGGCGGAACGGGAGTGGGAAAACTTCGCTCCGCATCCCTCTATTTTAACGCACTAGTTTCTTGTGCCTTGGAGGACAGTGTCACTGCCGGCGCTTCTATGGAATGCCGAGGCGGCAATCTTCCTGGCCGCGGTTTTTACGCACCATATGTATTTTCCCCACGGGATAAATGGATCACCGGAACTCTTTTACTGCTGATTTTGGGAATTCTTACACTGAGCGCTCTGGGCAGTGGCGCATATCGGTTTTATCCTGCTTTGTCCGGCGTATGGGATGCACGCCTCTCCCTGCCACTATATATCGTATATGGAGGCTTTATGCTGCTGCCCGCCCTTTGGGAACTTTGGGGCCGTATTACCTATGCCTGCGCTATTTACCGGGCTTTCCCATCCGAAAAGGAGACGATGTCATGATTACACCATGCTTTGCAATAGAAAATCTGTCTTTTACTTATCCGGAGTCCGACACCCCTGCGCT
>CANRVI010000087.1 GCA_947643245.1 uncultured Clostridia bacterium | reverse complement strand
CTTACAGATCATATGTGCATTGAAGTCATCGACTGATAAAAAGGACAGGGCTTACGCCCTGTCCTTTTTATCAGCAATTTTTTGGGCTTCTCCCTGCGCCAATGTATCACATCGCTCGTTGTAGGGATGTCCTGCATGACCCTTTACCCAATGAAATTTGACAGAATGGATTTCGCATAAATCTAGCAGAGTACCCCAAAGATCCGGGTTCAATGCAGGGCTTTTATCAGCTTTCTTCCACCCCCGACATCGCCAGGAAGCGGCCCAGCCCTTGGAAATCCCATCAGAAACATATTTAGAATCGGTGGTCAGCAAAACCTGGCAGGGTTCCCGCAGCCGCCGCAGCGCCTCGATTACCGCTGTCAGTTCCATTCGATTGTTGGTAGTATCTGCCTCTCCCCCTGACAATTCCATCTCCTTGCCCTGATATACTAAAATTGCTCCCCAGCCCCCAGGGCCAGGATTTTGTTTACAGGACCCATCCGTATAAATTTCTACTTTTTTCACCTTTTCTCTCTTTCCGAAATCTCTATTGACACTTCTGTTATATTACCACAAAACTGCGCTATTTTCAAGAGTCTGCGACAATGTCATGCATGTACGGTGCCTAAAGATCAGCATATACTATAGCAAGAGCGGTTTGCCGCTCTGCCAAAAGAAAAGCATAGAACAAGAAAAGCAATAAGTTTGAAACCCGTGCAGTACGGTGTTTTCAAACCCCATTTGTGCTCCTTGCTTGAGAAGCGGCACAAATGCAAAGAAAGGAATGTGCATAATTATGAATTACAATGCTGAAAACAGAACACCATGCGATCGCATCGGCGAAGAACTGTTCAGCCATGTAGGACCAACGCCGACGCAGAGATATGGTAATAAACAGGAGAACCGCGCGACAGCTCCTACCCTGTCGCAGGCAGTAGCCTGCCCTGCGTGCAAAGTTGGTGCCAGACAAAATGGCTGTGGATGCAATAGGGGAGCAGGCGACGCTTCCTGCCCGGGTCGCATGTCTGGTCGGTGTAGAGTGCATGGCGAAGACAGACTTGCCGGAATGCCTCTTGCCATGGCCTACGTGCCCATGCAGGAATGGAGAAATCTTTACGATCTGGAACCTGGCTTTGAAAGAGGAACCCTATTCAAAGAACTCGATTTTCCCTTTTTTCCCACGGCTTGTCCGAGAAGGGGGTGCCGCTGATGATGCCTAAAGATAGAAACGCATTGATGCATGATATTCAAGTATATGGGTTTGCTCTGGTAGAAGTCAATTTGTATTTGGATACGCATCCTGGCGATCAAGCTGCCATTGCATGCTATAATAAATACAACCGTCTGCTGGAAGAAGCGTATTTAGCATATGAATCACAATATGGCCCTCTAACCATTCACGGCGGTACAGACAATGACTGCTGGAGCTGGGTAAAAGGGCCTTGGCCTTGGGAATACAGCGCCAACACTTCGCGATAAAATTTAAGGAAAGGAACTGCTTTGCAGAATTAAAATATGTGGTTGTACGAAAAAAAACTGCAGTATCCCGTAAAAATTAAAAAGCCCAATGCAGCTTTTGCAAAAATTATCATATCCCAGCTTGGAGGTCCTTTTTGTAAAAAGGTTATACATACCTTTCAAAGTGCCTTTTCATATATCCATGGCAAATAAAAAACGGACTATATAGTCCGTTTTTTATTCAATAGAAATAATGTAACTATACACCGGCTGCGCGCCATACAGAGACATCACTTCCGCCTCTGGATATCGTTTTTGCAGCAATGCCGTCACTGCTTCCGCTTGAGAAGCAGTCACCCCTTCTCCATAATATACCGTAACAACCGACGCTTCTGAAATAGACTCTATCATACTAACTACACAGTCTTCCTGGGTAGAGGAAGAACACGCAATTTTTCCGTTTATCAGCCCAAGTATCTCGCCTTCTTTAATAACTGTCTCGCCAATCTCCGTGTCTCGTACCGCATAAGTGACGGACAAAGTAGTAACATGTTTAATAGCAGTCTCCATCGCCGCCACATTGGTTCCCCAGTCTGCCTCAGAATTAAAAGCCAGCATAGATGCCACGCCCTCCGGCACAGAAGTAGTATTCAACACCACTACCTTACGATCATTCACGATTTTCGCAGCCTGTTGACTGACCATATAAATATTTTTATTGTTTGGAAGTACAAACACCGTTTTGGCCGGTGTCCTTTGCACAGCGGCTACAATCTCATCTGTACTAGGATTCATAGTCTGTCCCCCACTTACGATCTGATCCGCTGCCAGATCTCGGAACAAATCTTCCATTCCTTGTCCCATACACACAGTTACAAAACCATATTCCTTTTCCGGTTCTGTAATCTGAGAAGATAAGGCCACAGGCTGTGATCCGGACAGCGACGAGTGCTGTTGTTTCATATTTTCTATTTTTACAGTTTCTAGAACTCCGTATCGCAGCGCCTCTGTAAGTACCCTACCAGGATCATTTGTATGCACATGGAGCTTGATCAATTCACTATCATCCACGTAGACTACGCTGTCTCCCAGCTTCATAATAAAGCGGTGCAAATCTTCCGTAGTATTTTCACCTGCATATCGGGCGCTCTTGTCTACAATACATTCCGTGCAGTATGCATAGCGTATATCCTCTGTCTGAAAGGCACGAAAGTCTGCCACCCCATTTTGTTGGGTTTCCGATGCTGCCGCCGGGATTGGATGACCGTCCAAACAAGCTTTCATTCCCTCGATTACGGCAACGAATCCGCATCCACCGGAATCTACTACACCAGCCTGCTTTAAAATAGGAAGCTGTTCCGGTGTTTTTTCCAACGCATCCTTTGCCGCCTCCAGCATTAGGTCAAACAACCCCTGCACATTGTCTTCCCACTGCGCTTCTTCTATTTTTGCCGCAGCCGTTTCCGTCATAACCCGCATAACAGTAAGAATCGTACCCTCTGTTGGATTCATAACAGCCTTATAGGCTTCAGAAACGCCCTTGGAAAATCCTTTTACAATTTCCCTACAGTCCTCTGCCTCTTCTACATTGGCCCATGCCTTTGCGATACCGCGGAAAAACAGGGATAAGATTACACCAGAGTTGCCTCTGGCCCCCCGCAGCATCAAATTGGCGGCCTTTTGAGCACACTCTCCAAGCGCACCCTCAAAGGACACAAAATCTCCCCGCACACCACTCATTGTTAGACTCATATTAATTCCAGTATCGCCATCGGGCACAGGAAACACATTTAAATTATTGATTACATCTTTTTGGTTGTCCAGAGAACAAGCAGCAGAAACCACCATATCCCGATACATAGAACCATTCATCTTCATTTTGTGACTCCCCTTTGTGAGACAAAATTTAACGCTTCGTGCCAAGGAAAAACAGCGCAACCGTTCCAGGACCGGAATGTGCGCCGATTACCGGCCCAATATACCCAATTTGGATATCCTGTACACCCATTTTTTCGCGTACCATCTGCGCAACCAACTGGGCGTCGTCCAGCGCATCTCCATGACTTATAAACACAGTTTGTCCTGCCGGATCAACGGCTGTTTTCTCCATCTGCTCCACTAACGATACAAGCGATGCCTTGCGTCCTCTCGCTTTAGATACATTGATCAGGTGTCCCGCATCATCTACATGCAGCACCGGTTTGATAGACAGCATGGTGCCGATAGCCGCTGTAGCTGCGGATACGCGTCCGCCCCGCTTCAAATGATGCAGATCATCCACAGTAAACCAGTGGCAGAGGCGAAGTCTGTTCTCCTCCACAAAACCCCGTACCTGCTCAATAGATTTTCCTTCTGCGCGACAGCGAGCAGCCAGATATACAAGCAGTCCATGTCCAAGAGAAGCCGACAGAGAATCCACTACAAAAATTTTTCGCTCCGGATATTTTTCGCAGAGTTCTCCTGCAACCAGCATTGCTGTGCTAGCAGTACTGCTAAGCCCCGATGAAAATGCAATATATAATACATCATGTCCGCCACAGACAATCGTCTCCAGCGTTCTTGTCAAATCTTCATAATTGGCAGCAGAGGTTTTGGCACTTTTACCCTCCCGCAGCTGATGATAAAAATCCTTAATATCTACCTTATCTCCGGGCATTGGATCTTCCTCGTCTAAGGTATACATGAGCGGCATCACCTGCACCTGCATTTTTTCAGCCATTTCCTGGGTAATATCGCTTCCGGAATCTGTCAATATTATAAATGAATCTACCATAAGCATACCTATCCTTATTTTAATATATGCATAAAAACGATGAATCCATTGAAAAGATTGTTGTTATTGGTCGATTTAAATGGGATGT
>CANRVI010000086.1 GCA_947643245.1 uncultured Clostridia bacterium | reverse complement strand
TCCAAGCTTCTGACCCCTTGTCAGAAAATCATCAAAGTCTAAAAACGGGCCGCCTCTCTCCCGTTCTGCAATAATTGTATCAATAAAACCTCGGCCCACATTTTTTAGCGCGCCAAGACCAAATCGGATCCCCGATTCGTCCGCATGAAAATCCGTCATACTGGCGTTAACATCCGGAGGCAATACAGCAATCCCACGCCGTTTGCATTCGCTAATGTATTCTGCGATTTTTCCTTGACTTCCCTGTACGGATGTAAGCAGAGCGCAATTAAATTCTTTTAGATAATGCGCTTTTAAATACGCCGTCTGATAAGAAACTATAGCATATGCCGCCGCATGGCTTTTATTAAAAGCATAATTTGCAAATGCTGCAATATCGTCGAATAGTTTTTCCGCTTTTTCTCCAGGAACGCCTCGTTCTTTTGCACCATGCACAAACGCCTCTTTTTCACTGAGAAGCACGTCTGTTTTCTTTTTGGATATTGCCCTGCGTACAATGTCCGCATGGCCCAAAGAATAGCCTGCCACATCCTGAAAAATACGCATTACCTGCTCTTGGTATACAATGCAGCCATAGGTTGAGGCCAGAATAGGTTCCAACTGAGGAATAAGCATCTCCGGCATTTTGCCATGACGCGCTTCAATATACCGAGGGATTGAATCCATAGGGCCAGGACGGTATAAAGCAATCGCGGCAATAATGTCGTCAATATTTTCTGGAGCCAGTTGTGTGAGCATCTGGCGCATACCGCCAGATTCCAGCTGAAAAACGCCATCCGTATTTCCCTTGGAAAGCATCGCATACACAGCCTTGTCGTCCAATGGAATTGTTGCCATTGTAAAGCCAGGACACTGCCGGGCAATTTCTTTTTCCGCCGCCGCGATAATCGTTAAATACCGCAGGGCCAAAAAGTCAAATTTCAGCAAACCTAGCTCCGCTACTGTATCCATATTATACTGCGTTACACAAACTCCGTTGTTGACTGCAAGAGGGACATGATCCGTTAAAGGGTTTTCTGTAATAACAACGCCCGCTGCGTGCGTAGAAGCATGACGAGGCATTCCCTCCAATGCACGCCCCACATCGATAAGGCGCCGTACATTGGGGTCACTCTCATACATTTCGGAAAGTTCTTTCCCTTCTAAGGCACGCTCAAGGGTCATATTTAACGTGTGAGGAATCTGTCTAGCCACAATATCCACTTCTCCGTATGGCATGCCCAATGCGCGGCCTACATCACGAACAACAGCACGTGCCGCCATTGTACCAAAGGTAATAATTTGCGCGACATGATCGTCCCCATACTTGTCCCGCACATACTGAATGACCTCGTCCCGTCTATCATAACAAAAATCAATGTCGAAGTCAGGCATACTAACCCGTTCGGGATTTAAAAAACGCTCAAAGAGCAGATCAAAACGAATGGGATCCACATCGGTAATGCCGATAAGATAGGCTACTAGGCTTCCAGCGCCGCTGCCTCTTCCAGGGCCAACAGGAATTCCTTTACACTTTGCCCAGTCAACAAAATCCCACACAATGAGGTAATATTCACTGTATCCCATTCCGTCGATAATGGGAAGTTCATATTCCAGCCGCTGCATATACATCTCTCGAGGTATCTTTTCAGGGATGATGGTTCCCTTTTGTATACGACGTTCCAGCCCTTCGAGAGCAAGTCTTTTCAGATATACACCAGGCTGCTCACCGCCAGGACAGGGATACGAGGGAAAGTAAGTTTTATCAAATTGAAAATCAAGCTGACACATATCAGCAATCTTTACCGTATTGGAAAGCGCCTCCGGATGCTTGGCAAACAGCCGCTCCATTTCCCACGTCTCTTTATAATAAAATTCATCTGTTTCAAATCCAATAGGCTTACCATCTTCAATACTGCTATTGGTCTGAATACACATTAAAATTGCCTGAGCATCGCTGTCACTGCGCCTTAGATAGTGGACATCATTGGTAGCAACCAACCCGATCCCCAGCTGCTCGCTCATTTGGAACAACCCTTCGTTGACTATCTTCTGTTCTGACAGTCCGTGATCCTGTATTTCCAAATAAAATCTGTCTGGCCCAAACAGTTTCTGCATCTCTACGGCATATGCCTTTGCATCTTCATAATTACCGGCAGAAATTAGTCGAGGAATCCGTCCTCCCAGACACGCAGACAGCGCAATAAGCCCCTTGCTATGCCCGCGAAGCAAATCCATATCAATTCTTGGTTTTGAATAAAAACCAGTCTGAAAAGCTTCAGATACCATATAAATCAGATTTCTATATCCAACTTCGTTTTCACAAAGCAGTACCAGATGCTCCGATGCATGATCTCTGCCATACTCTCTGTCAAAACGAGATCCTGGCGCTACATATACCTCACAACCGATTATCGGTTTGACACCTTCCTTAACACACGCCTTATAGAAATCTACAACACCATACATCACTCCGTGGTCTGTAATGGCGCAAGCCGTATGTCCAGCGGCGCGCACAATTGCCGGAATATCTGCAATGCGGCAAGCACCGTCCAGCAAGCTATATTCACTGTGTAAGTGCAGATGCACAAAATCTGCCATCGCCGCATGCTCCTTTACTTTATTCTGTAATTCCTTTATAAAACTGCAAAATTTTATCCAGTCTGTGTTTAACTCCAGATTTAGATATAGGAGAATTATGAAGCTTTCCTAATTCCGCCATAGATGCCTGGGGGTTTTCACAGCGCAACCTAGCCGTTTCCTGCAACTCCTTAGGAAGACGATTTTCCAGTCCCTTATGGAAGATTTCCCCAATCACATTTGTATATTGCTGTGCAGCTACCAGCGACTTACTAATATTTGCCATATCACAGTTCATTTGTCGATTGGCATTGCCACGCACTTCTCGCACAATTTTAGCATTCATCAAATCGAAAGCAGCGGAGGTTGCTCCAGTAAAGGCAAGAAAATCCTCAATCTCTCCACTGCTTTTTAAATACAGTAAATGTCGTTCTCCTCGCTGCCCATATTTCATGAAAATACCGCCATCCGACAGAATTTTTGCAGCTGCTTCCTGTTCCTCCGATGTTTCAAAAGAAAACTCCAAATGATACTGCTTGTCCGGATCTGTTATCGACCCAAAGGATATAAAAAGCCCTGCTATAAAATTTGCACGGCATAAATCACATCGAAAATGTGTCTCAGCAGATGCAATCTTTTCCGCACGTGCAAATCTATCACAAATATCTACATAAGCCAGCGCATCCTGCCGGATGCGCTGGCAGCATTTTTTCTTCGGAAGCGTGTTCAAAATCGCTTCTTTTGTTATTCTACTATAGCTTTCCATTATGTTAAATAAATCATCTCACATTCGATTTCCACACCAAATTTCTGCAGCACCGCTTCGCGGATTACATTGATCAGCCGCAGCACATCTTCTGCCGTAGCGCCGCCTTTATTGACAATGAATCCAGCGTGCTTTTCCGAAATCTGAGCTCCGCCAACACTTCTGCCCTTGAGTCCGCATTCATCAATCATCTGGCCTGTATATCTGCCGGGATAGCGTTTAAATACGCTGCCGGCCGACGGATATTCCAGTGGCTGTTTGGTTCTGCGACGCTGCATAAAATCTTCCATTACATTACGGATTTCCTGCTCTTTTCCAGGTTGCAGTGCAAAAGATGCGGATAAGATGATCCATTTTTTTTGCTGCCGATAAATACTATTTCGATAATCAAAAGCATGATCCACCGCTGTAAGAGTAGAAACAGCACCGGATTCCATATCATAATAGGTACTGGACAATAATATATCTGAAGTTTGACCGCCATAAGCGCCCGCGTTCATAAATACTGCCCCGGCAGCGGATCCCGGTATGCCATACAAAAATTCCATCCCAGAAAGCCCACGGTCTCTTGTTGTTGCCGCTGCCGCAGTCACACTTGCGCCTGCGGCGCAGGTCACTACATTTTCGCAAATGGAGATTTCTGTCATGGATTCTGTTGAAAGAATTACGCCAGGGTATCCTGCATCGGAAACTAAGAGATTACTGCCTTTTCCAACAACGGTCACAGGCATATCGGCATCCTGAAACAACTGTATAGCCTCTGTAAGTGATTCTGCACTACGTGGACGAATATACAACAACGCAGGTCCACCAATCCGGAAAGTAGTGTGTGCAGACATTGGTTCATCTTCCAAATAGGAAACACCGATTTCATCCAGCTTTTTTTTAATGCTTGCAACAGAATTCATAAAGCCTCCCCATTTATAATATGTCCAACAGCTGCGGCAGGGTATGAATCGTCCATTTAGGCGACTCACTCCCGCAGCCTATCCCTTTAGGATCAAAATAGCAGCTGTCAAGTCCTGCTC
>CANRVI010000085.1 GCA_947643245.1 uncultured Clostridia bacterium | reverse complement strand
TGAAGAAGACGCCGGCGGAGGCGACATAACCACACTGTCAACGATCCCCGTTGACGGTGTGGCACACGGCCGGTATATTGCTAAGGAGGATGGAGTACTCTGTGGTATGGACATCGTCCGTGCAGTCTTTGATTTATTAGATACAGATATTGCGCTGCAGGTATTTTTTCAAGAAGGAGCTGCCTTTCAAGCGGGAGATGTGTTGGCCGAGGTTTCCGGAAACGCACAGAGTGTTCTTACTGGAGAGAGAGTCGGCCTAAATCTCCTGCAGCATATGAGCGGAATTGCTACCGCCACTGCTAAAGCTGTATCCAGCGTTGCTGGATACAAGGCAAAAATTACAGAAACCAGAAAGACGACACCCGGCCTGCGTTATCTGGAGAAATATGCCGTTCGCTGCGGCGGCGGTGTCAATCATCGATTTAATCTGTCCGACGGCGTGCTTATTAAAGATAATCACATCGTTGCAGCCGGCGGCATTCACAAGGCTGTTGCTGCCGCCAGAGCCGCAGCGCCCCACACCTTAAAAATTGAGGTTGAAGTAGAAAATATGGACATGCTTCAGGAAGCGCTTGAGGCTGGAGCGGATATTGTTATGCTGGATAACATGTCCTGTGACGAAATGCAAGAAGCTGTAGAAGTCGTGAATGGCCGCGCCCTAGTGGAAGCATCTGGAAACATGGGAGAAAAAGATTTGTCTCAGGTCGCCCAAACCGGCGTGGATCTTATTAGTATCGGTGCCCTAACCCATTCTGTACGCGCCATGGATATCAGTCTGAAATTCAAACTCGTCTGAGTGGAGGCCTTTTCATGCGAAGATATTTATACAGCGGTTCTTTTTCCGCTCTTCCCTCTCATAACTATGATGTAGTGATTATCGGCAGTGGCATCGCAGGTCTGTATGCTGCGCTGCATATTGATGCGTCGCTTCGGGTTGCTCTTGTCACAAAGGAAAACCTGAAAAAAAGCAATTCTTATTATGCCCAAGGTGGTATCGCCGCCGTGCTGTCCCCAACAGATAATTTTGAATCGCATATTGAAGATACCCTGATTGCTGGTGCCGGGCTGTGTAATGAAGAAGCAGTTCGCGTGCTTGTAGAAGAAGGTCCCGAAAACATTCAGGAACTGATTGATTTAAATGTTCCCTTTGACACCAATCCCGAAGGAGAGCTGCAAATTACTAGAGAGGGAGGCCATTCCTGCCGCAGAATCGTACACTGCGGCGGAGATGCAACAGGACGAGAAACCACTAAACGGCTAGGACATATCGCCCAAGAAAGAGAAAATATCACATTATTTTACAATACCTATTTGATCGATCTGCTTACGGTAAGCGGCAATGCCGCCGGATGCATCGTCGCTGGTGCAGATGAAGCGCCTTTTATTTTGCATGCACCTAATGTGATTCTCGCAACCGGCGGAGTAGGATATCTTTACCAATACACCACCAATCCTAGAGGCGCTGTAGGAGATGGGATGGCATGCGCCAGCCGGGCCGGCGTCATATGTGAAAACATGGAAATGATCCAGTTCCATCCCACCACGTTGATTTCACCGAAACATAGCGATAGGCTGTTCCTTATTTCGGAGGCAGTCCGCGGAGAAGGCGGCATATTGCGCAACCACCAGGGAGAAGCTTTCATGCATGATATGCATAAACTGCGAGATTTGGCTCCGCGGGATATTGTTACAAGATGTATTTTAGCTGAATTAGACCGAACTGGTGAAAAAAACGTATTTTTGGATGTATCTTCAATGACGGACGAATTTTTCTCTGCCCGTTTTCCAACCATCTATGAAGAATGTCATAAATTTGGCATTATGGTGCCTGCAGATCAGATACCTGTTCGCCCCGCTCAACATTATATAATGGGCGGTATCAAAACGAATCTGGATGCAATGACCAATATAGATGGACTGTATGCCTGCGGTGAAGTAGCATCTACCGGTATTCATGGAGCCAATCGTCTCGCCAGCAATTCTGTGCTGGAGTGTTTGGTATTTGCTCGCCGGGCCGCGCGTCATATAAATAAACTAGGTCGTCAAATGCGAAGTATTCCGCTTCCCAATACTGCGTCCTGCAGCAAAACAGCAACGATTGAAGAAATTGTGCACGACCGCGAAATCATTCGCCAAACACTGACAAAATATGCAGGAGCTGTCCGTTTTAGTAAGGACTTGGAAGCAGGAAGAAAAATCGCAGGAAATATTTTTGACAGATACCAGTCTCTGTGCTTAGATAGAAAAGAGGCCTACGAAATCTGTAACATGGCGCAAACCGCCAAAATGATTTTTGACGCAGCGTGTACACGAAAAGAAAGTATAGGCGCCCACTATATTGCAGATTAAAAATCCTTGAAAGGCTTGGAGTATGCAGATTTATCCGGAAGCCCTAAACGGCTGTACAGAATATAACATAGAAAATATTGCAAAGATCTTAGAACAGCAGATGGCATTGGCTGGTGTAACAAAAGAAATGCTAGCTGGAAAAAAAATTGTACTAAAACCCAATTTGGTAATGAGCAAAAATCCGGATTTTGCTGCTACTACCCATCCTGCCGTAATCGCAGGCGCCGCCCGTGCTCTACGCAGCATGGGATCTGACGCTTTATTACTTGCAGAAAGCTCCGGTGGCCCATATACAGAAACCACCATACGTCTTCATTATAATGGATGCGGCATAAAAGAAATAGCCCAACAAGAGAATATTACGCTGAACTATAAAACGGGGGCTTCGACGATGCAGTTTCCTGACGGGGCAGCCTGTCGAAGTTTTCATGTCATTCAGCCTATTTGCGACGCGGATATCATTGTAAACATATGCAAGCTGAAGACGCATTCTCTTACAAAAATGAGCTGTGGCGTAAAAAATTTATATGGGGTAATCCCCGGCACCGAGAAAGTGGAAATGCATGCCAGGTTCAGTCGGGTAGAAAGTTTTACCCAAATGCTCTGCGATTTGGCGCAAATGCTATTAGATAATAAAACGATGATTACCATCTGTGATGGGATTTGTGGCATGGAAGGCAATGGCCCCACTGGCGGCACACCCAGGAAATACGGCGTGCTTATGACCTCCCTTTCACCTTTTTCTCTGGACCTCCTTGCGGAACATCTGCTGGGCTTTAACGGTACTGTCCCATCTGTACAGGCTTCTATCCAGCGCTGTGTTTTTCCAGTTGATATTGCCCAACTGACCATAGCAGGTACAGATTACAAACAGCATATTACAGCAAATGTCATCCCACCGGATACAAGCCGACGGTCCATTCTGCGGGATTTTCCAGATCTGTTTGGGGGACGATTGGTACGATTTTTGGAACCGCGCCCCAAAATTGATCAAAAAAAATGTGTCGGATGCGGCGTGTGCGCTGCGTCCTGCCCCCAAAAGACCATTACCATAAAAGAACAGAATGGAAAAAAACGGTTGAACGTGCAGGATAAAAACTGCATTCGTTGCTACTGCTGCCAGGAAATGTGTCCGAAAAACGCTGTAAAGATTCAAAAAAATTTCATATTGCGGCTTGTTCGCTGAAAGAGTAACATATGCAGCTTAGTGCCCTTGCACCGGCAAAAATAAATTTATTTTTAGATGTGGGTCCCGTCCAAGCAGACGGATACCACACGGTTTGCAGTATTATGCAAACCGTGTCTCTATACGATACCATCACAGTTGAAAAAGCGCCGATAGGAATTACGTTACAGTGTTCGGGTACCTCCCTACCCTGTGATGAAAAAAACTTGGCATATCGTGCCGCCTTGATTTTTTTCCAGGAAAGCGGCATAGAGAATACAGGTGTATCTATTACTTTGAAGAAAAAAATCCCCATCGCCAGTGGTCTAGCAGGCGGCAGCACCGATGCTGGAGCCGTTCTTCTGCTTCTGCATCGCTTATTTGGCAGTAAAATTTCGATGGATACGCTTTTGCAAATTGGCAGCAGTCTAGGAGCGGATGTTCCCTTTTGCATGGCCGGCGGTACTGCACTATGCCGCGGCAGAGGAGAAGTAATTACACCCCTGCCGCCGCTGAAACCTATACATGTGGTTATTGCTAGAGGTGGTGCCGGTGTGTCCACGCCCGCCGCCTACCATATGCTGGATACAGCATATGGTAAAAAACTTCCTGCTAAACCAGAGCATTGGGATACGCAGCATATTCAAAGCTGGAATGATATACTGCCCGAAATGTTTAATATATTTGAATCAGTCATTCTACCAATACATAAGGAGGCCACTGCCTGCAAAAAAATCCTTGAAGAGTCAGGGGCTCGCGTCGCTATGATGAGCGGCAGTGGACCAGCAGTATTTGGAATATTTGAAAGCGAGGACACCGCAGAACAAGCTGTTACAAAGTTGCAGGCCATGGGTGTTGCTGCTTTCTTATGTAAAACTTGC
>CANRVI010000084.1 GCA_947643245.1 uncultured Clostridia bacterium | reverse complement strand
AGGAACTTTTTCTTTCGTATACACATCGATACATCGCTTTTGGCGGCGCCCGAGGAGGTGGCAAAAGCTGGGCTGTACGCATTAAGGCAGCTTTGTTAGCCCTACACTATTCTGGTATTCGTATTATGATTGTGCGCCGTACCTACCCAGAGCTGCGGCAAAACCATATTGTACCTATGATTCCTCTGCTCCATGGAATTGCTGTATACAAGGAATCTACCCGGGATATGACCTTTGAAAATGGATCGGTTATTTCCTTTCGCTACTGCCGTAATGTAGCAGATCTAGATAAATTTCAAGGAACAGAAACCGATGTGCTGTTTATGGATGAAGCAACACAGTTCCCGGAAGAAATGTATGATCGAATCAAGGCCTGCGTCCGAGGCGTAAATACCTATCCAAAGCGAATTTATCTTACCTGTAATCCGGGAGGTGTGGGGCATGGCTGGGTAAAACGGCTATTTATTGATAAAGCCACTAAGCCAGGCGAAGAGGCAGACGAGTACATGTTTATCCGCTCTCTTGTTACAGATAATACAGCGCTGATGCAAAGCGATCCTGGATATATTCAAAAGCTGGAAGCGCTGCCTCCAAAACTGCGCAAGGCTTGGCTGGAGGGTAACTGGGATATCTTTGAGGGACAGTTTTTTGAAGAATTTACCGATGACACTTCTCACTATCACGACAAGCTCTATACCCATGTAATCGATCCCTTTGAAGTTCCGGCTGACTGGAAACTGTACCGCAGCTTTGACTTTGGATATTCTAAACCTTTTTCTTGTGACTGGTGGGCAATCGATTTTGAAGGACGTGCCTACTTAATTCTGCAGTTATATGGATGTATAGGCCCAAACGAAGGGGTAAAATGGGATCCTGATCGAATTTTTCGAGAAATTCACAAAATTGAAGCAGAACACCGCTGGCTACGGGGCAAACAAATTTTCGGGGTGGCAGACCCTTCCATATGGGATGCCTCTCGGGGAGAAGCCATTATCGAAGCAGCAGACCGACATTATGTATACTTTCAGCCTGGAGACAACAAACGTCTGCCGGGATGGATGCAATGCCACTATCGACTTGCCTTTGATGGGGATGGAAAACCAATGGTATATTTTTTTAATACCTGTAAGCACGCCATACGCACCCTTCCCTTACTCACTTACAGCGAACATAGTCCCGAAGATTTGGATACTTCTCAGGAAGATCATTTTGCCGATTCCTTTCGATATTTTTGCATGAACCGGCCTATCCGGCCGAATCCTGCATCTGCGATCCAATCAGCAAGTGATGATCCATTAAATCTGCTAGCAAACAAACAAAAATACAGACAATTTACATATTAAAATAAAAAGCCGCATAAGCGGCAAGGAGGATGAATCGAACATGAAAAAACAAAAAAAGGGGCGTACATCGGAGCCAATCACAAATGACACAGTATGCGCGGCATACACCATACTGGAAAAATATAAGGCGGGAAAAGCGTCGTTTGAAAAGCGCATCATTGACAGTGAGCAGTGGTGGAAACTGCGGCATTATGACGACAAAAGTGAAGACTCTATTGCTACCGGCTGGTTGTTTAACACAATTATCAACAAACATGCCGATGCTATGGACAATATTCCAGAGGCAACGTGTTTGCCGAGAGAAAAAAGCGATGGACCGGCAGCGCGACTACTTACCGATATCCTGCCGCTTATTTTGGAACGAAACCATTTCGAAAGTACCTACTCTGAATGCTGGTATGATAAACTGAAGTATGGCGCCGCATGCTACGGAGTTTTCTGGAACAAGTCTCTGGACGAGGGCCTTGGTAATATTGATGTACGGAGAATCGATCTGCTCAACCTTTTCTGGGAGCCAGGTATTACAGACATTCAAAAATCACAAAATATTTTTCACGTGGATCTTTGGAATAATGACTACTTGCAGGAGGAATATCCTGTGTTGCAGGACTGTCTTGCCACGCCAACTTTTGATATCACACAGTATATTTATGACGATACTGTTGATACCTCCGACAAATCTGCTGTAATCGATTGGTACTATAAAACAAAAAAAGGCGGGAAAGAATATTTGCACTTTTGCAAGTTTTGCAATGGGATTCTTCTATATGCTTCAGAAAATGATCCGTTGTATCAAGAAATCGGATTTTATAATCATGGAAAGTATCCTTTTGTAATTGACAAAATGTATCCGATACAAGGATCCCCCTGCGGCTTCAGTGTAATTGACGCTATGCGGGGTACTCAGAAAGAAATAGATATTCTAAGCAGTGCCATTGTACGCAATGCCAGAATGGCAGCTGAAAGACGCTTTTTTGTACGCAGCGACGGCAGCATTAACGAAAAAGAATTTGCCAAGTGGGACCAGCCCTTTGTGCACTATTCCGGATCCGGAGATCCATCCACATCCATAATGCCCATCACCGTTCCTACTCTTTCAGAAGTTTATGTCGCTATTTTAAACAATAAAATTGACGAGATAAAAGAAACCACCGGCAACCGGGATTTCTCCCAGGGTTCTACCAGCGGCGGCGTCACTGCTGCATCTGCCATCGCGGCGCTTCAGGAAGCCGGTAACAAAAGCTCCCGAGACATGCTTTCCGGAGCATATCGGGCTTATGAAGATATCTGTATTTTCCTGATTGATCTAATCCGCCAGTTTTATAGCTGGCCGCGCTGCTTCCGTATTGTGGGCGCTGACGGCCTGGAAGCGTTTATCCAATGCGGAAGCGATATATTTGATCAAAACGATAAGGAATCCTTTTTACGTGCGCAGCCTATCTTTGATATCAAAGTACGTGCGCACAAAAAAACAGCTTTCTCCAGAATGGCTATGAATGAGCTTGCCTGTGAACTGTATAAAATGGGTATTTTTGAGCCGCAGCGCAGCAATGAGGCGCAACTTTGTCTGGAAATAATGGAATTTGAGGGAAAAGAAGAAATTCTGCGCCGGGTACGTGAAAACGGAGAAAGGTCGCTTTCCTCTGCTCCTATCACCCCAAAGGAGCTTTTGCAATGACCAAGATTTCTTTTGACACGTATTATGACACGTACATATTTGAATGTGTTGGACATACAGAATATACCTCTGCCGGGCAGGATATTTTATGCTCTGCGGTGTCGATTTTATGTTATACACTGCGTGCCCTGCTGCGAGAAGCATACGAGGACGGAAAAATTGAGCGTTACAGAGAAGATTTTTCTGCAGGATATGTACGGATGGATTTTGAACTACCGGACGATAACGCCCCGATTTTAGACAATACTATGGCAATTTTACGAGGATTTCAGCTTTTAGAAGAAGCTTTCCCGGATTTTATAGAGGCGGACATCTGATTGTCAACTTGTATACCTGCGCATATGATATAGCGAAGGCAGTAAATACTTGCTGTCTTATGCTCAGAGGAGGTATAATATATATGTCTGATAACAGACAGTGTCAGCCTTCGTCCCGGGAAATGGTATGTATCGATACATACCGGGTTCTTGATTCCTGCCGTGACAAGGACTGTTTCGAGGATGTACGTGTATTTCTGACCGGATACGGCCAGGAGCTTGTTGATAGAGGTGTTGCAGTACGCTGCAAATGTGCTAGAATCGTATGGTCTTATATCAACATCGATTGTGTTCCATTCAACAGAGGATTCTATCAGTTGACTATTAAGATCTATATCCGTGTTACCTGCGAAGCGTGTATTTCTCCTGGAAATATACAGGAAGTAGAAGGAATTGCTGTTGTTGAGAAAAAGGTCATTCTATTTGGCAGTGAAGGCAACGTAAGCGTATTTAAGAGTGATAATAACTGCTCCGGCTTCTGCCCGCCCAAAGACGGCTGTGGATGCCCTATGACTACCAATCTTCCCATTGCTGTCGTAGAAGCAGTAGACCCGATTATTCTGTCCTGCAAAATTGTAAAGCCAGAACAGAAGTGCTGTTGCTGTTGCTGCTGCTGTGACGAAATTCCTCAGGGAGTTTGCTGCACAGTATCCGGCGGCGACATTTGTGACACAGAGGGAGACAAATTGGTTGTCACCCTAGGACTCTTCTCCGTAATTCGTATTGAGCGCCCTGCGCAATATCTGGTAAATGCAGTGGAATACTGCGTTCCCGAAAAAGTTTGCCAGGAAGTACACGAAGACGATCCCTGCCGACTGTTCCACAGTATGGCTTTCCCTGTAAACGAATTCTGCCCGCCCTCTGCAGGCAGCCTAGCTAGGGGATGCAGCACGGACACCGGCAAGCGTTGCGGCTGCGGAAACTAAATAGCTGTAAAAAACCAGGTCAACAAAGTTGACCTGGTTTTTCTTTACTCCTGTTGTGTGGTCGTATTTTCTCCGCCATCCGCTGCATCTACTTCTTTATAATACGGATCTATCATAATCTGTTTGATTTTAGGG
>CANRVI010000083.1 GCA_947643245.1 uncultured Clostridia bacterium | reverse complement strand
GTTTCTGTAGCTGGTCCGAATATACCATCCACCGTAAGCTTTGGAATCTGGGTGTATGTATTGGAAATAAAATTGAGATATTCCTGTAAATACCGCACTTCATTCCCTGTTTCCCCAAGCCCAATAGGAAATCCAGGATATGGAGCAGGACCTTCTTCAAAATATCCAATGGGAATGCTATCCCGGAAAGTACGATACATATCATACAACATGCTGAGAGTATAAATATCTACCACGCCAGTAACAGGAAGCCCATATTCCGCCTGAAATGCTCTGACGGCATTTTCTGTCTGATTATCGTAAATTCCATTAAAATTTACCGACGGAACCCGATTGTTATAATATGCCACAAAATTTAGATAGTACTGTATAAGCCGTACAGCCTCCCCTGTTGCCCCCAACCCAATCTGGGTTGGAAACAAATCGGTTACCTCTTCGATAGAAACCCCCTCCGAATCCAGGTCCGACAGCCGCTTTACAGCAGCGTTGATGCGCTCCAGCGCATACCAGGTCGCCTCATCAACCTCCCCGGTTTGCGGAAGAGAAAATATCCGCTGAAACGTGCGTACCGCATCAGCGGTCTGTTCCGTATAAACACCGCCAAGTTCCGTTACTTTTGGAATAGCCGGATAGTTTTTCGAGATACGGTTCAACCGTGTCTCCACGACATTTACCGCATTACCGATGGATCCAATTCTGAGAATCCGGCCGGGGAAGGTTTCCTGTATGTCCTGGGTAGGTGTATTGAAATTCAGATTGATGTCGTCCCCGTAATAGTACTGCAGGATTTCAAAAGGGGTATACCCTTGCTCCGCAAGATCTACCGTTCCCCATTGACTGAGGCCGTCGCACTGAACTCGTATTCCATCACAATACAAGGCATAAATAGGCTCAACACTTCCCTGGCGTTTAATATACACATTAAATAGCTGATCCACCAAATTGCTAATATTTTCGAACACATCTCTGTTTTCTACAAACGCCTGATCTATACCTGTAGAGTTGGTTATATCAAAGTCATATCCTCTGGAACGGTAATACCCTGTATAAATACGATTCAGCGCAAAAGTGACCTGTGCAATAATATTGGCTCGCAAAGCATTTTCCGGCCAGGTAGGATATAACTCGCTAGACGCTACATTTTTTATGTAATCCACAAAAGGAACCGTAACATTTGGAGCTGCGGAGTCTGGCGGGCCCAAATGTACTGTAATCTCGTTTGGAATAAATGGTAATCTTTGGGTAATCATAACTGCAACTCCGATGGCGGCACATCATATATTTTTGTAAATTCTTTTGGATATCCTGGTGACAAAGCAGAAAACTCGTTTTCCGGAGTAAGATTGACACTTTGTAAAGATGTAATTCCATCAAAAACAGGGACATTTGCGATTTCAGCACTGTTATATCCGTCTTTAGACACTTTCACATGATACGTGGCGAAAGGAACTCCGTCCTCTGCCGGTGTAAGCGAACGCTCTCGCGGCGGTGCGTTTAGTTTCACTTTTGGAGCCAAACCGGACGGATCAGTACGCAAAGAATATATCACACCGCTGTCTTCTCCCGTTTCATCTACTCCAAAGATCAGCACCTGCGCATCTTCAATTCCAAAGGCACCGTTTGCAGTCACTACCTTTACCTGAAGCCATCCAGCCCCGCTTTGATCATTCATATATTTTCATCCCCCTTCATAGTTCGTGCAGTCTACTGCCATGATAAAATTTTATGCATCGCTCGGCAAAACCGTGACTGTCAAATACAATGAAACGGCAAAAAGTGACAAATTGAATCCGATTTTCATTTGGATATACACATTGACCACCCATAAAAGCAAAACGGACAGGAGCGATCCCATCCGGCAAATTCGGTATGCTCGGTCCGGCATAAACAGCAGATCGCACAATCCGTTAAGAACTCCGCCGCCGTCTAGTCCTTGAATCGGTAAGAGATTTACAGTTCCAAGCCCTATGCAATAAAAAAGAAAAAGGCGTCCAGATCCCTCTGTAGTAGCTATACTGCTCCATTGACAAAAAGCAGCCGCTGCAAAATTGACGGCGGGGCCCGCCATACATACAAGTAGTTCCTGCCAGGGAGGATACACACCTGCATAACGCAAAGCGATACCGGCCGGACCCAAATGTACAGCCGGCCGGCGCCAATGCAGAAACGATGCACAAAGCAGATGACCGCTCTCGTGCAGCAAAACAGCAAAAAAAAGCAGTACTGGAGAGGGACACATAAAAAGAGCGGCAGCAAAAAAAAGAACTCCCGCCATATTCAGCTATTGTAGCCGAATACACCGGCCATTACATCCGCAAAGTATTCCCAAAAACTCCACTCCTGCGGCTGTTCCGGCGGGGTATAGGTAATCGCACCAAGATTTTTGCTGCCTACCGCCTGATACACGGCATCCGCAGATGAAACATCTCCCCTCCCCGCAAACATGCAGAGGGAAAGCGCGCATAATGCTGCACAAATAATAGCCGCCGCATCTGCAGCGTGGCTTTTCTTTCTTGTCTTTATCGCATCGCTTGTACTGGAAACAGATATTGATGCCGCCGCATCATTTTTCTGTCTTCCACTTCTAATTTCCTGTATCATATTGTTATACCTCTTTCAAAATAAATAGAAGCATTGCATTTATATCCTATTTCTCGACTTTTAATTCGGAATCAAAACGCTGTAAAAATATATGCGGAATAGAACGAAAAAAACACCAGTAAAACTGGTGTTTTAAAAAATTAATGCACTAGAGTCAGCAGGAACATCCTTGCATCAAATGTATTTAAAGATTTACCGATTTTCAATTTTCATGACCTTCTCAATCCGGCCACAGTGATATCCGCCCATAAACTCCGTTTTTAAAAACAGTTCTACCATGTCCAGTGCCAAACCTTCTCCTACTACCCGCGCGCCAAAGCATAATACATTTGCATCGTTATGCAGCCGTGTCATCCGTACACTGAAGGTATCGGAACAGCATGCCGCCCGAATCCCTCGTACCTTATTGGCACACATACTCATACCAATTCCTGTTCCGCAGATTAGAATAGCTCGGTCACACGTTCCCGCGGCAACCGCCTCACATGCAGGCACCCCATAGTCTGGATAGTCTACGCTTTCGGGGCCATCGCAACCAAAGTCCTGGCACGTATATCCTTCTTTTTCCAAATACTGCATTACAGCTATTTTGAGCGGATATCCACCATGATCACATGCTATTGCTATTTTTTTCATATCAAACTTTTTCCTTTTCAGTATTTTCTATTGCAAGCCGTGCTTCCCGTTCCCGTTGGGCCTGGGGCTTGCGCAAATAAGTGGGCAATAATGCATCTCCTGTATAGCCCGCTTTATTTTCTGCATTTGCATAAATTTTATAGCCCAGTAACGCTACAGATGCTGCGCTTTGGTACCGCAGACGCTCCGGAGTAACCTGATCTGTAAGAGCAGAAACCAGTTCATAGCCGTCTCCCATGAAATATACAGGTTCTTCCATTCCTTTGAGCAGCGCGGAAAGGTCTTCTATAGACATTGCACAGTCTTCCCGTCGACGCCGGATACTAATTCCGTCTGCATCAAATAGCGCTGTATATACCTGCTGTCGTCTTGCATTCATTACCGGACAAAGAATGCCCCTGTGTCCAGCCAAATTTTGTGCCAATGCCTCCAGCGCAGAAACAGGCACACAAGGTGTATTATGGGGTTGTGCCAGCCCCTTTATGGTAGCCGTGCCGATACGTACTCCGGTAAAAGAACCAGGACCCACGGCACAGGCATACAACCCGATATCTGCTGGCTTTATTCCCAGCAGGTGCAGCATACTTTCAATCATAGGCAGCAGCGTGGTGCTGTGGGTGTTTCCAGAATTTATCGTATACTCGCAAAGCAACTTTCCATCCTGCACAACGGCAGCAGTAGCCGTACCTGCAGTGGTATCCAGTCCAAGCGTCAGCATTGTTCCCACTCCATTTCAATCTGCCGGTCATATGCTCCGTTTTTTCGAATCATCACGGTAATTACATCTTCGGGCCGCTCCGCGAGATACTGGCTCCACTCTACAATGCAATGCCCGCCGGCAACATAGTCATCAAACCCGATCTCCTCCAACCCATCCTCCGACTCTTCCAGTCTATATAAATCAAAATGGAAAAGCGGCACGGCCCCTTCCCGATATTCATGTACTATGGTGTAGGTAGGGCTTTTCACTCTGCTGCCCGGTGACACTACGGATGCAAAACCACGGACAAAAGCCGTTTTTCCCGCACCCAGATCGCCCTCCAGGCAAATAAACCATAGCTTGTTCGGGCGCTGCTGCATAAGACGTTCTGCAAGATATGCTCCCGCCGCTTCCGTCTCCTCCGGAGAATGGGTTTCCATATATTCCATCATCAAAACAGTCCTGTAATATTTCCCTGTGCATCTACATCTATATTGCAGGCTGCCGG
>CANRVI010000082.1 GCA_947643245.1 uncultured Clostridia bacterium | reverse complement strand
TAGTGGAGGATGGCGTGGTAGACGGCTGGGACGATCCCAGAATGCCCACACTCTGCGGCCTGCGCCGTAGGGGATATACACCAGATGCTATCAGGAATTTTCTTACCCGTGCCGGAGTGGCCAAAACCAATTCCCTTATCGACTATGCACTTTTAGAATATTGCGTTCGGGAAGAGTTAAATGAACAGGCGCAGCGTCGTGTTGCTGTGCTGGATCCTGTCAAACTGATTATTGACAATTATCCGAAGGACAAAGAAGAAACCTTTACACTTCCCAATCATCCGGGAAATCCGGAGTTTGGAAGTAGGGAGGTACCTTTTTCTAAAGAATTATGGATTGACCGCAGTGATTTTGCTCTTGTTCCCCCGCCAAAATTCTTCCGACTAAAACCGGATGGAGAAGTGCGGCTAATGGGAGCCTATATTGTAAAATGCGGAGAAATTATTACCGATAACGATGGCAATGTTACAGAGATTCATTGTACCGCCGACCTAGAATCCGGGTGTGGTATGCCTACAGACGGCCGCAAGATCAAAGGAACCATCCATTGGATCAGCGCCCGTCATGCGGCAGATATCACTGTTAAGCTTTATGAGCCGCTTTTAACTCTCCAGAATCCAAGCGATATTCCGGAAGACAAAGAATATGCTGATTTTATGAACAAAAATTCTGTTGTCACATTGACAGACTGCAAGGCAGAACCGTCTCTGATTACCGACGAAAAAACACATTTTCAGTTTGTGAGAACAGGATATTTTGTGCGTGACTGTAAAACACCCAACGTCTATAACCGGACTGTGTCCTTGAAAGACAGCTTTAAACCATAATAAAAAGCCGCCGTTTGGCGGCTTTTTATTTAATCTGGCCAGAAAATGACCATATTGTCCTTTATGATAAAAGTCCCGATAAGGGAAATGCATAAAGGAGAGATTTATATGGACAATTTACCAATAGAAGAGCTGTGCATACTATCAGAAAAAGAAGCGCCTCCTATGTGGGAGGACATATCTGCAAGAGGTGCAAATCGAAAGGTCTATACAAAAGACGGCAGACTGAAAAAAGCTGTGTATTTTGCCAGTCCCGTACATGTACAAGGGGATGATGGGTCCTATCAGGATCCTGCTGCAATGCAGCTTATATCAGAAGATACCCATTATAAAACTACGCCAGGCATCTTTCAAGCACGATTCAATTGCAAAGAAGACAATGGCCAATTGATGCGTATAGAAAAGGATGGATGTATACTGACTGTTTCTGCGTTAGAGAGAGGACGCAGAAAAGGATGTATACCTGTTCCTAAGCTGCAGAAAAATGGAGAACTCCTATATGAAAATATGACCGCAGGAGCAGACTATCTGTACTCTGTAAAAAATGACCGTGTGAAAGAAAACATAGTAATTCGTGAGAAAAACTCCAATAACCGATATGGATTTATACTGGAAACAGAAGGATTGAAAATGCGTTTTGACGAAAAGGAACGTATCCTTACTTTTTCCAGTCTAGAAAGCGGCCTTGATATATTTACAATTCCTGCGCCTTTCATGGCAGACGCAGCAGGAAATTACAGCGATAATGTTTATTACGAAGTACATTCTATAACCAATACGAGAAGTACCCTTGCTATTATTCCGGACAGTGACTGGCTAGGAGCAGAAGAGCGTATTTTTCCGGTAACCATTGATCCTCAAGTAGTATTGGCCGCAAATACCAGTATGTCCACCTATCAATGGAAAAATGGAACCATGACTGCTACAGGCGGTCTTATTCCGGTAGGCGACGTTCAGCAGGGCAGCAATTGTTTTTCCAGCCGCATGTATATAAAACTGGATTTGCCCCAGATTCCAGGCAATCCCAGAATCCAGAAGGCTATGCTGGAATTCCATCAGGCAAGAGCCTATGGAAACGGCAAATTGCATCTTTGTTTGTATCAAGTAAATGGCGATGTTTTCCCTGGCGTCTGCACACCAAAAACAGGGGACTCCATGCTGGATTGGGCATCAAAATCGAGCCAGGGAAGCGCCGACTATTCTTTTGATATTACTGCCATATACGATAGCATGCTTTGCGGGGAAGCCTCCTATGCGAATCTGGTGCTTCGTGCAGAATACGAAAGCGGTGTAGGTTCAAATTATGCGGATATATATGGCGCATCTGGATCATATGCACCCAAAATCACTATAACATATGAAAACGGATATGCCACCAATATGGCCTTAGGCTCTACGCATGATTTGGGTACTTTTGGCAGAGCTACAGTAGAGCTGCAAAGTGGGATGCTTTCTATAGAGTCACAAGATATAGAGTGGATTGGAAATCGAATGCCTGTATCGATTCGCCATACCTATTCCAGCGCTTTGGGAGAACAACAGTATACAAATAATCCTGCAATTGATCTGCACACCGCAGATTTTCATGCCATGCAGCTTGGAAACGGATGGAGACTGAACTACATGCAAAGCGTTATGCCCAAAACCTTTCTGCATGAGGGCACACAGCGTAATGGATATGTGTACACGGACGAATCAGGCGCACAGGTGTATCTGATTGAAAGTACAAAATTCTATTTTAAACGGGAACCGGCTGCAGAAGAAACCGGAGAAACCTACTATTTGTATGAAGATCTGGACGACTCGGGATATTTGTATGATCCTGTAAAACGAGAAATCTATCACTGTGCAGAAACATATATTTTTGACACTGCCGGTCGTCTCACTGCGATTCGGGATCAAAATGATAATACGGTGCAAATGGTTTACACAGCAGGAAAACTCACTTCCATCATCGATGGCGCAGGCCGTGTTTTTGAGCTGGACTGGGGCGCACGTGGTACCCTTACATCTATCACTACGCCAGATAGGAAAAAGGTACAATATCAATATACCGGAAACAATCTTACAAGCGTCACTGCCTGTGACGGTACTATTACAAAGCTAGACTATACTGCAAATAGACTCACTACAGTCAGCATGTATGATGGTACCCATTCCTGGTATAAATACAAGGTAGTATATGCCTATGACAACGCCGGACGAATCCAGAAAGTGCAAGAGGTGGGCCAGGGCGATGTTAACGGCCAGAGCGCTTTCTATACCTACAATATTGCATCCAGAAAAACAACGGTAAAAAATACCGTCGATAATGCAGAAAAAACAGAAAATATGACTACCGTGTATACCTTCGACAACGATGGCTCCATACTTGGCAGCTTTGCATATGTAAATGGAGAGGATAAGGTACAGGTTACCCCATCTGGATCCGGAATCAATCCTTATACGAACGATATGCACTATGCTTCCGGAAGCTGCAACCTGTTAACGAACCACCGTTTCTCCAGTACAAGCGGATGGTCTTCTGTCAGCGGCGCATGTTCCAGCTTCAGCCGCTCCATTGTCACCAATCAAACGCTTGCGCCCTATGGACAGACTATGCTTTCTTTAATTTCTAATTCCAGAGAAGCCACGGGCGATGGCGTATATCAATTAACCAATATGCTGACTGCAGGGGAATATACCTTTTCTGCGTTTCTAAAGCTTCTGTCCGACACAAGCGGCTCCGTAAACGATACAGGCGTATTTTTGCGTATAACAGACACGGCGGATAATATTCTTGCCGAAAGCGAGCGGCTCACAAAGGCTGAGAGTGCCTTTATCCGTTTGGTGCTTCCTTTCACATTGACCACCTCCCAATCGATCAAGGCTTGGATTTGTACCAGAGGGAAGGCATCTGTCTATGTAAACGCCCCGCAGCTTGAGAAAAATAGTTTCGCAGGCCCATATAATTTAATGGATAACGGAGGCTTTGAGCGAACCTACAGTGGCTGGACTTCCTCCGGCGCATCACATACCACGCTTGACAGCTTTACCGGCAAAGGCGCCCTGCGTATCGCAGGCAGTCTTACACAAGATCAATATGCATATCAGAATATTCCTGTAAAAACGGGAACCGGAGTGCGCGAAACCTTTACCCTGAGCGGATGGGCAAAGGCGGCTTCTCTTCCGAAAAAAGGCACCGCAACCGATCCCCAGTTCCAGCTAGCAGCAAAAATTGTCTACGCAGATAACACCACCGAAGAATATACCGCAGACTTCTCCTCCAGTACAGACGAATGGCAGCCTGCTTCTGTTACTTTCTCGAAAGCAGCATATAAAGCAATCAACAAAATCCAGATTTATTGTAGATACGCCTTTGAAAGCGGTTATGCTTTGTTTGACGATATACAGCTAATCCCCAACAGCTGTGAAACCGGTTTACAGGCGGAAGATTTCTTTGTGGATACATCTAAGCCGGACCCAGACGAGGGGGAAGAAGAAATTCCAGAGGAGACGCCTGGTTTTGAAGAAGTGTATGACTATTACGGTAACCCCATCACGGATACCCAGTTCACCGACGGGGAATATGGTACCATTTATCGTTCCATGGAGTACAACGCAGACGATCCCGACACGGTGGCAAACGATGCGGGCAATGATTTGATTGCAGAAACAGACCCCAGAGGCTATAAAACCTATTATGACATCAGGCCCTCCAATTCCCGTGCTATGTATATTACAGACCGGTGCGGCGTCTGTACAGAATATGGCTATGACGATGCCGGCA
>CANRVI010000081.1 GCA_947643245.1 uncultured Clostridia bacterium | reverse complement strand
TCAGAAATATGTGAATAGGAGTAATATACATATGATTACATTTGAATATACCAATAAAAAGTTTACCGATGCGATTTTTCATACCGTTGCTATCGGCCGGGCATATGAGCTGCTTCGCCACGATCTTGTCGAGCAGTTGGCGGAAATGCAGAAGGATCTGCATTTCCGGTACTGCCGCTGCCATGGCCTTTTCCATGAGGATATGGCTGTGGCAATCCGTAAGCCGGACGGCACGCTGGGCTTCCAGTGGCACCATATGGACAAATTTATCGATAATTTGCTGTCGGTAGGATTAAAGCCGTTTTTTGAGCTTGGACCGATGCCTTACTGTATGGCAAGCGATCCAGGGGCGACGATTTTCCATTATGAAATGAATATGTCCAAGCCTGTAGACTATCAGGAATGGTACGATCTGTGCCGGGCGTTTACATCGCACTGCGTTGACCGTTATGGCCTTACAGAGGTCCGAACCTGGTTTTTTGAAGTGTGGAACGAGCCGAACCTGGACGGCTTCTGGCCCCATGGTATGGAGGAATATTATATTTTGTATACCCATGCTGCAAAAGCTGTAAAATCTGTAGATGATCAGTTGCAGATTGGCGGTCCTGCTTCTGCCGGCGGAATGTTTATTCCAGAAATGATTGATTATTGCCTTGCCAATCAGGTGGCACTGGATTTTGTGTCTACTCATGTATATCCTATCGGGGAATATTGCCAGTTCCCGGAGCGAAAGAACTCGCCCCATGCGCTGGGTGGATATATGCCCACTGTAGTGCGTGAGGTGTATGAACGGGTACAAAATTCCCCTATGCCGAACCTGCCGATTTATTGGACAGAATGGAATACGCAGTATGGTAAGCCGGGTGAGGCGATCACTTGGACCCACAATCCGTCCGTAGATATGCATTTTGCTGCAAGCAGTGTAATGAAAAATATAGTGGAGACCAGAGACCTTTTTGACTCCATGTCTTACTGGACGGCATCGGATTTGTTTGAGGAAGCAGGATGTCCTCACAGCCCATTCTCCTGCACATACGGGCTTATGACCATTCATGGCGCGAAAAAGGCGTCATATAACGCGTATAAGCTTTTGCGTAAGATGCGTGGCATGGAAATGGATGCTAAGATAGAAAATGCACCTTTTGGCTGTGATGTATGCGCTACAGAGGAAAACAATATTTCCAGAGTGATTTTGTACAATTGGAATGCTTTAGAGATTCACGATCAACCAGATTGGACAGACAGTGTAAAGATTCCCGTGCGGGAAGAAGGCGAATATCTGGTTACTACGGCGGCAATCCGCAAGCATAAGGGAAGTCCCTATGAAACTTGGATTTCCATGGGTTCTCCCCACAACTTGTCTTCTACACAGTTGGAGATGCTCCGTGCCCATGGGGAGATGGACTACGACTTTATTTCCTGCACGTCCGAAGGCCGATACATCACTGTTCCCTTTAAGTTGGATCCTAACGAAGTGCTGTATATGGAATGTGAAAAGAAGGGGGACCGGATTATTCCCCGGGCTGCCTCTAAAGAGGATTTGGAACGCTGGAACAAAATTATGACTTTGGAAGAACTAAAGTAAAAAAAGAGGGGGAGTCCCCCTCTTTTTTATTATTCATCAGCGTCAGGATCCAATCCTACAAAAAATCATCAAATGTACACTTATATATTTTTCTTAGTTCAATTGAAACACTAATACGGATATTCAAACGGTTGTCCTCATACTTTTGATATGCGCTTCTACCGATATCACATCCTCTTCGTTGCAGTTCTGCGCATAACTTTTCCTGGGACAATCCAGAGGATTCCCGCATTTTTCGAAGGTTCACCCCCATGTTTCGATCACGTCTAAGTTTTTGTTCCAATTTTTTCACCACTCTTTACATTAAAAATGTCCAATATATGTTGTAAGTGTATTCTAAAATAGTGGTGTTGAAAATGTTGATACCAATAATAATCAAACTTGACTCTTTACCCTGTGAAAAAAGTAGTATATATTTATACTTAGGAATTGCTATGAAAGTGGTACCACAGGAATCCCCAAATGTTTTTTTGAAACTTATATTACTATAGAAAAAATGATAGGAGATGTATTGGAGTTCTTCCTCCCTCTCACCTGCAGCGTCCGCTCTTCCAGCTTTTGGCTTGCGAAAAGCCCGGAGGGGGGCTACCCTTGTCTATGATATGAATCGAAAGCGATTTGACTGAGGGAGAGGATATTTGTGTTTTTCTTAATCGGTTACAGTAGCAAATGGGTAGCTTTTTAGTTAATCCAGGAGATCTTCATACGTACAATTATATAATTTTTTTAATTTTCTTAGCAGTCGAACAGGAATATTAAGCTTCCCATTTTCGTATTTCTGGTACGTGCTTCTCCCTATATCGTATGAATTTCTTTGCAATTCAGCACAGAGCTTTTCCTGAGACAATCCGTGATCTTCGCGTAATCGTCTGAGGTTTGGGCCTATACTCAAATCTTTTCTTTTTTTGTTCCATACATTTTACCTCAAATTACCTCAAAATAATTTTGTAAGGAAAGAAAATCATAAATTTAGCCGATCTATCAAAATAGATTTTCTCCCACAGAAAAACATGTAGAAAATCATTGACATTTCTGAAATTATCTGTATAATAATTCTTGTTGAAAATTTCATAATGCACGATTTTTGCATCTGTGCTAACAACGCCGCCAAGGGCAAAGAATTGGCGGCGCTCCTCAAATATCTGAGCAAACGCGGCACGCCGCGTTCAGATGTTCACAAAGGCAGTTTTGAACAAAAACCGTTGGCATGGGCCGCCTTGCGGCCTTGGGTATGGGAGACTGTACCGGATGTCTTGAGAAACCGTACGCTGCAGCCGTCTGACCGTTAGACGGTTTGTAACACACTCTTTGCGGGGGCTGCGGTTAGGCCTTTTGTGAGTTCGCGCAGAGCTGTAATACGGCTTACGCGGTCTTGGCCGCAAAGGGGGATGCAAAATTGAACCAAAATCAGAAGCTTATTGAGCTGCACAACGTGTCCGTTTCTTTTGACGATCAAAAGGTGTTGGACGCGCTGTCCCTTTCCATACGTGACGGGGAGTTTGTAACATTGCTGGGGCCGTCTGGCTGCGGCAAAACTACAACGCTCCGTATTATTGCGGGTTTCATTGAACCGGACGAGGGGGACGTTTTTTTTGGCTCGGAGCGTATCAATGGTGTTCCGCCTCACAAACGTCAGGTGAACACCATTTTTCAGCGTTACGCACTTTTTCCGCACTACAATGTATTTGATAATGTGGCGTACGGCCTGCGGGTGAAGAACGTTCCGAAAGCAGAAATTCATGAACGGGTGCATGAGATGCTGCGCCTGGTCAATCTGGAAGGGCTGGAGCACCGAAAGATCACGAAGCTTTCCGGCGGTCAGCAGCAGCGGGTTGCAGTGGCTCGCGCGGTGATTAACCGACCGAAGGTGCTTTTGTTGGATGAGCCCCTTGCGGCGTTGGATCTGAAGCTGCGCAAAGACATGCAGCGTGAACTGAAGAATATTCAAAAGCAGCTTGGCATCACTTTTATTTTTGTCACCCACGATCAGGAAGAAGCGTTGTCCATGTCCGACACAGTAGTGGTGATGGATGGCGGACGGATCCAACAGGTAGGAACCCCGACGGATATTTATAATGAGCCGGTCAACGCGTTTGTGGCAGACTTTATCGGAGAGTCCAATATATTGGACGGCGTAATGCCTGCTGATTATAAGGCTACGTTTGCCGGGCATACCTTTGACTGTCTGGATGCGGGATTTACATTGGGCGAGGCGGTAGATGTGGTGATTCGCCCGGAGGATGTTGATATTGTGGCGCCAGAGCGGGGAATGCTTACAGGTGTCGTTACCTCTGTCACCTTTCTTGGGGTGCACTACGAAATTATTGTAGATATTCGCGGTTTTAAATGGATGATCCAGACTACCGACTACTGCGGCGAGGGAGAAACGGTAGGGCTTTCTATTGAACCGGACGCTATACACATCATGAAGAAGTCGGAATACTCTGGCCGATATGGCGACTACAGTACGTTTTCCGATGAAATGGAAGAAATCAATCAGATTCCGGAGGAACCGGAAGATGACTGATGCAAAGATGCGCGGCGTGCGGGAACGCAAAAGCAGAACTAGAAAAAAGGGGGTATCCCTTCTTCTGAATTTTCCGTATCTGATTTGGCTGAGCCTCTTCGTCATCGTTCCTATGTTTATTGTAGCGGCATATGCCTTTACCGATGCGTCCGGTGCGTTTACGCTGGAAAATTTCAGAAAACTGAGCGTTTATCGGGAGAATATTTTCGATTCGTTTATTTATGCCTTGATTGCTACGGCAGCAACGCTGATACTGGCATATCCATTCGCCTATTTTATGACAAAGCGTTCGGCTGCGACTCAGCGGGTTATGATGATGCTGGTGATGCTGCCTATGTGGATGAACCTATTGATTTTGACCTATTCCATTATGAATATTATCGAGACCAACGGAATCGTCAACAATCTGCTGGCTGCAATAGGGTTGGAAAAGGTGCAGATGATTAATACTCCTGGTGCGGTGGTTTTTGGGATGGTGTATAATTATT
>CANRVI010000080.1 GCA_947643245.1 uncultured Clostridia bacterium | reverse complement strand
GCTTTTCCGGATTTGTAGTATCCGACTGGACCAGTGTGCTGGAGCTGGTGAATCACCGGGTAGCCCAGGATAAAAAAGATGCGGCCCGCCGTGCACTTTTGGCAGGCTGTGATATGGATATGCACTCCTGCGCTTATGTGGAAACATTGGAAGCGCTGGCCGAAGAAGTGCCGGAAATTTTGCCAGCTATTGATCAAAGTGTGCTGCGCATTTTGTGTGTGAAGCTTGCCGCAGGTATTTTTGCAAATCCCTATCGGGATGAAGATACTAGCACTGCGTTTCTGAAAAAAGAGTACCGAGATGCCGCAAGGGATCTTGCAGCCCATTCTATGGTTCTTTTGAAAAATAAAGAAAATATTCTTCCTTTAAAACGGGACGGCAAAAAATATCTGGTTACTGGCCCCATGGCGGACGCGCAATATGAAGCTATGGGTGTTTGGGGTGGTCGGTGTGATCCTGCTACTGTCGTAACAACACGTATGGCATTAGAAAAAGAAGAGGGTATCGAAATCGTTTATCTGGCAGGATGCGACTTTGAAGGCACTGACCGGGCAAAATTCAAAGAAGCCGCGCGCCTTGCCGCCGGCTGTGACGGCATTATTTATGTATGCGGCGAGCCCTGTCAGTGGGCTGGAGAAGGAGGCGGTCGTATCGATATCGATTTGCCGGATATCCAGTATGAATATTTGAAGCTGCTGAAAGGATTGAAAAAGCCCATTGTTTCCGTTTTGCTCACCGCACGCCCGCTTGCCTGCAGCCGACTGGATGAAATGTCCGACGCGCTGCTCCTCGGATGGCATTCCGGTGTAGAAGCAGGCAACGCAATACACCAACTTTTAATGGGCGATTTATCCCCCAGCGGTAGACTGCCCGTAACTTTCCCCCGAGCAACCGGACAAATCCCCATTTACTATGCAAGCCTTTCCGCCGGCCGTCCCAGAAGCCTCTTCCCCCGTCGGTATAGGGACTGCCCTGCCGATCCCCTTTATCCTTTCGGATACGGACTCACCTATAGTACGGTTGTTTATGACGATATTACCATCGAAAATCCGGATCTGCAGCCAGGAGAAGCGTTGCGTGCTAGTGTGACTATTTCAAACACAGGGGATACCCCCGTGGAAGAGGTTGTACAAGTATATTTCTGTGACTTAGTATCTTCTATCGCAACACCGGATAAGCTGCTGTGCGATTTTGAAAAAATATCCCTGGACGCAGGACAGACGCTTAAGGTTTCTTTCTCTATCCCCTCCGAACGATTTACATTTTTAAATGAAAAACTGGAGCAGGTCTTGGAACCCGGTGACTTCCGGTTGTATATCGGACCGGACTCAACCTGCGAAGCATTTGCACCATTCACAGTAGTAGAATAAAAATGGACCGCATAATTGAAATAAACCGTCTGAGCAAAAGCTTTGGTGAGATAAAAGCAGTACAGGATTTAAGTTTCCATGTGAAAAAAGGAGAACTATTTGCTTTTCTGGGTGTAAATGGAGCAGGAAAATCTACTACCATTCACATTATGTGCGGACAGTTATCCAAGGATAGTGGGAACGTGGTGATTGATCATCATGATATTGACCACAATGCTGCGCTTATTAAGCGGGAACTAGGTGTAGTTTATCAAAATTCAGTGCTGGACAGCGCATTGACAGTATATGACAATTTAGAGAGTCGCGCGTCACTTTATGATATTTCCGGGCAAATATTCAAAGAAAGACTTGCTCTACTTGCAAAAATGCTGGACTTTGAGGATTTGTTAAAACGTACCGTTGGCAAGCTGTCCGGGGGGCAGCGCAGACGAATCGATATTGCACGAGCATTGTTGCACAGCCCTAAAATTCTAATTCTTGACGAACCTACTACTGGACTGGATCCTCAGACAAGAAAAATATTATGGAACGTAGTTTCCCAGCTTCGTAAAAACGAAAGTCTGACAGTTTTTCTGACCACACATTATATGGAAGAGGCCGCGGAAGCAGACTATGTTGTAATTTTAGATAACGGCAAAATCGCTGCGAAGGGAACCCCATTGGAGCTGAAAAACACCTATACAGGAGATTTTATAACGCTGTATGGTGTTGATGAAGATACAGTTAAGATACTTGGCATAGAGTATACCCCCGTGTGTGGCGGCTATCGATTGTTCGTCCCAAATACAGCTAGAGCGACCGAACTGATTTTGCAGCATCCTAACATATTTTGCGACTATGAGATTGCAAAAGGAAAAATGGACGATGTGTTTCTTGCCGTAACAGGAAAAAATCTGGCGGGAGGAATGGAAAAATGAAAACCTGTACAGCGCTTATTAAACGCAATACAAAGCTTTTTTTCAAAGACAAGGGGATGTTTTTCTCTTCCCTGATCACACCTGCTATTTTGCTTGTTCTATACGCAACCTTTCTTGGAAAAGTATATCGAACCAGCTTTACCACCGCCCTGCCGGATGTTTTAAAAATTTCAGATAATCTGCTTGACGGCTGTGTAGGAGGGCAATTAATCTCATCGATACTCGCAGTGTCTTGTGTAACAGTAGCCTTTTGTTCTAATATGCTAATGGTACAGGATAAGGCAAATGGATGTATAAAGGATTTCAAGACAGCTCCTGTAAAATCCTCCACACTTGCGATGAGCTATTATTTTGCATCGTTGCTGTCCACTCTTATTATTTGCCTTACGGCTACTGGTGTGTGCCTTGCTTATTTGGCTGTAGTAGGATGGTATTTAACAATCGCGGATGTTGCTCTGATGCTGTCAGATATTCTCCTACTTGGGTTGTTTGGAACTGCTCTCTCATCAATTATCCATTTCTTTCTGTCATCACAAGGACAAATTTCGGCTGTGGGAACCATTGTAAGCTCCGGATACGGATTTATCTGCGGTGCCTATATGCCTATCTCACAATTTTCAGAAGGACTTCAGAAGGTTATTTCTTTTTTGCCAGGTACATACGGCACTTCTCTTATTCGCAATCATGCAATGCGCGGCGTATTTGCAGAAATGGAAAAGCAAGGAATTCCGTCTGCGGTTGTGGCAAAAGTGCAAGACTCCATCGATTGCAATCTCTATTTTTTCGGCAATAAAGTAGAACTGCCGGTAATGTATATTATTCTTGGCGGTACAGTTGTTGCTTTAATCACAGCTTATATTTTTATGAATAAATTTAAAAGTAAATAGCTGTCACGTATATAACTTACTAAAAAATAGGAACAGGAAGGCATAACGCTTTCCTGTTCCTATTTTTTTATTCAATCGGATCGCCATTTTTATCAAACAAGGGAAGCTCTGCAAGATACTGAATATCCTGCCGTTTTTGGGCCTCTCCCTCTGCCAGTATACACATACGACCTGCAATTTCGGCCCCGGCAACAGTTACCAGCTCTTCCAAAGCGCGCAAAGATTCTCCTGTCGAAATCACATCGTCTACCAATAAAACCCGTTTACCCTTCATCTGTGCGGCATCTGCCGCATCCAAATAAAGTTTCTGTTCCCCCTGGGTAGTAATGGAATGAACCGTCACTTCAAATACACTCTTCATATACAGCTTTGGCCGTTTACGAGCCACAAAATATTTTTGATTGCCTGCAAGACGCGCCATTTCATGAACCAAGGGGATTCCCTTGGATTCTGCCGTAATCATATAATCATATGCCGGCGCAATTTTCAGTAGTTCCTGTGCGCATGCACTTGCCAGCTCCGGATCCCCAAAAATTACAAATGCACCGATATACAGCGTATCATGCAGCGGGCACAGCGGCAGCTGCCGGCGCAGTCCGGCAACCTGTAATTCATATACATTTTTCATAACACACCTTTACGCCCGCAGTACGATACCATACTCGTCGCCAAGTCGCTTCATAATCTTATCTGCAATAGCGTCCGCTTCTTCATCTGTCAGTGTACGGTCAGAAGCCCGCAACATCACTGCAAAGGAAACACTTTTCTTGCCCTCTCCCACTTGAGGACCGCGATACACATCGAACAGGGATACGTCTGCCACCATCTTGCCTCCGGCGCGCAGCATAACCTCCCGTATAGCGCCCACCGCAAGCTCCTCACTGCAAACGAAGGAGAAATCCCGTTCCAGAGCTGGATATCTAGGCAGAGATATATATTCAAACTTTGTTTTACGTGTTTGAAACAGGGCGTCAAAATTTAGTTCAGCCCCATAAGCTGCTATCCCAAATCCATATGCCTCGCAGACGGATGGATGCACCTCGCCAAACACACCTAGATTGGTTTCCCCAACCATTACAGCAGCGCAGCGGCCGGGATGGAAAGCCCTATTGTCTTCTATACTAATATACTTTGCATCTGCAATTCCGGCAAGCGCCAAAATTGCTTCAACATATCCCTTCATCCGATAAAAACCGGCTGTGCTGCCCAAGCTATTTTCATAAAAGCCAAGCACTAAGCTTTTCGGCTCCCTGGGGAGCTGTTCGCCATCTATTGGCAGATATAGAGACGCCATCTCATACAGATGCACGTTCTGATTTTTTTGGCTGTAGTTATAGGCAAGCGCTTCCAACATTGACGGTAGTGCGGTGGTGCGCATAACCGAGGTATCCTCTCCCAGAGGGTTTTTGATAACCACACTGTTTCTTCTAGGATCCTCCGCCGTCATACGGATTTTGTCATAATATCGGGGACTGATAAAGGAGAACGTGTGAATCTCGTCCATTCCCATATCACAAAGAGCGTCACTGATACGTACTTCAAACTGCTGTTTCTTATTTCGCCCTCCCTGGGTCATAGGCCCCTTAAATTCTGTAGAGG
>CANRVI010000079.1 GCA_947643245.1 uncultured Clostridia bacterium | reverse complement strand
CTTGATATGTTTAATCAATATGCCCGAAAAGGATTCGCGTTTAATTGCCTTACTAAATATTCCGATTATGATCATCAAAAAGATTATTTATATTATGCAGATCCACTTATGATATTTGACTACTGCAAAAGAAATTTCTCCAAAAATGTTGCGCTGCTTCATGATTATACGCTTTATGACTTTACAATATTGGTCCGGAAGGGATAAAAACTGCGCAATGAAAAAAGTGATTATATATGGTGCTGGCTATGGAAAAGTTTTTTTCTATGAAGCAGAGAGATATGGAATAATTGATATTGAAGCGTTTACTGTCGATCAAGCTTATATGAAGAATGAGAAAGAATGTGGATTGCCTGTGGTTCCATTTGAAGAAGTTAAAAGAATTTATCCACCTTCAAAATATGATATGCTGGTTGTCTGCGGATATAGTGTGATGCGAAATCGTAAGATAATGTATGAAAAAGCAAAGAGTAAAGGCTACACACTTATTAATTATATAAGTCCGGCCGCAGTGGTGGAAAGCGGTATAAAGATGGGGGACAACAACATAATTATGTCTAATTCTGTTATTGGATATGGAGGTTTAATGGGAAATGGAAATATTGTGTGTCAAAATGTATATTTAGGACATGAGTTTTATATTGGAAGCCACACGATTATATCCGCTGGGTGTACACTAGGTGGAGGCAGCAGAATTTCTGATCTGGTTTTTATTGGGATGGGTGTAACGGCTCGAAGTTTTTTAAGCTACGGTGAGGAGAGTTTGATAGGTATTGGAAGTAATGTTTTAAAAGATGTTGAACCATTTTCCACGTGCTATGGTAATCCGGCAAAAGCTGTAGGCTTTCATAAAGAAACTGGAGTGATAATAAAGGAGCGTTAATTTGTGGACAAACGAATAATCAAGTTTACTTCAACTGGTATGCTAATGAAGAAACACAAATAGAATGTGGGAGAATATGATACCATTTAACAAACCACTTCAGGTTGGAACAGAATTAAAATATATAGCACAGGCTTTAGCCAATAACAAGCTCTGTGGTGACGGCGAATTCACCCGCAGATGCAGCGCATGGCTGGAAGGCCGCACAGGAACGGAAAAAGCGCTGCTCACTACCTCCTGCACCCATGCGCTGGAGATGGCGGCAATGCTGTGCGGGCTTGCCCCTGGCGACGAAGTCATCATGCCCTCGTTTACATTCGTATCAACGGCGGATGCGTTCGTCCGCCTCGGTGCAAAAATCGTCTTTGTGGATATACGCCCGGATACAATGAATCTGGATGAACGCCTGATCGAACAGGCGGTAACGTCCAGGACAAGGGTCATTGTGCCAGTGCATTATGCTGGTGTTGCCTGTGAAATGAATACCATCTGTAAAATTGCAGAGCAGTACCGTCTGCTGGTGGTAGAGGACGCCGCTCAAGGAATGTTGTGTACCTACCAGGGACGAGCTCTCGGCGTTATCGGGGATTTTGGCTGTTACAGCTTCCATGAGACGAAAAATTATACTATGGGCGAGGGCGGTGCGCTTCTCCTTAACGACAAGAAATATGTGGAGCAGGCCGAAATCATCCGAGAGAAGGGGACGAATCGCTCTCAATTTCTGCACGGGCTAGTCGATAAATATACGTGGATAGACTATGGCTCCTCCTATTTGCCCAGCGATTTGAATGCAGCTTATCTCTGTGCGCAGCTTGAGCGGGCGGACGAAATCAATATGTTCCGCCTAGCTGTTTGGCAAGACTATTATAACGGTTTAAAATGCCTGGCTGGCAAAATTGATCTGCCGGTTGTTCCAGCTGGATGTGAACACAATGCGCACATGTTTTACATAAAAGTCCGGGATTTGGAGGAGCGCACAGCGTTGATTGCCCATCTGAAAGCCCACGGGATCGGCGCTGCTTTCCACTATGTACCTCTGCACACGTCCCCCGCAGGCCTCAAATTCGGCCGTTTTGCGGGAGAGGACCGGTATACTACAAAAGAGAGCGAGCGGCTGCTGCGGCTTCCTATGTACTATGGGATGACGGAGGAGGAGACAGACGCCGTCATTCAAGCCGTTAAAGGTTTTTTCAGTTAGCGTCCATAGAACGCCTAAAGGAGTAGAAATGAAGGGAATCATTTTGGCTGGCGGATCTGGAACCCGCCTCTACCCGGCGACAAGGTCGGTTTCCAAGCAGATACTTCCCATCTACGACAAGCCCATGATCTACTACCCGCTCTCCATTCTGATGCTGGCAGGTATTCGGGAGATCCTGATCATCTCCACCCCTCGGGATTTGCCGTCCTTTAAGCAGCTTCTGGGGGATGGCTCCGATTATGGGATTGCGCTCTCCTATGAAAAGCAGGCTCGCCCGAATGGTTTGGCAGAGGCATTTTTGATTGGAGAGCGCTTCATCGGGGATAGCAGTGTGTGTCTGATCTTAGGTGACAATGTTTTTCATGGAAGAGATTTCGGAGGGGTGCTGCGGCGGGCCGCTGCCTTGGAACGTGGCGCGCTCATTTTTGGCTATCCGGTGCCCAATCCCCAGGATTTTGGCGTAGTGGAGTTCGATCATAAGCATCAGGTGTGCTCTATTGAGGAAAAACCGGAGCGTCCGAAATCCCGGTACGCGGTTCCCGGTCTGTATTTTTATGACCGTGATGTGGTGTCCATTGCAAAATCTATTGCCCCGTCGGAGAGAGGGGAGCTGGAGATCACGGCGGTCAACAATGTTTATCTGCGGCGCGGAGAGCTGAGGGTGGAGCTGTTTGGACGAGGAATGACGTGGCTGGATACCGGGACTCATGACGGCCTTTTAGAAGCGGCAAAGTATGTCTCTATTATTCAAAAGCGACAGGGACTTTACATATCCTGCATTGAGGAGATTGCCTACCGGATGGGATACATATCGCGAGAGCGGCTGCTGGCTTTAGCGGAGCCCATGCGGAAGACCGCTTATGGACAATATTTGCGGGATGTAGCGGAGGAAACTCTATGAGATCAGTTCTTGTGACAGGTGGAGCCGGATTTATTGGGTCAAACTTTATACGGCACGTATTATGTGAGGAAACGATTGACCGGCTTGTGAATTTGGATGCGCTGACTTATGCGGGCAATCTGGAAAATCTTGCGGATTGTGCAGATGACTCCCGCTATTGTTTTGTCCACGGCAATATTTGTGACCGTGAGTTGGTCGAGAAGCTGTTTGTGGAATACGCATTTGATACGGTTGTGAATTTTGCGGCGGAGAGCCATGTGGACCGCAGCATCACAAGCCCGGAGATTGCTTTTACCACAAATGCGCTGGGAACACAGACACTGCTGGAGGCGGCCAAGCGCTTTTGGAAAGTAGACCCAAGTAATAAATTCTCCAGAGATTATCGGGAAGGCGTCCGTTTTTTACAGGTTTCCACTGATGAAGTATACGGTGCGCTGGGCTCGACCGGCACTTTTCGGGAGACAACACCGCTGAGTCCAAACAGTCCGTATTCCGCCTCAAAAGCGGCGGCTGACCTGATGGTGGGGGCATATCACCGAACCTTTGGCTTTCCAGCCAATATCACCCGCTGCTCCAACAATTATGGACCTTATCAGTTTCCGGAAAAGCTGATTCCCCTGTTGATCTGCAACGCGCAGAACAATAAACCGTTACCGGTATATGGGGATGGATTGCAGGTCCGGGATTGGATTCATGTGCAGGACCATTGCCGGGCAATTTGCGCAGTGCTGAAGAATGGACAGCCAGGAGAAGTTTATAATATTGGCGGTGATAATGGGGAGAGAACAAATCTTGAAATTGTCCATCTGATTTTGCGAAAACTTGGCAAGCCGGAGAGCTTGATTATTCATATCAAGGATAGGCCCGGTCATGATAGGCGTTACGCAATTGACCATACGAAAATCACAAGGGAACTGCATTGGAAGCCACAGATATCTTTTGAAGAAGGCATCTATAGGACAATCCAGTGGTATATGGAAAATTCAGCTTGGGTAGAGCGTATTATGATGGGAGATTATCAGATTTATTGTGCCGAAATGTATGGAAGTGAGATCGTATAGGGAATTTTATGTGCGAATGCTTGAGAGGAAAATTGTATAGAACAGCACAGATGGTAACACCGTTTACCAAACCTCCTTCGATTTTGCGAACCCTGGGAGCAAGAGAGCAGATATTACTTCTGCACATAAAGATGGGAAAGAGTTAAGTGGAAGAAAAAGCAGGACACGAGAGACGGACGATGCTGTAATTTCCGCATGAATGACGGAGTTTTATGACAGAGAGCTTCTCTGGTATAGGGCAGTTGGCCTGAATGAACAGAAATCTTCAAAGCATGATTCAAGTATTCATCGTGGGGTTCCAGACAAGATGCGGCAAGTTTGCCGTGATGGAATTTAGATTGTCTGGGCTCAGGAACACCTTGCTTTTCCACCTTTAGACGCCTGTAGGCTGTGGACATTAGGGCGAACGCGGCAATGCATCCAGAAACAGTACCACAAAGTCATAAACGAGCGGACACTGAATAGGGGGCACACCGACAGCTCGTACACCTCAAAAAGCCGGGGAAAACTAGGAAAGAAATAGAGGAATTAACCGGAGTGCGGCAGAATCGCGCCAGCGAAATATGGACGGCGTATCAGCGGGAGAGTGACAGTTCCCTTGTTGGACAATCTAAAGATATATCACGGAAAAAAGCTGCAGCCTGGCTGGACAGCCACCAGGATAAAATCGAAAGGTTCTTTAGAACCAGATTTTCTGTATTCGTAGGGGTGCTGGGGCCGGTGCGGACGGGAAAGAGCACCTTCATCAAGCGCT
>CANRVI010000078.1 GCA_947643245.1 uncultured Clostridia bacterium | reverse complement strand
GTGAGGATTTTTTTGGTCAAAGCCTACTGCCTTTTCAAGCGGCAAAATCACAGTACATAGGGGCTTCACAAACTGGCGCATTACCCTCCCGACGTGCTTCCCGCACAAAAGCTTTACCAATTCTGCATAAATCCGCTGCACGGATATTTCACGCAGCAGCGGACTGCATTTGTCGGCTGCTGCTGCAAGTCTCGAATCGGCGGTAAAGCCCAATACGGAACAAAACCGCATGGCGCGCAGAATGCGCAGTGCGTCTTCGGAGAAACGGGTATGTGGGTCTCCGACACAGACCAGTACGCCGCGTCGCAGGGCTTCCTTCCCGCAAAAAGGATCGATTAGTCCGGTGTCGGGCCGGTAAGCCATTGCATTGACGGTAAAATCCCGGCGGGCCAGGTCTTCTATAAGACTGTTCGTAAATTCTACCTTGTCTGGGTGGCGGCTGTCTGTATATACTCCATCTCTCCGAAAAGATGTAATTTCTACGGAATGTTTTTGGACAAGCACAGTCAAGGTCCCGAATCGTGCGCCTGTTTCCACTGTGCGGTATCCTTCTAAAATACGCTTTAGTTCTTCGGGAGAGGCCGCTGCCGCAATGTCATAATCCTGTGGCTTCCGCCCCATCAGCGCGTCCCGGACGCATCCGCCTACCAGATAACCGGTACACCCTTTGGAATCCAAATGTGCCAGCAGCTTTGTTACATACTCCGGCAGCACGATTTTACAGTCGTTCATACGTCACCTCCGTGAACGCGAATATACACATCTACAGAATATTGTACCATGAAGCGCCTTCCGGCGGCAAGAGGGATATAGCTGCAAAAGATTAAAAAAACTCTTGACAGCCAGGAAAAAATATGCTATACTACATCCGTTCACCAAAGACAGCAGGTTTCGGTAAAAGCGCAAGCTTTCCTGCCGAGGAGACGCAATACAATGGTATTTTCGTCTTTTTCGGCATGCCGAAAAAGACGTTTTCTTTTTGCATAAAGATGCGTTTGTGCCTGCAGCAAATTTTAGAAGGAGGTATGGAAAATGCCCAGTGAGAAAATTCTTGAACAGAAAAAGGCTGCCGTAGCAGAGCTTTCTGAAAAGATGGGACGCGCTGCTGCTGGTGTACTTGTAAAGTACCAGGGTATTACCGTAGAAGATGATACGAAGCTGCGTGCGAAGCTGCGCAATGCAGGCGTAGAATATGCCGTCATCAAAAACTCTCTGATCGGCCGTGCTGCTGATATTGCAGGACTTGGCGAGATCAAGGGCCTTTTGGAAGGCATGAACGCCATTGCAATCAGCTATGACGATCCGGTCGCGCCGGCAAAAATCCTGAAGGAATACGAAGAAAAAGTGGAAAGCTTTGAGCTTCGCGGCGGATTTTTGGATGGCGCAGTAGTAGACCTTGCTACTGTAAAAGAACTGGCAGATATTCCCCCGAGAGAAGTTCTGATTGCTAGAATGCTTGGTTCTCTGCAAGGACCCCTGTCTGGTTTGGCTGTTGCCCTGCAGGCAGTAATCGACAAGAGTGGAGAAGAAGTGCCCGCTGCCGAGGAGGCGTCGGCTGCAGAGGCTGCTGAAGAAGCCCCTGCTGAATAATTTAGATCCTGTTGGATCCTGTAATGTACGCCGCATGGCGGCAATTAAATTTAAAAAATATTTTGGAGGTATACAATAATGGCATCCGAAAAGACAACTGCTATTCTTGAAGAAATCAAAGCGCTCACAATTTTGGAGCTGTCCGATCTGGTAAAGGCAATCGAAGAGGAATTTGGCGTATCTGCAGCACCTGTTGCTGTAGCTGCTGTCGGCGGTGCTGCTCCTGCAGCTGCTGCTGAAGAAAAGTCTGAGTTTGACGTTATTCTGAAGAGCTTCGGCGCAAAGAAGCTTGACGTTATCAAAGTGATTCGTGAGATCACCGGTCTCGGCCTGAAGGAAGCAAAAGAAATGGTTGAGGGCGCTCCTAAGACTGTTAAAGAAGGTGCAAGTAAGGAAGACGCTGAGCAGATTAAGGCTAAGCTCACCGAGGCTGGCGCTGAAGTTGAAATTAAGTAATTTTACTTAATACAAAAAACGGATTGCATATGCAATCCGTTTTTTTATAGCAAAAGTGCAACTTCCATAAAAGTTTTGCTTTCTACCAAAAGGAATTATAAAAAACACGCTGTTTAGGGAGTATGGTTACAAACAGTACTAAAATAATGTATGGCGACGTCGTTTATAGGCGAATACGCTAAGTCCTCCTATAAAAAGCATTTAGATGTTACGCTGCATCCACTGCCGGCGGCTCAATATTCCTCTTGCTCTACAATAATTTTGTAAACCTGCTCTACCTGCTCCTCATTATGCAGGATTTCATACAAAGCACGTTTAATATGGTTTTCTTTAATCGGATTTCCTCGGAACCGATCCTGCTTGGTTTTCAAAACAGCCGCATGCAGTCTTTTAGAAAGTTCCACATCTTCCCCACAGTTATCATACAGTGACCGCATAGCGCTGCTATCCCGTACTTCATCCGGGTAGCGAATACTTTCCTGCGGCTTTGCAACATCCCTCGCCAAGGCGATATATCTTTCCATCAACGCCTTATAGGCGACTACTCCTTTGCGGCGATCAGCTATTAGCTGTTCCAGCACAGTAGACATCTTTTCAAAGTAAGCCGGGTTGGAACACATAAGTTCCTCAACCTTTCTACGAATATTACTTTCAATTGTAATTGCGGCGCTTTTTCGGGCGTTCTGCTCCTGCGCACCTTTCAATTTTTCTTTCCAAGCGACAATAAAATCCAGCAGATCAAAGCCATCAAAAGCTCCAATTGTCTGCGCTTCCTGCGCCGCAATGTAATTGTCTATTAAGTAGCGCATATCTGGCTCATACATTTTAAGATCGATAAAATCACCGCTAGCTCTGCCGATTTCTCCGCGCAGTGCCAAATAAAAACTGACCTGCTTCTCCAGCTTCTTACGCTGGGAAAACGTATACCCGGCCTTCTCTAAACTGGGTTTGACCTGGGCATAGGACCTTGCCAATCGTCCAACCAGTCGATATAGCTGCTCTCGGATTTTGGCATAGGCCTCATCTATCTGCGGGTTTACACCTTGCTCTCCGCAGAAAAACTGTATATAATCCATTTGAGTTTTTGATCGCGCCACACCTTTGCAAAGGCACTTTAGTGCGTCCAGCGTTTTCAAAAAATGTATTTCTGAAGCAATAGCCTGATCTTTTAATAACCCCTCTATATCTTTTTCATCATAGTCTGCAAACGCTCCGGTGGTATATCTGCGTATCACATCCGTTAAACTGCCAAACAGATGCTTATAATCTACAATATAACCAAAATCTTTGTTCTCCCCGTCTAGACGGTTTACGCGGCAAATCGCCTGAAATAGGCCGTGGTTATGCATTGTTTTATCCAAATATAGATAAGTGCAGTGCGGTGCATCGAATCCGGTAAGAAGTTTGTCTACCACAATCAGCAGCCGCATATTGGCAGGTTCTTCTACGAACTTGCGCCGTACCTGCGCTTCAAAATCTTCTGGTGAACATCCATCCAGCATTTTACTATAGATCTGGTACTTTTCAACATTTTCTTTTTTTTCCTTCGCACTGCCAAAATCTGCAAGCAGATCCCCTAAGTTGGGCTTATAAGAAGAAACGATTGCACAGCTAAAAAAGCCTTTGCTTTGAAATATTTCATAAAATTTGCAGGCGGTGTAAACAGATCCTGCCACCAGCATTGCATTGCCGCTTCCGTCCATAAGGCGCGGTTTGGTGGCAAAATCCAGTATTATATCGCTGGCGATCTTTTCCAATCTGGAACGAGAAGAAAATACCTTTTGCATATTTCCCCAACGAGCGCGCAGCCGCGCCTTTGCCCGGGGGGTAATCCCTTTGGTTTTGGCATCAAACCACAGATCGACTCGTTTTTGTGATGTAAGATACTGTGGAATATCCCGTGCTTCATAGCGCAGGTCCAGAATTACACCATCCTGTACGCCTTCGTTATACTTATAGGTATGGATATAACCGCCAAACTTCGCATTGCTGTTTTTTTTATCCTTTTTTAAGAGCGGCGTTCCTGTAAAACCGATAAAAACAGCGTTAGGTAAAATTGCTTTCATTGCTTTATGGAGCTTGCCGGACTGGGTACGGTGGCACTCGTCCACAAAAACAACGATGTTTCCCTTCGCTGAGAAATCATCCGGCAACGCCGCATACAGTTCTGTAATATAGGCGTTATAATCTAAATTCGGATTCTCTTTGCTTTTTCCGCCAAACTTATGGATAAGAGAGCATAGCAAGCGGTCCTCCCAGCAATTTAACCGTCGGATCAGGTCATTCCCGTTTTTTGCCCGCACAATGGTTTCGTCCACACCTTTATATGTGTGCTCAACTTGCTCATCCAGTTCTGCCCGATCTGTAATGATCAGTACACGGGCAGTAGGATCTTTTGCAAGGATCCATTTAGAAAGCCACACCATCGTGAGACTTTTGCCGCTGCCCTGTGTATGCCAGATCATACCGCCTTGGTTTTTCGCAAGGCGATTCTGCGCGCGCTTCACCGCGTAGTATTGATTGTAACGGCATACTTTTTTTACACCTTTGTCAAAAATCACAAAATTGCAGATCAAATCCAAAAATCGTGCTTTATAAAAAAGCGAGAATAGACCAAAAAATAGTCTTTCTCGTATATTCCCGCAGGCATCTTGGATGAGCAGGTCCAGCGAGTCCTGCTCATCGGCAAAGTCTTTATATCCGTCTTCTTTCCATTCCTGATAATATTCCTCCGGCGTCAACACTGTACCGTAACGCAGGCCTTCGCTTTCATTACCCGCCATACAAAACT
>CANRVI010000077.1 GCA_947643245.1 uncultured Clostridia bacterium | reverse complement strand
GTCCGGTGAGTGCGCCGTCACATATACTGTGAACATTACCTCGTCTGATACCCTGTACTGCTATTTTCCCAGCAATTATGCCAGAGAGGCGGATCTCTACGTCAACGGTGTAAAAAAAGGAACATTTTTCGGAAATGAAACCTTCCGTATTGTAGAACTTGGCGCCTTTGAACCGGGCGACAAGGTGACGGTGTCTCTAACGCTGCTGAATGATGAGCTGTATATTAAGGAAGACGAGAATTACTTTTGTTATTTAGATAGTAAAGTTTTAAAGAAAGTAACGCCGCTGCTGGCCGAAAATCAATACCAGATCGAAGCATATCGAGAAGATTCTTTTACCGGCACTATTACTGTAACAGAAAACAAAAATTTAGTGTTTACCTCTATCCCATACGATACAGGCTGGAACATCTATGCAAATGGAGAAAAAATTACACCTGTAAAACTGTTGGATGGTGTCATTGGCTTCTATCTAGAACCAGGCGAATATACGCTGGAACTGAAGTACTGGCCTTCCTGCCTTACTGTAGGACTCATTGGCTCTGCCGCAGGGCTATGCGCCTTTGCCGCTGCCTGGATTATCAGCGAGCAGTATAGAAAAAGAAAGCTTGCCGCAGGATGTCCCATATATGTTCCCTATAATCCAAATGACGAAGCCTGTCCCGGAGAAGCCCCACAGGAGGAAGTATTCTACCAAATTCAATTGGAAACGGAAGAAGCTATGCCTCCGCTGCCAGGTCATGAGGAGGATCAGCCATGATTTACTGTCTTACCGGAGAATTGATAGAACTAGATGCATTGGCGATGACAGCAGTTATCGATTGCTGTGGCGTAGGATACAAGGTTGCTATCACCGGCAATACGCTGACCAAGCTCAGTCAGCCTGCCGCCGCAAAAGAAAAAACACGTTTGTATACCTATATGGCTGTTCGTGAAGATGCTGTAGAATTGTATGGTTTTTATACCACTGAAGAAATGGACACCTTTCGCATGCTGATCAGCGTGTCCGGCGTTGGTCCAAAAGCGGCGGTCGCCATTTTGTCTATTATGACCCCTGCTGCTCTATCGGCAGCAATCCAAGCGGAGGATGCAAAGGCGCTGTCCAAGGCGCAGGGCGTAGGCGGCAAAACAGCCGCCCGTATCGTGTTGGAACTTAAAGACAAGTTTGCAAAAAAACTGTTTGCAGATGCACCTGTTGCTCCATCCGCACCTGCCACGGCCGGCGGCGGGCATTTGTCCGACGCGAGAGACGCGCTGTTGGTGCTGGGATATTCCCGAAACGAAATCACTACAGCGCTGCAAGGGATTGACCCTGCTAAAGATACGGAAGAAATCATCCGCATGGCCCTGGCCAAGCTAATGAAGTAACGAGGCGCGCATGAACGATTACGAAAATGAAATGAGTTATGAAGACCGGATTCTAGAAACTACTTATACTGCGGAAGATTCGGAAACCGAGTTTAGCCTGCGTCCACGAACCCTAGACGAATATATCGGACAGGAAAAAGCAAAAGAAATTTTGAAGATTTATATTGACGCAGTCAAAATGCGTGGAGATACCTTAGACCATGTTCTGCTGTACGGTCCGCCTGGGCTGGGAAAAACTACCCTCTCTGCAATTATTGCGGCAGAACTTGGCGTAAACTTTCGAGTCACCAGCGGTCCCGCAATTGAAAAACAAGGGGACCTTGCCGCCCTGCTCACCAATCTAGGGCAGGGAGACGTGCTGTTTATTGATGAAATCCATCGGCTGAATCGAAACGTGGAAGAAATTCTTTATCCCGCCATGGAAGACTTTGCTCTGGATATCATTATCGGTAAAGGGCCAGCTGCCAGAAGTATCCGTCTGCCGCTCCAACGCTTCACCCTGATAGGCGCGACCACACGGGCAGGTCAGCTGACTACTCCTCTGCGTGACCGGTTCGGCGTGCTGCTGCGATTGGAGCTTTATTCTCCACGGGAGCTTGCGCAAATCGTAATCCGCAGCGCAGGTATTTTAGAAATTCCTATTACCGAAGAGGGTGCGTTGGAGATTGCATCCCGTTCCAGAGGTACCCCCCGTATTGCTAACCGGCTGCTTAAACGGGTACGGGATTATGCCCAGGTGAAAGGAGACGGACATATCACGCTGGAAAGCGCATCTGCGGCTCTGCACATGCTGGAAATTGACGAACTAGGTCTGGACAACACTGACCGGAGAATGTTGGAAACCATCATCCACTTTTATAACGGCGGGCCGGTCGGCCTAGAAACCCTATCCGCCACCATCGGAGAAGAAGCGATCACCCTTGAAGACGTGTACGAACCCTATCTTATGCAGATCGGCTTTATCTCCAGAACGCCCAGAGGTCGCTGCGTAACAAAGCTGGCATATGAGCATTTGGGAATTCCGTACCGGCCGGATAGCGACGCTTCTTCAAATCAAATTTCTATAGAAGAATAAATAATCTATTTACCACGGAGGTTACATATTATGTTCCATTCACCCAAGCTTTCCCTTTCCGACATTTTAGGAAAGGATTATACTACTGCAGTTGCACGCGCCAATGACGCCCTCGGTGTAATGTCCTACGACGATACTATGGCCATAGCAGACGAAAAAATCGACTTTTATCCCCAGGAAAAGCAGCTAAAAAATGATCAGATGCTTGCCAAAGTAGGAACGCAGATTATGCCTGCCTATGACAGCGGTGAGCCAGGCGCCGGAACTGACTCCTTTATGAAGGCAACCAACACAAAAATGTCCCCCGTTACCGGATTCTGCAACTACCGAATAGGCGAGGACGGCAAACTGTATCTGCTAGGCAAAAGCGAACACTATCACACGCCTCTAGGACATCGGTTTGACGGCTATAAACTGATTGACAACGCTCGAAAAATCGGTATTTTGAATGCTACCCACAATAATACCCGCGGATATATTACCCGCCTGATGGAAAAACGCATCGTCCAAATGGCCAACGGTATTTCTTGGGACGATGACGCTGCCACAAAAAAAGTTTTGGACTCTAAAGAAGAGCACGTGCTCAATCGAGTTATCAATCTGGAAACCGGATCCGTCGCCTGTGAGGCCGGGCTGAAAATGATGCTGACCCGGTTTTACAAGTTGGACAACACTTTCGACACGCCCAAATACGCCGGAAAAACCCCTGTATTCTTTATCATCGGCGACAAAAATGGCGGAGTAGAAGGCAACTATCACGGCACATCCATCCTTGCCCAATCGCTGCGTGGGCTTTGGCCTGAATTCCGGGCCAAAGCAGGCGAAGCTGAATTATACAAAGTGGTTCCGGTAACTATTAACGATTTAGCCGACTTTGAAGACAAAATGAAAAAATATAATACCGGTAACTACAAAACCGCTGGATTCGCTCATGAAATTATTCTGATGAACTATGGCGGCATCCGGCTGACCAAAGAATTTCTTCAGGGAGCATACGCGCTTTGCCGGGAATATGATACCCCCACTATGTGCGACGAAATTCAGTCCTGTATGTGGTATAAAGGAGCGTTCCTATTCCGCCTGTATGGGCTGCAGCCGGATTTTTCTATTGTCGGCAAAGGATTCCCTGGAGGAGAGTATCCTGCATCCAAAATTATTACCACCGCGCCTATGGATACTTTGAATCAGTTCGGTGCTCTGGTAACCAACGGCCAGGAGGAACTGGCATCTCTAGCGTATCTTATTACCATGACCTTCATGCAAGCCAACGGAGCAGAAATTGAACGGATTGGCAGTCGGTTTGAAGCTGGCTTGCGGAAGGTTAGGGAAAAACATAGCGATATCATTTTGGATGTTGAAGGAGACGCCCATCTGGCCGCCCTGCACTTCCATACCGTGGACGATGCCGCTTCCTTTGCAGAAAAAATGAAAACAGCTTGCATCGATGCTTCCGCGCAGATTTATAAGGCAAACTGCCTGCCGGCTATGCTTATGAAGCCGCCGATCATCGCTAGCGAGGCAACTATGGAGTATATCGTGGACACCATCGACACACTTCTCTCCAAATAAAAAATCGGGACATATTGATATGCTTGTAATTGGACTTGACATAGGAACTACAGGAACAAAGGCCATTGTTGTTGATGAAAAAGGAACCGTTTTGTCCTCTGGTTATCAGGGGTATTCTCTGATCAGCCGGGAGGGATACGTGACGCAGGCTGCGGAAGACTGGTGGAACGCTGCCGTATGCGCTATACGCACAGCCCTTGAATCCGTAAATGTATCAGACGTGCATGCCATCGGCATTTCTACCCAAGGCGCCAGTATGCTGGCAGCCCGCAGCGATGGAACACCCCTATCCCCAGTCATCACCTGGATGGATACTCGGGCAAAAATTGAAGCCGCCGTTCTTTCGGATGCCGTCGGTAAGGAAGCCGTTTACCACAAATGCGGATGGCTTCCCAATCCCTCCCTGGACGCTGCCAAAATTCTATGGATGAAAAAACATGATCAAACGACTTTTGCAGCGACTGACACTTTTATCTCCACACTGGAATATATCAATTTAAAGCTGACCGGCAACAACTGCATTGACCCTACAAACGCCGCCATCCGTCAGCTGTTCAACATGGAAAGCGGCACATGGGACAACGAAATTTTAAATTTGTTGGGTATCTCCGCTGATCGTCTGCCAAAGGTGCTGCCGGTCGGCAGTATAGTAGGTACGCTTACCAAAGAAGCAGCCTCAGCGCTGGGGCTTTCTTCGGATGTAACCGTATATAACGGCGCGCATGATCAGTACTGTGCCTCTATTGGCTCCGGTGCGGTTGATACCGGCGACATGCTTCTGGCTACAGGCACAACGTGGGTAGTGCTGGGCATAACAGATCGCCTCTTGTATACCGACAGTCACATCTGTC
>CANRVI010000076.1 GCA_947643245.1 uncultured Clostridia bacterium | reverse complement strand
CTGGACGGAGAATTACATTATAAACAGCCATGACCCGGATATGAACGGTATCGTCAGTGTGTCCGGCCTCATGCGATATATGCAAGATGCTGCCAACTGTCAAATGGAGGGAGAGAAGCCTTCCTACGACGAACTGTTTCAGCAGGGAAAGGCCTTTGTACTCAGTCGGCTGCGGATGAGCATCTATCATCCTCTTTACAATCATGATAGAATCCAATCCCAAAGCTGGGCTTGTGAATCCTTTGGGGCGTCTTTTAACCGGTGTTATTGCATAAAAAAGGACGGTGTAATTGTGGCGGAGGCTACCTCTGTGTGGGCACTGCTGGACACGAAAAACAAGCGGCTGTGCCGTGTTTCTGATTTTGAAAACAATTACAGTACCGATGCAATGTTGGAACTGGATCTTCCTGCTCGTTTTCGCATTCCCCAGGAGATCAGCATGTCTTTGGTTGGAGAGCGATGTGTGGAGTATCAGGATGTCGACATGAATCGCCATATCAATAACACCAGGTATCCGGATATATTGTGTGGGTATTTGCCTGTTATGGAAAGAATGCGGGTGATCAAAATGGAAATCAACTATATTTCAGAAGCACCGCTGGGAGAGGTTATCAAAGTATACATGGGTGCTGCCGGAGAGGGTACGTACTATTTCCGCACGGTCCGCGGCAACGGCAAGACCAACGTGGAAGCGGAATTTGTGATAGAAGAGATTTAAGCGCTATTTGAAAAAGCCCTTGGGTAAGATACTTTCTGCATCTTACCCAAGAGCTTTTATTTATGTGCCGCTGAGGCAAAATTATGTATGTTTATCTGTTTTGTGAGAGCATCCACACGCCGACTGGCAATTGCTGCATCCACATCCGCAACTGGTTTTGCCCCGCTTTTTATCTTTGTACATTTTTAGGATAACCCCTGCAACGGCGACTACAACCGCAGTGCCCACCAGAATCGTTCCCCAATTTTCCATCCAAAAGTTCAGCATATACCGCGCCCCTTTATCCCCAAATATCATATATTTGTATCGTATCATGTTCTGTGTTCTTTTACAAGGGATATTTCCGTATATCAGATTTTCATAAGGGTGCGCCTTGCAATAAAAGAGAAGGATATGCTATACTAAATGAACGAGATAAGGAGGCGTATGCATATGAAAATACAAGAATGTTCTGTTCTTACTATTGCAATTTATCGGGTTCAGGGCCATGGAGAAAAGTAGCCCTATGCAGCTTTTTGATATTGTGGAGCCGCTGTTGGAGTGGTATGATAAAAATGCTCGCAGTCTTCCTTGGCGGGAGAATCACGATCCGTATCGTGTTTGGGTTTCTGAAATTATGCTCCAGCAGACAAGGGTAGCAGCCGTGATTCCGTATTTTCTTCGTTTTATGGAACAACTGCCTTCTATTGAGGCGCTTGCGTCAGCACCGGAACAACTGCTGATGAAACTTTGGGAGGGCCTAGGATATTATTCTAGAGCCAGGAATCTGCAAAAAGCGGCTCAGGTAATTTGTCAGGAGCATGGAGGACTGTTTCCCGACCGCTACGAGGCAATTCTGGCGCTTCCTGGTGTGGGCCCATACACGGCGGGGGCAGTGGCGTCTATTTCTTTTGGTCAGCCTGTACCAGCAGTGGATGGGAATGTACTGCGGGTCATTTCCCGATTGCTGGAATGGGACGCGGATCTGTCCGGCACCGCCGAAAAAAAGCAGGTGGCAAGCCTGCTTGCAGATGTCTATCCTCAAGGGCGTTGCGGGGATTTTACCCAGGCGCTGATGGAGCTCGGGGCAGTCGTGTGTATCCCGGGAGCGTATCCAAAATGTGCGTTGTGCCCTCTGCAGTATTTGTGCGGCGCCTTTGCGGCAGGTACCCAGGCGTCCTTTCCCGTGATACCACCCAAGAAGCCCCGCAAGAAGGAAGACAGAACAGTATTTCTTCTGCGCTGCGGCGACAGGGTTGCCTTGCGGCGCCGCAACGAAAACGGGCTGCTGGGGGGACTGTGGGAGTTTCCGAATACAGAAGGGCATTTGGATTCTGCTGGCGCCGCGGCCTGGGCAAAAGCGCAGGGGGTATGCTGCGGAGAAATAGACCGGAGAGATTCCAAAAAGCATATATTTACCCATATCGAATGGCATATGGATTGCTATTTGATTTTGTGTGCGCATACAGGCGGCGATTTTTATTGGGTGACAGGGCAGGCGCTGCAGGAAGAGATATCGCTGCCTACGGCCTTTCGAAAGTTTTTGGGGGATGCAATTACAGGTCTGTTGTAAATCGGCACTTGGGATAAAACCTGTCACTGATAGAAGATACTGATATGAGGGGCGTCTAATACAAAAAAGAGTGGGGTATTCCCACTCTTTTTACATGCAATTTTATACGCCCTTTCGCGCCCGGGACTCTTCCTTCAGACGCAGCTCCGTATTCAAGGTTCGCTTACGCAGACGGATAGACTTTGGCGTCACCTCAATAAGCTCATCATCCCCGATAAACTCAATTGCCTGCTCCAGACTGAACTGCTTGTGTGGCACCAGACGCAGCGCTTCATCCGCGCCGGAAGAGCGGATGGATGTGAGATGCTTTTTCTTACACACGTTCAAAGCAATGTCCATCTGCTTGGGGCATTCCCCTACAATCATACCTTCATATACTGGCGTCTGCACGCCGATAAACATCACGCCTCTGTCCTGCGCATTGTACAATCCGTAGGAAGTGGACTCTCCCTGCTCACTTGCGATAAGCGAGCCGGTGTACCGCACGGTGATTTCTCCTTTATGAGGCTGATACCCGGCAAATACAGAGCTAATAATTCCCTCGCCTCTGGTATCGGTCAGAAACTCGCTGCGGTATCCGAAAAGCCCTCTGGCGGGAATAGAATATTCAATTTTCATGCGGCTGCCTCGCAGGTTCATTTCCAATAGCTCACCTTTACGGGAACCAAGTTTTTCAATAACTGTTCCTACATAAGCCTCCGGAACCTCTACCGTTACCTGTTCCATGGGTTCACAAAGCTTGCCGTCGATTTCCTGCATAAGTACATGAGGTGTAGAACAGCAAAGCTCAAATCCTTCCCGGCGCATGGTTTCGATCAGGATAGATAGATGCATCTCACCTCGCCCTGCAACCTTAAAGCTGTCGGTGGTATCACCGTCGGATACCCGAAGAGACACATCTCGCAGGGTTTCTTTATACAGCCGATCCCGAATTTGACGCGACGTGACAAATTTGCCTTCTCTGCCGGCAAATGGGCTGTCGTTTACAGAAAAGGTCATCTCCATGGTGGGCTGACTTACTTTTACAAATTCCAGAGCTTCGGGATTCGTGGGAGAGGTGATGGTATCGCCGATGGTGATATCCTCCGCACCGGAAAAGCATACAATATCTCCCATGGAGGCGCTTTCCACCGTAGCTTTGCCAAGGCCGTCATACTGATACAGGGACACGATCTTCATTTTCTTTGGCGGCGCATCCGGCGTGTGATAGTTGACAATTACCGCTTCGCTGCCTACACGAACGGCTCCACGCTCAATTCGGCCGATACCGATACGTCCGACGTATTCATTATAATCAATAGAAGAAACCAGCATCTGCAAAGGCGCGTCCGGATCGCCTTCTGGCGCAGGGATATATTCCAGAATCGTGTCCAGGAGAGGAGTCAAATCTTCTCCCACACCGTGGGGATCGATGGAGGCGGTGCCAGCACGTCCAGAGCAGAACAACATGGGGGAATCCAACTGTTCATCGGTAGCGTCCAGATCCATCAGAAGTTCCAGTACCTCGTCGATTACTTCGTCTACCCGAGAATCGGGACGGTCAATTTTGTTTACCACAACGATGACCCGGTGCCCCAGTTCCATAGCTCGTCCCAACACAAAACGGGTTTGCGGCATAGGTCCCTCCGCCGCATCCACCAAAAGGATTACGCCGTTGACCATTTTCAGAATCCGTTCCACCTCGCCGCCGAAGTCCGCGTGGCCAGGAGTGTCTACAATGTTAATTTTTATTCCTTTATATAAAACAGAGGTGTTTTTTGCGAGGATGGTAATGCCCCGTTCTCGTTCCAGGTCCCCCGAGTCCATAACTCGTTCCTGTACCACCTGATTTTCGTGGTATTCACCACATTGCTTGAGCATTTGATCCACCAGCGTCGTTTTTCCGTGGTCAACGTGGGCGATGATGGCGACATTTCTTAGATCTTCTCGAATCATGCAGCGTTCCTTTCGATCATACGGCTTTTTTCTTCAACTTATTAAGTATACAACAAAAAATGCGGCGGAGCAACTGTAAATCCCATAAAATTTACTGCCGCCCCTCACTTTTCCTTGTCTATTATGATCACGGCTGCAGCATCACAGCTTTTTGTAGCAATGCGTTTTTCTCGTTTTTCACTTCTCCATCTGCCACTGCCTCTAAAAGGGAATTGAGAATACATCCCATTTGTGGCCCAGGCCGGATTCCGATATCAATTAAATCTACTCCGTTTACTGCAAGGCCGCTTACATCTGCAGGCGCTCCCTCTTCCCACAGCAGGCGGATCATTTTTTCAGTCGCGTCGATTTGAGAAAATTGGTCGTGATAGGCTGGTGCTTGCGCGGACAAATCTGCCCGGCGAATTTGGGTTAGAAGCAGTGCATTTTCGTATCCTACCTGAAGCAGATACCGGTGGATCGATACCCGGTCGGCAGCAGGCCGCAGATCGTGCCAAAGGATCAGACGGCATACTTTTTCGATGGTTCGTCTGTCGCATCCTAGGTCGGTCAGAACTTGCCTAGCCATCCGTGCACCGCGTTCCTGATGGCCTTTAAAATGGCGCACACCATTTGTATCCTCCGTCATTACATACGGTTTTGCAATATCATGCAGCAGCATGGTAAGCCGCAGCAGCGGCTG
>CANRVI010000075.1 GCA_947643245.1 uncultured Clostridia bacterium | reverse complement strand
CCGGGCGGGATATGTCAGCTATGTAATCTGCACCCGTGCGATCCTTTCCGGAGTACATTACGAGGATGGCGTTGCTATTCGCCGCTGCGCTTCTCAAAACAACATCACGATGCTTACTTCCCTGGATACGGTAAAGATGCTGCTCGAAGTTTTGGAGGAAGTAACCATTGGGATATCTCAAATAGACGATGAATAACCGGGGAGGTATGTAGTAATGCACTTTACAAAAATGCACGGGCTGGGAAACGATTATCTGTATGTTTACGGTGCAGTTCCTGAAAATATTGCACAGCTTTCCAGAGAACTGTCCCAGCGGCATTTTGGGGCCGGATCCGATGGAATGATTTATATTTCCCCCTCTGATATTGCCGACTTTAAAATGCGTATTTTCAATGCGGACGGCAGCGAGGCGAAGATGTGCGGAAACGGTATCCGCTGCGTAGGCAAATATGTGTATGACAAGGGGTATACCGACAAAACCCACTTGAAAATCGAAACATTGTCCGGCATAAAATATCTTGATTTACAACTCGTCGGTGGGAAGGTAAAAACAGTAGCTGTTCATATGGGTGTTGCTGTGCCGGAGAAGGAGAGAAGCCTGGAGCTGGACGGCGTCTATGTGCACTGCACGCCAATTTCGGTGGGCAATCCCCATGTGGTCGTTTTCGTAGACGATATTGAAATAGCGCCGCTGACGGAGCTTGGACCAAGACTTGAGCATCATGAAGCATTTCCCGATGGCGTGAATGTGGAATTTGTACAGGTTCTTTCAAAAAACGAACTGCGTATGCGTGTATGGGAGCGGGGCAGCGGTGTAACGATGGCTTGCGGAACAGGGGCATGCGCCAGTGCGATGGCGGCGGTGGCTAAGGGGCAGTGCAGCTATGACGCCCCCATATATGTACATCTGGACGGCGGTACGCTGAACATTCAAATTGCTCCGGACAATACTGTAACGATGACCGGTCCTGCAGAAATCGTTTATGAAGGAGAAACAGTGAAATGATTACGCCCAATATGCATTATGCAAATTTAAAGGATTCTTATCTCTTTTATAATATCGCCCAGAAGACGAAAGCGTATCTGGAAGCAAATCCAGATAAGTATCTCTATCGTATGGGAATTGGCGATGTATCTCTTCCGCTCCCGGCGGCTGTTATCCAGGCGCTGCATGATGCAGTGAACGATCAGTCTGCGAAGGACCATTTTCACGGTTATATGCCGGAGTGCGGAGCGCCGTTTCTTCGGGAGACCATTGCAGGGTACTATAGAGAGCGGGGCGTGCAGATATCTGCGGACGAGGTATTTGTGTCCAGCGGTGCTAGCGACGAACTCGGGGACATTCTCGATTTATTTGATTCGAGAAGCAGCGCGCTTGTGATTGAACCGGCGTATCCGGCTTATGTGGATGCCAATGTAATGGCCGGCAGAAAAATTTTGCATCTGCCTTGCGGGCAAGAAAACGCATTTTTGCCGGCGCCGCAGGAGGATGTGAAAGCGGATATACTTTACATATGCTCCCCAAACAATCCCACTGGTGCGGTGTTCAGCCGCAGCCAGCTGCAGGATTGGGTGGATTTTGCCAATAAAAACGGTTCGGTGATTCTGTTTGACGCTGCGTATGAAGCCTTTATCGAGGATCCGGCTCTGCCCCACAGTATTTTTGAACTGGACGGCGCGCAAACCTGCGCTATTGAAATTTGTTCTCTTTCAAAAACTGCAGGCTTTACCGGTACCCGACTGGGATACACTGTAGTGCCCAAGGCGCTTTGCCGCAGCGGTATGCATTTTCATGAAATGTGGGTACGCAACCGCACCACAAAGACAAACGGGGTTTCCTACATTATCCAAAAGGGCGGCGCCGCTGTATTTACACCGGAAGGACAGCGGCAGATTCGGGCAAATATCGCTATTTACAAGAAAAACGCCAAGGTTCTTATGGATGCGCTTGACGAGCTTGGTATCTGGTACTGCGGCGGGAAAAATGCTCCGTATATTTGGATGCAGTGTCCGGATGGTATGGGCAGTTGGGAATTTTTTGATTATCTTTTAAGGGAAATTCAAGTAGTGGGAACGCCTGGAGAAGGCTTTGGAGCCTGTGGAGAAGGATATTTCCGGTTCTCTACTTTCGGCAGTCCAGAAGATACAAAAGAAGCAGCCCGCCGCATTGCCGGACTGCTTAGAAAGAAGGGATTATAATGCGTGATTATAAAGTAGAATTTGAAAATAGAGTTGCGTTTATAAAGTCTGTTTTAGCCCGGAGCGGCGCTACCGGTATTGTTTATGGAAACAGTGGCGGCAAAGACTGTGCTTTGGTGAGCATTCTTTGCAAGGCCGCTTGTGATAATACGGTAGGAATCATCCTGCCATGCACATCACAGCGAAATTATAATCAGGATGCCGCAGACGCCATGGAGGTTGCCGATAAGTACAATATCGAAACCCGTACAGTAGACCTTACCCCTGTCAAAGAGGCGGAGATACAGGCGCTTAGCGGGGTTGCTACGTTGAATACGCCGGCGCTTGCAAATATGGCGCCTCGTTTGCGTATGCTCACGCTGTATGCAGTTGCGGCAGCAGAAAATAGACTTGTCGCTGGAACAGGCAATAAAAGCGAGGCATATGTAGGATATTTTACAAAATGGGGCGACGGCGGCTGCGACTTCAATCCCATTGCGGATCTTACCGTCACCGAGGTTTATGCATTTTTGCGGTATCTGGATGCTCCGAAATGTGTCATAGAAAAGGCGCCGTCGGCGGCGCTCTTTGATGGGCAGACAGATGAAACGGAAATGGGCGTTACCTATGCGGAGCTTGATGCTTTTCTTGCGGGAGAAGATATTCCGGAGGATAAAAAACAGATTGTGGAACGGATGCACCGGGTAAGTGCACATAAGAGGGAAGGTATTGCAGTTTACAAAGCCTAAAAAAGAATGTTTCGTTTAGAAGAAAAATCCCAGCCCTATGGGCTGGGATTTTTATGAATGGCAGGGGCACAAAGACTCGAACTCTGGACACGTGGTTTTGGAGACCACTGCTCTACCAACTGAGCTATACCCCTATATTTGTTACCACACTTCGGTAACAGTACGTATTTTAGCATAAATCAGTATACTTTGCAATAGCTTTTTCAAATTTTTTACTAAAAGTATCTCCAAGCGCACGGGATATCCTTTGCCGGCGGATGTGGCAAAGCTGACTTTCCCGTGCACTGCAGACGGCCAAATTTTCTCCATATGATTCGCTGCTGATTACTGCAGGTGGGGGATTACTTTAGGAATGTCCCCAGCCCCCATAATAAGGAACATATCTTTTTCATCGCCATGCTCGTTGAGATATGCGGCAATATCTTGAAATTGTGCGATAAACCGACATTCGGCTCCGTTTTGAACAATCGCGTCCGAAAGGCTTTCAGCAGAAACCCCGTATGTGTTAACCTCACGGGCGGAATAAATGGGCGCCAGCACGATTTCCCCCTGCTCCATTTTGGAGAGCGCGTCCGCGAAGTCGTCAAACAGCCGGCTGGTTCTGGAATAGGTATGGGGCTGGAATACACAAAAGACTCGCTCAAAACCCATTTGCGCGGCGGCGGAAAGACTGGCAGCGATTTCTGTAGGATGGTGTGCATAGTCGGAATAGATGGCGGCGCCACATTTAGCGTGTCCGCTGGGCTCCATTCGCCGTCCAAGCCCCTGAAAAGAGGCAAGCGCCTGTGATATATCTTGACCGGATATGCCGCACAGGTGGGCGGCAGCGGCGGCGGCAAGAGCGTCGCACACGGCGTGGGCGCCGGGCACACGAAGAGATACGGTACACAGCAGTTCTTTTTTATACCGAATGTTGAATCGGGCGCATCCCTTTTCAAAAGATATGGTATCAGCGCAGTAGTCTGCCTCAGGCTCTTCCACACCAAAGGTAATCAATTTTCCGGAATATCCCTGGGCAGCACGCATTACATCGTCGTCCGCATAGTTGACAAGAGCAATGCCATCGGGACCAGTACGCTCTAAAAAGCTATGGAAAGAGGCATGAATTTGCTCCATGGAATGGAAATAATCCACATGATCCATTTCAATATTCAATATTATGGCGATGGTAGGATAAAAATCCAAAAAGGAATCCATATATTCGCAGGCTTCAAAAATAAAGTAATTTTCTCCCCCGATTCGGTGCGCGCTGTTCTGGCTAACCATTCGTGCCCCACAGCTTACAGTAGGATCTGTCCCTGCATCGGAAAATACTTTTTCCAGCATCGATGTGGTGGTAGACTTACCGTGCATACCACTGACACCAATACGGCAGCCATATCCGGACATCAAATATCCAAGATAGTCGGCTCTGGAGACACATGGGATGCCGGCGGCCTGGGCGGCGGCATATTCCGGATTGTCTGCCGGCATAGCTACGGTGTAGACCAGCATGCTGCAGTCTTTTACGTGAGCGGGATCTCCCTCGTAATATACCGTAATTCCATTTTTTGTCAGCTGGCGGGTAATATCGGATGGAGTGCGGTCATATCCACTGACAATATGGCCCCTCAACTGCGATACCCGTGCCAGGGAGCACATGCTGATACCACCGATCCCTGCAAAAAAGATTTTTTTTGGGCCCCCGGAAAGCATTTTTTCAATTGCAGCAGCCCCCAAATGTGTATTTTGTAGTGCCATAGTTAATGAATACCTTTCGTTGCTATTGAAGCGATTTTGCTATGGAATGCGGCGAACGTTTTTATATAGGGCCGCAAATGGGGCTTGAGAACAGAACATCTGCCAAGTCCAGCGCGTTTTCAAACATTCGTTTCCATTTTGTTCACAAAATTCGCCAAATTTTTTAAATGAGATTTTCATATTCTGTCACAGTATTATTATATCATTTTACAGAAGTTTGTGTTATAGTTATATTATACCATAAAATAGTTCAAAATCCAATGCTATACAAGGCGTGAAAAGTCCT
>CANRVI010000074.1 GCA_947643245.1 uncultured Clostridia bacterium | reverse complement strand
AGTCGTTCGCGTGGTAACCGGGTGTGTATCATTGGTATCGGAAAGCGCGTTATCTTCTTCGCCACGACAGGAAGATAACGCACCCGCAAGGCATGTCGCTGTCAGAATAAGCGCAATTTCTTTTTTCATATAAACCTCCATTTGTATAACTAAAATTCACATATTAAACAATAGAATTTCTCACCATAATCTCGTCTACAATTTCATATATTGTAGAAACGACCTTTTCCGCCGCGTTTTGCAGTTTGGGTGGACCGCTCTGCATAGCTCTGCCATGGAACGCACGCACCATGGACAAATCATTTAAGTTATCTCCTACCGTATATATATTCGGCACAGGAATATTAAACTTTTGCGCAGCATAAGCCGCAGCGCAAGCCTTGTCAACTCCAGCAGGAGGAATGTCTACATTATTACCATTTAAAAGAGGGTTGATAACTTCTCCATACAGCTTTGTCAGCTTCTCCGCATGGTGCACCGCTTCCGCTTCCGTTTCATATTTTCCATTAAAACTTGTAGCAGAAGGAAATGCACACCCTTTCTCAAAAGGAATTGTTTTCATCGCAAGCCGCATACCGCCTATCTCAACATTATAGCTCTCTTTTCCAACATTGACAACTATGTACAGCGCTCCTGTTTCCTTGAAATACCGGATAATTTCTCCCACATAGCCCTCTTTCGTGCGACGGTCATAAATCACATTACCGGAAAGATCCACACAGAGGGCGCCGCTTTGACAAAAGCAACCATCTAATTCCCAAAAGTTCTGTTCTCGGAGTACTGACATTGTGCTTTCAAAATCTCTGCCTGTAATAAGTACAAATTGATTTCCCGCCTCTCGAAACCGACGAACAGCTTTCCTATCTTCTTCTATCACACCACCGTTGGACCAACGGCACAGGGTTCCATCAAAATCGCTTGCAAGCAAATAGCCCGGCATAATTTACTCCTAACCACTTATTATACTAAAAAGCTGCCGCAGCAGCATTTGTTTGCAGCCACGAATCGACCGACAATACAGTGCATGGAATCAAGGAATCATCAGTCGATGCGGCACATTTATTATATTATATATGAAAAGTTTTTTTATGTCAAAACTGCAAATTTTATGTAAGAATCAAGGAATACATAAATCATCACATAGCGAGAACGAAAAAGGAGTAAAGCTCACGGGCCTTCCGCACTACTTGGTCTTGCAAAAGTCACCGCTTGCTCCTCCAAAGATATCTTCCAATACATCAGCTATACTAAGGAGGTACTTTATAAGATAAGAAAGAGTGGACCATAGGAAATCCAATAATGTTTGCGCCTCAACAAAGGTTAGCTTAAAGGAATCTACGCCCCTTTCTTGTACATATTTTCACCAAAGGTCATATCGCCTCATACTTTTCTTCTTTTTTACGGGAAAGCATTACAACCGTCTCCACATGCTTCGTATGTGGGAACATATCTACCGGTTGAATTTTCTTTACCTTATATTTCCCTTTTACAAGAATGGACAAATCCCGCGCCAGCGTCTCCGGATTGCAGGAGATGTATACAATTTTCCCCGGCGCCGTTTGAAGTACTGCGTCTAGAAATGCTTTGGAGCACCCTGCCCGGGGAGGATCAGCAAACACTACATCTATCTGTCGACCCGCTCTCGTTAAAGCCGCCATTATAGAACCGGCATCTCCCTTATATACCCGATAATTGCCTGTATGATTCAGGCGGCAGTTTTCTATTGCATTTTTCACCGCATCCGCATTAGACTCGATACCAATTACATGCCGAGCCTCTGCCGCAGCGATGATGCCAATCGTACCAATTCCACAATACGCATCAATTACATTTTCTGTGCCTCTCAGACATGCGAAATCCAAAGCTTTATTGTATAAAACCTCAGTTTGTACAGAATTGACCTGATAAAAAGAACGGGGAGAAATATGAAAATAGCACCCACACAAAACATCCTCAATATACCCGTCTCCATACAACACTGTTTGCTCTTCTTCCATCCACAAAGGCGTATCCGTATTGTTTATGCACTGGACAACCGTACGAATGTGGGGGAATCGGCGAACCAATGCCTCGGCAAACGCTTCTCCGCCAGGGATTTTCAAAGACGTGGTTACCAGCACTACCATAATCTCTCCAGTCACATGAGCCCTGCGCACCATAATATGCCGGAGCATTCCCCGGCCGTTTTTCGGATTGTAAACCGATATATTATATTCAGGCAGGAGCCCTCGCGCGGCACGTACAATCCACAAAGACACCTCATCCTCAATAAGACACGCATCCGTTTTGGCTACCCGACAATCTTTAGACTGCCAAACGCCAGATACAGTCCGCCCCCGCTTATCTAAAGCAAAGGCGGCCTGCATCTTGTTGCGATAGTGCAGAGGATTTTCCATACCGATGATCTCATCCACCCTAGAAAATCTGCCTAGCAGCGTGATCACACGGCGCATCTTATAACCAAGCTGCTCCTGGTAGCTCAAATTTGTCAGTTGACATCCACCACATTTTTTATATATATCACAGGCATGCGCTCTGTTCATTTTCCTACAATACCTCACATTTAATTTTGCGTATAATATTGGGCGCTCCCAAAATATGGCGCGCTATGTACAAAACAATCTTACAGTTCAACAAAAACAGACACAGAAAATTATGAAAAAGGCCGCAAAGCACCTTGTCTCTTTTACAGGTTGCCCGCAGCCTTTTGTCTATCAGCACGGTGCACATTCACCGTCTTATTTTTTTAATTGTATCGCAGCCTTTGCCTTTTCGCAAATCGCGGCCGCATCCAATCCAAACATGGAGAGCAATTCTTTTGCAGGACCGGAACGGCCATAGCAGTCGTTAGTTCCCACGCGCAGCACGGGAATAGGCATTGTCTCCGAAAGGAGCTCGCACACAGCGCCTCCCAGTCCGCCGATTACTGAATGTTCCTCACAGGTCACTATACAGCCGCAGCGGCTGGCCTCTTCCAAAATCAGTGCACGATCCAGCGGCTTGATCGTTGCCATATTGACAACAGAAGCACGAATCCCCTCGTTTTTCAAAAGCTCGGCAGCAGCCAAAGCTTGCTCCACCTCCACACCATTTGCAATCAGGGACACATCATTCCCTTCCAAAAGACGATTACCTTTTCCAATAGCAAAGGTATATGTATTGTCGTACAACACCGGAACAGCCATTCTTCCAAACCGCAAATATACAGGACCGTTATATTCAATAGCAGCCTGTACGGCAAGTCGTGCTTCACACGCGTCCGCCGGACAAATCACCGTCATACCAGGGATAGCACGCATCAGTGCAAAATCTTCCAGGCACTGGTGCGTGGCGCCATCTTCTCCAACGGTAATTCCGCCATGCGTGGCGCCAATTTTTACATTGGTGTGCGGATATCCAATAGAATTCCGCACTTGTTCAAAGGATCTGCCCGCTGCAAACATAGCAAAAGTGGAAGCAAAGGGGATTTTTCCGCTCAATGCCATACCGGAAGCTACGCCAATCATATTATTTTCAGCAATACCGCAATCGAAAAAGCGATCTGGATATGCTTTTTTAAACATTTCCGTCTTGGTAGCGGCAGCAAGATCCGCGTCCAACACAACCAAACTATCATACTTGGCGCCAAACTCCACCAGCGCCTTACCATAAGCATCTCTTGTAGCGATCATATCAGCCATTTCTCAGACCATACCTTTCTCTGGCATCTTTTTGCATATACTGTGGCAGGAGCAACTTCACGCCTGCAAATCGGAGCTTTTCCGTGCCAGGAAGCCTGGTTCTCCATGAAGGAAACGCCGCGCCCTTTTACACTTTTAGCAATAATTACGCTGGGTTTGCCCTGCTGTGAACGGGCAGCCTGAAATGCAGATTCCAGAGATGCAAAGTCATGGGCATCCGCCATAATCACATTCCAGCCAAAAGCAGCAAACTTTGTGTCGAAGGGAGCTGGTCCAATTACATCATCAATAGATCCGTCTATTTGCAGTCCGTTCCAGTCTAAAATAAAGCACAGGTTATCCAGCTTATAGTGCGCGGCAAACATTGCAGCCTCCCACACCTGTCCTTCTTCGCTTTCTCCATCTCCCACCAACGCATACACGCGGCGGCTAGAGCCGTCCAGCTTCGCAGCAAGCGCCATACCGCAGGCGGCGGAAACTCCCTGGCCAAGAGAGCCGGTAGTCATATCCACGCCAGGCGTTTTCTTCAGATCCGGGTGGCCTTGCAGGCGTGAATCCGATTTTCGGAAGGTTTTCATCTCTTCCACAGAAAAATATCCTCGATTGGCCAGGACAGAATACAATACGGGAGAGGCATGCCCCTTAGATAAAACCATTCTGTCTCGATCCGCCTCAGCAGGATCCATAGGATCAATACGCAATTCTTCAAAATATAAATATGTAAGAATATCCGCAGAGGACAGGGAGCCGCCCGGATGCCCGGACGCGGCGCTATATACAGCGTCTACTACCCCGACACGTACCTTGCGGGCAATTTCGGAAAGCTCAGATATTCTTGTCTGTTCCATAAACGCACATGATTGAAAAAAATCAATCGTCCTTTCTTACGATTCGATAACAAGCTGGGTATTTTGCATTCCATGTGAATATAGAGCCATATAAAAATTATATGCACATATTTTTAGAGAAAGCAGCCGCATTCATGCTGCCTATCATGCGTGTAAAAGGCAGTGCGACATGCAGATCTACAGCACGCCATTCCCCTTTTGACCAGAAAAATACCACTATTTATAATATAACATAAACACAGAAGATTGTAAAGTGCTTTTTCGTGATCCGATAAATCCATTAAAGTATAGTTTGTAGAAACCAGCAATACTGTTCTCCACTCCTACTGTTTATTTTACTATACATAAAAAAATGAGGTTTAGCTACCTGTATACATCAATCTTCAGAAAGCGTCACACAACTGCGATACGCTTTGCGAAATTTCTGAGGAGATGTTTGATATATTTTATTATAAAAAATTTACTGCCGTTTTCATATTA
>CANRVI010000073.1 GCA_947643245.1 uncultured Clostridia bacterium | reverse complement strand
GCTGCGCTGGTTTCTTATTGGGACAGCCTTTTATCGAAATATCAGGTTGCGTCTAAAGACGAAAAGTTGAACCGAATGGTAAATATCTGGAACCAGTATCAGTGTATGGTGACCTTCAACATGTCCCGATCTGCTTCGTATTTTGAATCAGGTATCGGACGGGGCATGGGTTTTAGAGATTCCACCCAGGATTTGCTCGGCTTTGTGCATTTGATCCCTCAGCGGGCAAGAGAGCGTATTTTGGATATTGCCGCCACTCAAATGGAGGATGGCAGTGCATATCACCAGTACCAGCCCCTAACGAAAAAGGGTAATGCGGATATTGGATCAGGATTCAATGACGATCCTTTATGGCTGATATTTGGCGTGGCTGCCTATATCAAGGAAACTGGTGACTGGAGCATTTTGGATGAAATGGTTCCTTTTGATAATGATGAATCCAAAGCTGCATCTATGATGATGCACCTGAAACGGTCTTTCGATCATGTTACGGACAATCTAGGACCTCATGGCCTTCCTCTGATCGGCAGAGCGGACTGGAATGATTGCCTGAACTTAAACTGCTTTTCTAAAACACCAGGTGAATCTTTCCAAACAGCGGCGAACTTTGAGTCCGGCATTGCGGAATCGGTGTTTATTGCCGGTATGTTTGTGGCAGTAGGACCAGATTATGCAGCGCTGTGCCGTAAAAAAGGAATGGATACAGAAGCAAAGCGTGCCGATCAGGCAATAACGGCCATGTACAATGCAGTTATGCAACACGGTTGGGATGGTCAGTGGTTTTTGCGTGCTTACGACGCCTTCGGTAAGAAAATCGGAAGCAGCGAATGCACGGAGGGACAGATATTTATTGAGCCTCAGGGATTTTGTATTATGGCTGGTATCGGTGTAAAAGAGGGCCGCGCAGTGCAGGCGCTGGACGCGGTTATCGAGCGACTGGATACGAAATATGGTATCGTGTTGAACAATCCTCCATATTCGGAGTATCATTTGGAATTGGGTGAAATTTCATCTTATCCTCCGGGATATAAGGAAAACGCAGGAATTTTCTGCCACAATAATCCTTGGATCTCCATTGCGGAGACAGTTGTGGGACGCGGAAACCGTGCCTTTGAGGTATATCGCAAGATTTGCCCTGCTTATCTGGAGGATATTAGTGAAATTCACCGCACAGAACCGTATGTATATTCTCAAATGATTGCCGGGAAAGACGCGGTACGGCATGGGGAAGCGAAAAATTCTTGGCTGACCGGTACGGCTGCATGGACGTTTTACAATGTATCCCGCTATATATTAGGTGTAATGCCGGAATATGACGGGTTGCGGATAAATCCTTGTATTCCGGATACAATGGATGCTTTTTCGGTTACACGTAAGTTCCGGGGCGATACGTATGAAATCCGGGTAGACAACAGCGCCGGCGTGTGCAAAGGTGTACGGCAGATCACTGTGGATGGGGTGAAGATCACCGGAGATGTAGTTGTACCTATCGGAGATGGTGGAACACATATTGTGGAAGTCTGTATGGGATAAGATAAAAAGGGAGGGGGGGATTATCCCCCCTCCCTTTTTAATTATTAGGTATCCAGTTCTGATTTCATTTCCCGTAGCATGAGTTCGTTCATAGTATCTTTGGGACTACGCCCGTTTTTTAAAAAATAAAAAACAGCCGATACAATAGGCATATATACATGTTGGCTGCGAGACAGCTCCATAGCGGCTTCCAGGGCGTAATAACCTTCCACAACCATTCCAATTTTTTTTGATGCCTCATCATAAGACATGCCCTGACCGATCATTTCTCCACATCGATAATTTCGGCTGTGGACGGAGGTACATGTGACAATTAAGTCTCCGATACCGGCAAGCCCACTGAAGGTACGCCGCCTGCATCCCATAGAAAGACCCATTCTTGTCATTTCCGCAATTCCTCTGGTGATGAGCATGGCATTTGTATTATCGCCCGTTCCCATACCTCGGATCATTCCAGCTGCCAAAGCAATAATATTTTTCAGCGCGCCGCACAGCTCTACCCCCAAAATGTCTGTATTGGTGTACACTCGCATACAGGAATTCATAAAAATTTCTGCCGCTGCTTTGGCTGTATCCTCCTTTTCACAGGCGGAGACGATAGAGGTTGGTACATTGCGTGCTACCTCTTCCGCGTGGGTGGGTCCGGAAAGGGCGACGAGGCGGTCCTTGGCAGGTTTGCCAGCTGAGGAGAGCGCTTCTTCAATTACCTGCGTCATGGTACGCTGCGTGCCCGGTTCCAGCCCTTTGGCTACATTGATCAAAACTGCGTCTCTGGGAAGATAGGTTGCCGCCGCTGTTGCTGTTTTTCGAATATAGGCAGAGGCCACGGCAAATACCACATACTGTGCATTGGATACGGCGGCTTCTATATCTGTAGTAAATTGCAGCGTTTGCGGCAGGGACACGTCAGGCAAGTTAGGATGGGTATATGTCCTAGAAAGCGTTTCGATTTCTTTTGGCAAGGCGGACCATACACATATATTGTGACCGTTTTCTGACAGGAGTTTTGCTAAGGCAATCCCCCATGTACCTGCGCCAAGAATGGCTATATACATAACAAATTCTCCTTGATTTTTCAAAAGTATAAATATTATATATTATGCCACAAATCGGAATAAAAATCAAGGTATTCTATGGTCTTGACACTGTAGCGTGTCCATGATAGAATATAAAAGGATATATGTCGAAACCGGAAATCCCGGTTTCTTTTGCTATTTTCTTATTTTTTGGGTACGACAAATACCATAGAAAGGCGTGATATCTGCATGAAGTACGATTTGATTATTGTTGGAGCAGGTCCGGCGGGGATATTTACGGCTATGGAGCTTGTAAAAAAAGGAAGCCGCAAAAAAATTCTAATGATAGAAAAGGGAAAACCGGTAGAAAAACGCCGCTGCCCTAAAGCGGATGTAGGCCACTGCGTCAACTGTAAAAACGGGTGCGATATAACGACAGGCTTTTCCGGCGCCGGTGCTTTTTCTGATGGCAAATTGAGCCTTTCCTATGAGGTGGGCGGGGACCTTCCTGATTTGATTGGGGCTTTGGAGGCGCAGGAACTGATCAACTATACAGATAAAATTTATTTGGAATTTGGAGCGGATCCCAGGGTTGAGGGCGTTGGAAATGGGGAAGAAATCAAAGAGATACGTAAGAACGCCATTAAGGCTGGACTGAAACTGGTAGATTGCCCTATCCGCCATCTGGGAACAGAAAAGGCCCAGAAACTATATCATGAAATTCAAGTCTGGCTGTCGGAACATGGCGTGGACATGCTGTTTGGCGCTGCCTGCGAGGATATTTTGCTGCAGAATAATGCATGTCGGGGTGTGATTGTTCGAGAAGGTGGACGTATTCAAGAAATTGAGGCGGGCACAGTTGTTATTGCTACAGGACGCCGGGGGGCGGACTGGCTGGAAAAGCTGTGTGCAGAGCATCAGATCGCCCACAAGCCGGGAACAGTAGATATTGGCGTGCGAGTAGAATGCCGCAACGAAGTTATGGAGAAGGTAAACCGAGTGCTGTATGAAAGCAAGCTCATTGGATATCCCCGGCCATGGAAAAACAAGGTGCGCACGTTCTGCCAGAATCCGGGTGGATTTGTAGCACAGGAGAATTATGACAACGATTTGGCTGTGGTGAACGGACATAGCTTTAAAGACAACAAGAGCTCCAATACAAACCTTGCTATTTTGGTCAGCCACAATTTTACAGAACCCTTTAATCAACCGATTGCTTATGCTCAGAAGGTGGGGGAACTTACCAATATGCTGGGAGCGGGGCATATTATGGTTCAGCGTTACGGAGATATTTTAGACGGCAAGCGTACCTGGCAAAAGGAGTTGGCTTTCAGTAATGTTGTGCCTACGCTGAAGGACGCGGTACCGGGAGATATTACAGCAGCGATGCCCTATCGCGCTATGACCAATATTATTGAGTTTATCAAGATGCTGGATATGGTGGTGCCAGGATTTGCATCTACGGAGACACTTCTATATAGTCCGGAGCTGAAGTTTTATTCCAATAAGGTAAAAATGGACGCTTCTCTCAGTACAAATATTGCTGGGCTGCACTGTCTGGGAGACAGCAGTGGATGGACGCGGGGGCTTATGATGGCTAGTGTGATGGGCGTTCTTATGGGGCGTACGCTGTTTGAAAAAGAAAACGGATAAAAAAGATGCAGGACATGCCTGCATCTTTTTTATTTGTGTCAAATATCGCTTATAAATCCGGTTTAACCCAGAATTAACGTGACAATGGTTGTTGATTTAACACAATTTGGGTATGCTAAGAATAATCTATCTGGCGGAGGATTTATGAGACGAATATTACAATTCATAGTGGCCGGTTTCATTTTAATTGCTCTTTTGACTTCGTGTGCAGTGGAGGAGGGCGCTATTGTGGTAGTTACAAGAGAAGATGGATCTGGCACCAGAGCAGCTATGACGGAACTTATGGGATTGGGTGCGGACATAGATATCACATCAGAGGCAGAGGTGGTAGGTAGTAATGCGGTAATGCTGTTTTCTGTTTTAGGATGTGATAGCGCCATCGGCTATGTTTCTGCGGGAGCGATGGCGCAAGGTGTAAAAAGTGTGTCAATAGATGGCATCAGCCCTACCCAGGAAAACATACGCAACGGGGCATATCCTATGAAACGCAATTTTCTTTTGGTGACAGATGCCAGCACTAGTCAAGTGGCACAGGATTTTCTCCGTTTTTCCCGCTCTCCAGATGCGGCAAATATTATAAATCAGGCAGGATATGTTCCTACGGATGAGGGCGATGTATATACATCTTCCGGCAGCAGCGGAAAAGTGATTTTAGCAGGATCCACATCTGTGGCTCCCGTAGTGGAGTCCCTTGCGGATGCGTATATGAAGAAAAATCCGGGTGTGCATATAGAAGTGCAGCAAACAGGATCTTCTGCTGGGATCTCTTCTGTATTAGAAGGAGTGGCGGATATCGGCATGTCTTCCAGAGAATTGACGGATGCAGAGCGGGGCGGCGGTCTTCGGGACACAATCGTTGCTTACGATGGGATTGCAGTGATTACACATAAATCAAATCCGGTT
>CANRVI010000072.1 GCA_947643245.1 uncultured Clostridia bacterium | reverse complement strand
TGTAAATGTAACTTTCCGGGACTTTCGTCTCCGCATGGATCCCAAGACCCTGACTCTTTATATTGCAGTAAAAAAAAATCTTTTTGAAAACGACTCCCTTACCCTTGGAACACTATCCGTAACGGGTATAGATGGGCAGGCGCAGGTATTTTTCATAGAAAACTCCCTGAAGACGGTTAATGGAGCGTATGCAGAAGAAACACTTTCTGATATAACAGGAAATTCTGTGATTTTAGGGAAGAACGAAACGGGCGGTTCCTCGTCTTCTTCTAATGAAGGCGGCGCTACCACTCCCACGACCGGAATTTCGGGAGACGATTTAGACAATTCCAATTCTTCCAATAACACGAATTCTCCTTCCGGGAATCCGGGTTCGTCCCTCGGCAACTTCAAGCCTTCTTCTAAACCAGTCTATGGAAACGGAGCAAATACAAATACGGCTGGGGACGCGGAAGAGACCGGCACTTTCACCGTAGATAAATCCGGGCTGGAAGAAGCAATAAAAATGGCTGTTTCTTTAGAAGAACAGGATTACACGGCTGAAAGCTATCGGGAGATGAAAACGGCGCTGTCTGCGGCGCAGCAGGTGTTTGATGACCTGCATGTATCGCAGCAGGAAGTGGATGAGGCAACGCTGAACCTTCAAAATGCTATAGGTGCGCTTCATGGTGCAGGTTCTGATGACGTTGACAGCGAAGACGATATTGGAAGTACACAGACATCTGAAGAAAAGGATTCCGACAAGGCGGGACATACTGTTTTCTATATTGTACTGATTGCCGGCGTAATTGTTGTGGCAGGAGGCATAGTGGCTGCTGTGATCCTATATCGTAAAAGACGTTCTCTGTAAAGGATTAGATCATGAAAAAGCGTTTCTGGATTCTGCCAGGAGCGCTTTTTCTGTACTTCTCTTCGACAAAATTGTCCCTTTTGTGTAGCAAATATATCCCAATTTGCATAAAATGTTGTGGAGAATATATCAAAAATTATTTTTGAAGAAAAACACTTGAAATTTTTCATTTTTTGGCGTATAATACGAGATGCTGTATATATTTATGAAATTTTAAGCTTTATAAAATGCAAAAACGCGGATGTAAGGAAGTAGCTGTGATGAATAAAATGGAAGAAATGAAACGGGAAGAACTGCAGGCGTGTCTGGATGATGCTAAGGAGAAGCTTGCCCAGTGGAAAGGAAGAGGCGTATCCTTAGATTTGACCCGAGGCAAGCCCAGTCGGGAACAATTGGAGCTTGCCAGTCCAATGCTGGAAATGGTAAAGGGGGATTCCTGTCAGTCTATAGATGGAACAGATTGCAGAAACTATGGTGGGTTGGAAGGCTTGCCGGAGGCCCGTGCGTTGTTTTCTTCTCTGCTGGGGATCCCGGCGGAAAATATTATTATAGGCGGAAACGCTTCTCTTAATTTAATGTACGATACGGTGTCCAGAGCGATGTTATTTGGCGTATACGGTGGAAAAGAGCCGTGGGGCAGACAGGAAAAAATCAAATTTCTGTGTCCCAGCCCTGGATATGACCGCCACTTTACCATTTGCCAGACCATGGGGATCGAAATGATTCCAGTGGAAATGACGCCGGACGGTCCGGACATGGATACGGTAGAGCGGCTGGTGGCTGAGGACAGCAGCATCAAAGGCATTTGGTGTGTGCCCAAGTTCTCCAATCCTCAGGGCTATACCTATTCCGATGCAGTAGTGGAGCGTATAGCAGCGCTGCAGTGCGCGGCAGATGATTTCCGTGTTTTTTGGGACAACGCATATGCCGTTCATGAGTTGTATGACGAAACAGTACCTCTAGCCGATATTTTTGCTTGTGCAAAAAAATACGGTAAAGAGGACCAGATTTTCTATTTTGCATCTACATCGAAAATTACATACTCCGGGGCAGGACTTGCTTTGTTTGCGGCAAGCGACAACAATATAAAACAAATAAAACCGTATCTTTCCGCCCAGACTATTGGCCCGGATAAGCTCAACCAGCTGCGCCATGTACGGTTTTTGCAAAATGCTGAAGGCGTGCGGGAGATTATGCGGCAGCATGCAGCCATTGTTCGTCCAAAATTTGAAGCGGTAATCCGCAGCTTTCAAGAGAAGCTCACAGGCATTGCCCAGTGGACAGAGCCCAAAGGCGGGTATTTTATCGATTTGGTAGTAAAAGAGGGTTGTGCCAAGCGTGTGTATGCCCTTGCCTCGGATGCCGGCGTGAAGCTTACCGAGGTAGGTGCTACCTATCCATATGGGAAGGATCCGGCAGATGTGCATTTGCGTATTGCGCCAACTTTTCCGTCATATGAGGAATTGGTGCAGGCAATCGATATTTTGTGTCTGTGTGTGATACAGGCAACGGCAGAAAAAGTTTTGCTTTAAAAAAGGGGAGATCTTTCTCCCCTTTTTATTTTTATTGTTACTTTCATACTTACTATCATAGCAGCACGGCGGCCAGGCTCAAGAATATCACTATAGAAATTGCGCTGCCTGCAAAAAATTGGGGTACTGTGTGCCGCCCCATGTGGAGACTTCCCCACAGGCACAGTCCGAATAATGCTGCGCCTACAATCAGACTGGGCCATCCGGTAAAGTAAACCATCGCTGCTGCCGGGCCGCACAGTCCGCAAGCATGGCCGCTTGCATGAAATCCAAAGGCCTTATTTATAATCAACAGGGCAGCACCGGAAAAGAGATAGGTCAAATATAGGGTAAGCAGACTGCTTCCAACGCCTGCGATCATTGCGTATACCATACTAAGCAAATATCCCATGTTGGCCATAATCATCGCAAGCGTGCGCTGTCCGTCTCTTCCTCGGCTGCGAAAGGCAGGAAGGATTTTCTGCAGTGGATATGCAGTGAGCGGAAGCAAGGTAAACAGTATAATCGTTACGGCAAATTCGATAGGCGTGGTAAAAACGCCGCCGGTAAGAAATAAAAGAGTGAACAGCACAAGAGATAAAATGGGCGCGGTGGTCAGCACCCGGATAGCTTTTGCCAATATATCTGCGCATTTGCGCCGCCGCCGAATGGCGCGCCGCAGGCGTATTGCGCCGGCATATACGTCGTAATTCCGATTTTGTGAGCTTTGTGTTTGCATCATGTACCTCCTGCGGCAGGGAAAGCGTCCCCGGCCTGATTCGAATGTACCACAAGTTTTCCCAAAAGTCACCCTACCTAATCAACAGGAAGGTAGATAGATGGGAAAAGGAACTCTACTGATGGTAGAGTTCCTTTGGCAACAGGGGTTTTGCGGTATTATTGACGAAACTTCAGGACTATGATAAAATAACAACGTACAGAATTTTTACTTGGAAGGGGGAGCAGTTATGGAAGACATTCGGCAGATTGTCGCTGCAAATATTGCCGCTTTACGTAAAAATGCAGGATATACACAGCTTGCGCTGGCCCAGAAGCTGCAGTATTCCGATAAGGCTGTATCGAAATGGGAAAGCGGCGCGTCCATGCCGGATGCCGGTGTGTTGCTTGCTATCGCATCCTTGTTTGGCGTTACAGTAGATTATCTTTTGAAGGCGGAGCATGGTACGCAGCAGCTTCCCATATCCCCAACCGCAGGCCGGCGGCGCCGGCATCTGATTATAGCCCTTCTTTCCGTTGCCTTAGTTTGGCTGATTGCCACGGCGGTGTTTGTGTTTATGACCTTTTCCCCAGTAGAAGGGCCGATGTGGCTTTCCTTTGTTTGGGCGGTTCCTGTAAGTATGATTGTAGCGCTGGTGTTTAACTCCATTTGGGGAAAGCAGCGGCGAAATTATCTCTATATATCCCTGCTGATGTGGACATTTCTCGGTTCGGTATATCTTACATGTCTGTCCCGCAATCTTTGGCTTTTGTTTGTAATCGGTGTTCCCGGACAAGTAATTGTCCTGTTGTGGGCAGGGATGCAGAAAAGGCCGGGAAAGGTGTAGTTGCCTGTTGCATTTTATACAGGGCTGTGCTACAATATTTGCAGTAATTCATTTCATTGAAAATATAGGAGTATATAAACTATGGAAAAGAAAGTTTTGGTGGAGACCAGTGCGCGCCATGTACATCTGACGGAAGAACACATTGCCATTCTTTTTGGGGAAGGTGCCGCGCTTACTTTAAAAAAGGAGTTGAGTCAGCCTGGTCAGTTTGCCTGTGAGGAACGGGTCACTGTGGTAGGACCGAAGAAGTCTATTCCCAATGTGATCATTCTCGGACCGGCAAGAAAGGCATCTCAGGTGGAGATCTCTCTGACAGACGCCCGTACGCTTGGTATCGCAGCGCCTATCCGTGAAAGCGGAGACGTTGCCGGCAGTGCCCCCTGCAAGCTGGTAGGCCCCTGCGGCGAGGTAGAGCTTACTGAAGGTGTGATTGCAGCTAAGCGGCATATCCACTTTACCCCGGAAAATGCAAAGGATTTTGGCGTGGAGGATAAGCAGATTGTATCTGTAAAAATTGCAAACGCAGACAGAAGCACCATTTTGGGCGACGTGGTGGTTCGGGTGAGCGAAAAATTTGCACCTGCCATGCACATTGATACCGATGAAGCAAATGCGGCATGTGCGTTTGGCGAATGCTACGGAGAAGTTCTGGTTTAATACATATCCCGTATTCCGTTTGCATACGATGTAAGAGGACGGCTGAGACTGGATGTGCAACCCTATTTTATATTAAGAAAGGTATGGTCAAAGCGATGAACAGAATTAAAATACGTATTGACACCATGTCTGATGTAAGTAAACTGGTAGCAGTGGCTACCAAGGCCAAAGGCAGAGTGATTCTGACAGACAATACCGATTTCAAGGTAAGTGGAAAAAGCCTTTTGGGTGCCATTTATACTATGGAGTGGTCAGAGGTGTATTTGGAATCTGACGAGGATCTGTACAACGCCCTGTCCGATTTGGTAGTTTAATTTTAAGGGGAACATGAAAATGTTCCCTTTCTATTTTATCTTTATATACTGATGGATTTGTGAATGGAGAGCGTTATGTTTTATCGGGATCGCTATATATGGAAATCGGATATATTGGATATCCCTGGGATTGCTCATGGCTTTTCTACCAGAAGAGGAGGCGTCAGTACCCTGCCGCATACGACTTCTATGAATGTGGGTTTTTTTCGGGGAGATGAAGAAGAGACGGTGCTGGAGAACATCCGCCTTTTTTGCACCTATGCCGGACTGCCTGATGCGGTGGTGTGTACGCCGCAGATTCACTCGGACCGGATCCGCTATGTAACCGGGGAGAACGCAGGGGAGGGAACCGT
>CANRVI010000071.1 GCA_947643245.1 uncultured Clostridia bacterium | reverse complement strand
GTGCGCTGTTGGTGCAGCATAGCAAACTTAGCACTCCAAGCTCGCTATGCTTTGCTTCTAAATCATATTCTGTAGAATACACATCTTGCGTCACGGGAACCTGTGTGACTTTGGACCACAGCGCATTCAAATCATATTCCGCATCCATATGGATTACACCGGTTTCCTCGTCCGCTTGTACGGATACGGAGGCTACCCGTCCCCATGCAGTGGCTGCATCTCCTTCTTCAGCTCCTTCGGCAGTCATTACTTCCTCAAATGGGATGCTTCCCCGCAGAATGGTATAAAGTCCATCGGGAGCAAGTGCCAAGCAGCGGATGCAAATATCTCCCTTTACCTGAATGGCATCATTTTTTGCGGCGGCGTCTGTAATATTGACCGTTCCGTCACAGGAAATAAGTTTGGTGCCGGCACGTTCCCGCAGCTCTCCAGTGGCGGAACCAGTGGCGGAAGTGTATCCGCGCTTTACCGTGTTAACAATATCCGGCAGTGTTTCTAAAGTGGCAAGATCCTCTGCGTTGGCGCGTTCTCCGTCTGTATCTGCGGTGCGGCAGGAATACACATTTGCCGCGTCTGCCATAATGCGGGTGCGCAGTCTGGTTTTCAAAGACACACTGCGGGGAGCGAGTACCCGGCATTGGGGCGATTCCGCTGTCGTTTCTACATGGATCGCCGCGCCGCCTCCCTGCGGCTCAGATGGCAGCTGACTGTTGCCGCTGTATTCACATGCGTAAGGAACACATACGAGACTACCGTCGTCTCCGATATACAAGATAGAAAAAGCAATGGTGCCCCCGAATTCCAGCAGATTTCCAGAGAGAAATTTAGAATCTGGCAGTGCTTTTGCACTGACACTTACCAGCCGGCGAATTTCCGGATAATAGTCCGGCATCGTATATTCTCCGCCTCCCTCTCCAGTGACGGGTAAATCATATTGAGAGGAATACAAAATCGCCTCCTCATTTTTCAAAAGTCCCGGTTTGTCCATGCACAATACCTCCGATCAAATTCTTCAAAAAATATATATGCGGACAATGCTGCATCCATGACTAAATTAAAAAACTTCTCTATGCGGCTCTGCATTTTACTGCGAAAAGGCAACTAGGCCCGTTTTGTGTCGGATTTGCATATTGACTTTATGGGGGAAAATCCATATAATAATACTGTTACATTCTAAAAGATGGAGTTATATATCATGAACGCAGATCCTGTAAAAGTTGTAAAGTTCGGTGGTTCTTCTCTGGCAGATGCAGAGCATTTCCGACGGGTGCAGAGTATTATTACTGCAGATCCGGCCCGCCGCTATGCGGTTCCGTCTGCTCCTGGCAGGAGATTTGACGACGATATAAAAGTGACCGATATGCTGTACCATTGTTATAATCTGGCGTCGGAGGGAGAAGACTTCTCAGATGCGTTTACAAAAATTGAGCAGCGGTATAGGGATATTATCCACGACCTGGAGTTGGATCTGGATTTGACTGAAGAATTTGCAGCAATTAAAAATGCGTTTCATTATCATGCTGGAAGCGATTACGCCGCTTCTAGAGGCGAGTATTTAAATGGATTGATTTTGGCAAAGCTGATCGGATATGATTTTTTAGACGCTGCAAAAGTAATAAAGTTTTACGACGACGGTTCCTTTGATGCGGAAAAAACCAATATCATTCTTTCTGACCGGCTCACCCGTCATGAACGGGCGGTGATTCCCGGCTTTTACGGGTCCATGCCTAACGGAACTATTAAGACCTTTGCGAGAGGCGGCAGTGATATCACCGGATCGATTGTGGCCAGAGCGGCCGGAGCCGCTTTGTACGAAAACTGGACAGATGTGTCCGGCTTTCTGATGGCGGATCCTCGAATTGTAAAAGATCCCTGCGCCATTGAGGTCATTACATATCAGGAACTGCGGGAGCTTTCTTATATGGGCGCCGGTGTTTTGCATGAGGACGCGATTTTTCCGGTGCGATTTGCGGGAATTCCTATCAATATTCGCAATACCAATAAGCCCCAGGATGCGGGCACAATGATTGTTCCTGCAGCTGCAGAATATGATCGGGAGAAGGTAATTACCGGTATTGCTGGAAAAAAAGGATTTTGCGTTCTGCAGATTGAAAAGGATCAGATGAATACGGAGATTGGCTTTGGCAGGCGGGTGCTGGAGGTCATCGAAAAAGAGGGCGCTACTTTTGAACATCTTCCGTCGGGAATTGATACTATGGGCGTGATCCTTTCTGCCGATATGAGTGAGCACGTTCGAAAGAATATTTTGGATGGCATCTGCGAGGCTTGTGATCCGGAGGCAATTTCTTTTGAAGACGGTATTGCGCTGATTGCCGTTGTAGGGCGGGGTATGGTGCGCGCTAAGGGAACGGCGGCGCGGGTGTTCCGTGCTATTGCCGAGGCGGATATCAATATACGTATGATTGATCAGGGCTCTAGTGAGCTGAGTATTATTATCGGTGTCAACGAAGCAGATTTTGAAAAAGCACTGCATGCCATTTACGCAGAATTTGTACCGCAGTAAAAAAGAACCCCACGAAATCGTCAATTTCGTGGGGTAGTTTTTACCCTAATGTAGCAGACAGTTTTTTGCCGCCAAGCAAGTGGAAGTGGATGTGCAGCACGGTTTGATCCGCATCCGGTCCACAGTTGCAGATTACCCGATACCCGCCTGCGAGCCCGGCTAGCGCTGCAATGTGAGGGATTTTTTCAAAAATTCTTGCGATACAGGCGCTGTTTTCTCCTGTGACATCGTTCATAGAAGAGGCGATATGCTCCTTGGGGATAATCAAAATATGGACCGGTGCCATTGGATTTATATCGTGAAATGCGTAGATCATTTCATCTTCGTATACTTTGTTAGACGGAATCTCGCCGGAGACGATTTTACAAAACAGGCAGTCCATAAGGGTTCTCCTTAATTATTATTTTTCAATCAGTATAGCACGGAAAGAAATAAAATGCAAGAAGGTGCATTATGAAAAGAACATATACAGAAAAGGATTGCCTTTGGCAACAGCTTGCAGACAGCAAACGTCCCATTTTTTTATATGGCACAGGAAATGGTGCGGATAAAATTTTAGACACATGCATAAGATATAAGATTTCCATCGAAGGGGTATTTGCCAGTGACGGATTTGTACGCAGCAGAACCTTTCGAGGTATGCCAGTACAGTCTCTTAGAGATATTGAAGCCAACTACGGTACGGATTTTGTCGTACTGCTGGCCTTTGGGACGACACTTTCCAGTGTGTGGGAAGGAATACAGAAAATTGCTGGGCGGCATACCTTGCATATTCCAGAGGTTCCTCTGTTCGGTGGGGAGCTTTTTGATTTTGCATATTATAAGGAACATTTTACGCAGTTGGAAGAGGCATATAGGCTTTTGTCCGATACGTATTCTAAAGAGTTGTTTGAAGATATGATTTCCTTTCGCTTGACAGGGGATCCTGCATTTTTAGCAAAAACCGAGCCTGTTCAGGACAGTATTGCATTTTTACTAGGCCATGAGAAAATTCATACTATACTGGACTGCGGGGCTTATACGGGAGATAGCGCAAAAATATTTGCTGATATACTTCATCCACAAAAAATATTCGCTGTAGAACCGGATCCAAAAACCTATCAAAAATTGTGCGGGTATACATCCGAAGAAAACCGATGCACGATCGTGCCTGTCCATGGTGCGGTGGGGGAGCGGGATGGCGTGACTGATTTTATCACTGCGGGAAGCCGCGCCAGCGGCGCTGGCACTAGCGCGGGAGGAAGGGCAAAGCGTAGAGTAAAAACGCAAGAAATTTCCTGCTGCACTATTGATACGCTGCTAAAAGAAAAAGGCAGAATTGATTTAATCAAACTGGATGTAGAAGGAGAAGAGGCCCGCGCTCTTGCAGGTGCAATGAATACGATTGGTGCGTATCATCCCGCATTGGCGGTATCTCTGTATCACAGAACGGAAGATTTGTTTGTACTGCCAACTGTGCTGCAAAAGCTATATCCTAGCGCAAAGTTTTATTTGCGCAGGCCTCCCTGCATACCGGCGTGGGATTTGACGCTATATGTGATACCGGAATAGGATTCATAAAGTAAAATAAAAGACGCCATTGGCGTCTTTTATTTTCGAATTAACCAGGCCGTCGCAAATAAGGATGCAGCGGCGCAGAATGAAGCTGCAACGGCAATACCGTTTCCTAGACTTACATAGGTCAAGGAAGAAAGTCCTTGTATTACTGCAAGAATCAGCAGACAGACACTTGCGGGTGCGGCCATTGCAGACATAGACTTTCCTTCTGTCAACATATAGAGAAGCCCGTATATATAGTGCCGTATAGGAATCAAAAGTTTTGTCAGAAAAAATATTGCAGCGGCTGCGCCAAGGAGTGTAACAAATGCAGATCCTACCGCCACGATTCCTCCAAGGGAGACTACAGTATCCAGCAGTCTGCCCAGTGCAGCTACGGGGATTATGCCGGTGCCGTATTCTGTAGACACACCGGCCAGATAGGTCAACCAAGTATCCCCGGTAAAGAACCCTATGATTAAAACAGCGACAGATAGGAGCGCAAGCAGTCCGGCAAGCGCCAGCATTACATAATGGAGACATTTCAATATGATAGAATATAGCCGCAACCCGGCTGTGACTTTCTCTGGAGATGCTTTTTTCGCACAGGTGATCCACCCGGCAATCGAGAATAAGATCCAAAACAATCCCATCCGGCCGCTGCACAAATTTAGAAACGCAGTAATGGTTACCATGACGCAGATACTGCGGAACAGCAGGGAATCAAAAATCGCCTGAACGGATTTTTGCAGAAATTGGATGTTATTCGTTTGTCCGCATTTGGGACAGACGGACAGAGTATCTGTATATATAAATCCGCATTTGGAACAGGTCATTTTGTTCTCACCCTCAACAATCTACCGTCAAAAGGATCTGGCGGCTATTACAATATATTATAACCCGTATAGAAAAATTTGTCAATTATTCCGTTTTGCTTTACTCTTACCATTTTGCATCTTTTTCTGCTTTTTTCGAACAGAAAAGCCAAAGGACTGCATCCGCTTGCCTAGGGAATAATACGCGCCGTGTGCGAAAGCAGCAAGTTCAGCGCGTTCTAAATGCAGCTTTCCAACGGCATCGATGAGCGATTCTTCTACGTCTACGGCTACAATGTCTGCTAGAAACATGTCGTGGCTGCCCAATGGGATGATTTGGTCCACCTTACATTCTAAGGCCAGCGGGCACTGGGCAATCAAAGGCGGAGCAACTGCAGACGCCGGTTCTTTTGTCAGATTCCACCGAGCAAACTTGTCCACCTTGCGTCCGGTATGAATACCGCACCAGTCTGCGGCGCGAATCAACGATGTGGG
>CANRVI010000070.1 GCA_947643245.1 uncultured Clostridia bacterium | reverse complement strand
GCTCGAACCTATGACCCTCTGCTTGTAAGGCAGATGCTCTCCCAGCTGAGCTATGCTCCCATTTGCCGCACTTCCCACGCGGCTTTTATATTATAGCAAAGGCTTCGCTCAATGTCAATACCTTTTTCCAATTTTTTTAAAAAAAGATTTTTCATAATAAAAAGCCTGTGTAAAGGCGTTTTTACGCAGGCTTTTTATCCGTTCACTTTTCCATATGAATTGTTTTGTTATTCTTTCATTTTGCTCTGCCCCGCTTTACCATCCCCTTTGCACCGCGTGGATATGTGGGCGCTTGGAGTTTCCATTGCATCCCAAACGGCAACGCTTCGCCGCTCCGCCAAATCACATTTTCCTGGGTTAATATTTTGTCAACAAAAAAGAGCGATCACCCGCTCTTTTTTTGTAAAATATATAAAGTTAAATTCTCCGCGCTGCAATATACCATCGGTGAGCGTCGTCCAAATCCGTTTCCATCTTAAATCCTGTATAGATTCCCTCCACAGAAAAGCCGGCTGTTTCTAAGGCCCGAGTAAGTTTTTGCCGGCTGTAGCACCGTTCCCTCTGCAATGTATCCGTGCGGCGCCACATTCCATCTTTTCTTTCTTCAAATACAGACAACAAAAACGTACAAATCTGCCGCCGGGCATCGTACTGGTTTTGCCAACAGCAAACAATCCCCTCATCTTCTAATATATAATCGTGGTCAGCATAAAATTCGCGAAACTTCTTTGGTGTGTTCACATCAAACACAAACAATCCTCCAGGCTCCAGATAATTATGCACCAGAGAAAGACATTGACCCAAGTCCTGTACACCCGTCAAATGATTGATTCCATCCAGGCAACACACCGCCGCACTGACAGTGCCGTACAATTCAAAAGAACGCATATCCTGGCACAGCCACAAAATATCTTCTATTCCCTGTTCTTCAGCCTTTTCCCTAGCGCAGGAAAGCATTTCCGGGCTCAGATCCAACGCAGTCATATCGTATCCCCGCTTGTGCAGTGCAAAAGTCATGCTCCCTGTACCGCAGGCAATGTCCAGCACACTGGTCACAAAAATTTTAGAATGCCGCTCAAAAAGGGCGCATAGAAAATCTGCCCACGCATCATAATCCGTTTCCGCATTCAATTTATCATAGCTGGTCCATAGCGCCGCATACAAAGGATCGTTCATTCCTCATCTTCCTTTGCAAAAGGATGTGCGCCCGCGGCATCCAAACGATCTAGCACCGCAGCATACCCGTCGCTGCCATATTTGAGGCAGCGGTTTACGCGGCTGATGGTAGCAGTGGAAAGACCTGTTTTTTCAATAATATCCGTATATGTATTATTGTCCGCAAGCATCTTTGCCGCGGCAAGACGGTTGGACATTTCAATCACTTCCACCACTGTACAAATATCCTCAAAAAAGCGATTGCAATCTTCTATCGTTTTAAGAGACAAAATCCCTTCAAATAAATACTGCATTTTTGAATCCATTTCTTTTTTTGCCATTTTTCCACCTTCCTATGTCATTTATTGTCCCAATATAAGCGCAGCCAATTGTTCGCTTGTGCTTTTATATATATACTTTTCGCAGCCTGCCAGCGCGGCAGTCAACGCTTTCGGCTCCAACGGAACGCCCATAAGGCGCGCCTCCAGCCGCACCGTGTCTTCCGCACCAAAATAATCGCCGGAAAAGGCGATACGCCGGATCACACCTTTATATGCATCCAGTGATACCGAAACGCTTCCAAAGTCAAACCGCTTTTCTCTGCTCACACGATATTCTCCGGACTGGCCGAAAATCCAATCCCAGGTATTGTATTTCTTTTCTGCCAACTGACGAATTGCCGCAGATTCCTCTAATGTATATTCCCGCGCAGCTCCATAGTCGACGGCAGCGCTGTCCGCTAAATTCTGCAGAAAAGCCTCCACCGTATCCGGGCCGCTGTATCCAGGAAGCTCCCGAATATTCGCCACCCGGCTGACCACACTTTCGATGCCCTTGCTCTCCATTTTTTCCCGATTCACCTGAAGCGCTCCGGATAGACGAGAGAGATCTGCCGAAAACAAAAGAGTTCCATGATGCAGCAGCCGTCGTCTGCCATCGCCGGCATGATAGACACATTGAGCATTCCCGGATATTTTACGTCCCGCGGCCAACAAATCATTTCTTCCATTTAAAATCGCCGCAACCCCAAGCCGCCTCAAATTGGCAACAATCGGCGCAGTAAACCGAGCAAAATCAATTTGGTCATGCTCCGGCGCGTCTGTAATAAAAGTAAAATTTATATTGCCCAAATCATGAAATACCGCCCCGCCTCCGGTAAGGCGTCTGGCGACCTGAATATGATTGGCCTGCACAAAAGGCAAGTGCAGCTGCGCATACGCATTTTGATTTTTCCCGATAATGACAGAAGGTTCATTTCTCCAAAGCAGAAAGGCTTCCCTCTCCCCTTTTTCCAAAACATATTCCTCTGCCGCAAGATTAAAGTAGGGATCGGTTGCCCCGTCACAGATAAAAAGCATAGCCTCCCCTTTTGGGAATTTTAATTTGCAAGCGTCCTATATCTGTATTATAGAGGAATTTCCTGCTCTTTTCAATACCAAATAAAAACTTTGTATCAGATCCCCTTCGTCAGAAAACGCACTTTATTTCCTTTATAGAAATATTTTTTGGTTATTCTCCATAAATTTCATAAAAGTATGGAAATTGGTAAAAATACATGATATAATAATGTGTACGGCACTGTCCTCATCGGGACAGCCGTCTATTTCAATTTTGTCAACATATGAAATCAATATTTTGGAGGATGTTTTAATGGGCAAGAAGTATGTTTATCTCTTTTCCGAGGGAAACGCCAGCATGCGGGAGCTTCTCGGCGGTAAGGGAGCAAACCTGGCTGAGATGACCAATATCGGTCTTCCTGTTCCCCAGGGTTTCACAATCTCTACAGAGGCGTGCACCCAGTACTATGAGGACGACCGCAAAATCAACAGCGAGATTCAAGCGCAAATCATGGAGTATATCGAAAAGATGGAGCAGATTACCGGCAAGAAGTTCGGTGATCATGAAAACCCGCTTCTCGTTTCCGTTCGCTCTGGCGCGCGTGCGTCCATGCCCGGTATGATGGATACCATCCTGAACCTGGGTCTGAACGAGGACGTTGTAAAAGTTATCGCTGATAAAAGCGGCAACCCCCGTTGGGCTTGGGACTGCTACAGAAGATTTATCCAAATGTATTCCGATGTAGTTATGGAAGTCGGCAAAAAATACTTCGAAGAGCTCATTGACAAAATGAAGGCGGAAAAGGGCGTTACACAAGACGTGGATCTCACCGCTGATGATTTGGCTGTACTGGCTTCCCAATTCAAAGCCGAGTATAAAGAAAAGATCGGTGCAGATTTCCCCTCCGATCCTAAAGAACAGCTTATGGGCGCCGTTGAAGCTGTGTTCCGTTCATGGGATAACCCCCGCGCTAACGTATATCGCCGTGACAATGACATTCCTTATTCCTGGGGTACCGCTGTTAACGTGCAAATGATGGCATTCGGTAACATGGGCGATACTTCCGGTACCGGCGTTGCATTCACCAGAGATCCTGCTACTGGCGAAAAGAAGCTTATGGGCGAATTTCTTATGAATGCACAAGGTGAAGACGTTGTTGCCGGCGTGCGCACACCTTCCCCCATCGCCAAACTTGCAGAAGTAATGCCTGAAGTGTATGAGCAGTTCATTGGAATCTGTGCAACTCTTGAAGATCATTACCGCGATATGCAGGACATGGAGTTTACCATTGAAGATAAAAAGCTTTACATGTTGCAGACAAGAAACGGTAAGAGAACAGCAAAAGCTGCTCTCAAAATCGCATGTGACCTGGTGGATGAGGGTATGATCTCCGAGAAGCAGGCCGTTGCAATGATCGATCCTAGAAACCTGGACACCCTGCTTCATCCTCAGTTTGATGCTAAAGCGCTTAAGGCTGCAAATCCTGCAGGCAAGGGCCTTGGTGCGTCTCCCGGAGCTGCCTGCGGCAAGGTAGTATTCACTGCTGACGACGCAGTGGCATGGAATGAAAAAGGCGAGAAAGTGGTTCTCGTTCGTCTAGAAACTTCTCCGGAGGATATTACTGGCATGAAAGCCTCTCAGGGTATCCTAACCGTCCGCGGTGGTATGACTTCTCACGCTGCCGTTGTTGCTCGCGGAATGGGAACCTGCTGTGTTTCCGGATGCGGCGATATCAAAATGGATGAAGAAAATAAGCAGTTTGAGCTTGCTGGAAAAACCTATCATGAAGGCGACTTCATTTCTATCGACGGTTCCACTGGTAATATTTACGATGGAATTATCCCCACTGTTGATGCTGAAATCGCAGGTGAATTTGGTCGTATCATGGAACTGGCTGATAAATACAGAAAGCTGAAAGTACGTACAAACGCTGACACTCCTGCTGATGCAAAAAAAGCTCGTGAGCTTGGCGCAGAAGGAATTGGTTTGTGTCGTACAGAGCATATGTTCTTTGAGGCGGACAGAATTGCCGCTTTCCGTGAAATGATCTGTGCCGACACAGTTGAAAAGAGAGAAGCTGCTCTGGATAAGATTCTGCCCTATCAGCAGGGAGACTTTGAAGCACTGTATGAGGCACTGGAAGGCAATCCTGTAACGATTCGTTTCTTGGATCCTCCGCTTCACGAGTTTGTTCCTACTGAGGAAGCTGATATTGAAGCGCTGGCAAAAGCGCAGGGTAAGACTGTTGAGGATATCAAAGCGCTTATCGCGTCCCTGCATGAGTTCAACCCCATGATGGGTCATCGCGGCTGCCGACTCACCGTTACCTATCCTGAAATTGCAAAAATGCAGACCACCGCTGTAATTCGTGCTGCAATCAATGTTTCTAAAGCGCATCCCGATTGGAAAATCGTACCGGAAATTATGATTCCGCTGATTGGCGATGTTAAGGAATTAAAGTTTGTTAAGAACGTAGTCGTTGCTACCGCTGATGCCGAGATCGCTGCTGCTGGAGCCGACCTTAAATACGAAGTAGGTACAATGATCGAGATTCCGAGAGCAGCGCTCACTGCCGACGATATCGCAAAAGAAGCTGAATTCTTCTGCTTCGGTACCAACGACCTGACACAGATGACTTTCGGATTTAGCCGCGACGACGCTGGTAAATTCTTGAATGCATACTATGACACTAAGATATACGAGAATGATCCCTTTGCAAAATTGGATCAGACCGGCGTAGGCAAACTGATGGAAATGGCTGTAAAGCTAGGCAAAGATGTTCGTCCCACCATGCACTGCGGGATCTGCGGCGAGCATGGCGGAGATCCTACTTCTGTAGAATTCTGCCACAAGATTGGTCTGGACTATGTATCTTGCTCTCCCTTCCGTGTACCGATTGCACGGTTGGCAGCAGCACAGGCAGCTATTAAAGAAGGATAATTTTTCTGTATAGTTTGTTCAGAGAAAAAACGATAGAAAGAAAAAGCATATCATTAGAAATAATGATA
>CANRVI010000069.1 GCA_947643245.1 uncultured Clostridia bacterium | reverse complement strand
TAATTCCATTGTTTCCTTAGATTCCTGCATGGCCTTTGCTTCTTCCAGTCGCTTTTCGCTGATATGTTCAGCTAATCCGGACAAAATTCTGGTACTGGGCTTACGCAGACACAAGAAGTTGAGAATTAAAATTACAATTGCTGCCACAGCTATAATCATACTCTTCCATGCGCGCGATTCATGGAACATTGCGTCGGTATATGTGACAGCTACCAGTCCCATAATCCCACTGATTGCGTACAGCAGGCGCACTGCTTCTTTATGGGTAAAACCCATATCTACAAGTTTGTGATGGAGATGACCTCGATCTGGGTGGAAAGGGCTCTGTTTATGAATCAGCCGCCGTCCAATCGCTACCAATGTATCCATCAAAGGAAGGGCAAAAATAGACAGTGGAACTAGGAAAGACAATACCGTGTGTAGTTTAAATACACCCTGCACCGATATAATTGCCAAGGTATATCCCAAAAACAGCGCTCCCGTATCGCCCATAAATATGCTGGCAGGGTTTTTATTATACGGTAAAAAGCCTCCGCAGGCACCTACAAGAATGGCCGTAATAAGCGCCGAAGTCATGTCGCCGGTAATTAAAACCACACCTAAAATGGAGAGAGAAGTAATCGCGCTGACCCCGCAGGCGAGACCGTCTAGTCCATCAATCAAGTTAATGGCGTTAGACAGCCCTACAATCCATAAAAGCGTGATGGGAATAGCAAACATCCCAAATTCAATGACAGTGCCAAACATGGTCACCTGATCAATTACCACGCCAAAGCACACAGCGACTCCTGCCGCACAAATTTGCACAAGCAGCTTGAGCAGCGCAGAAAGACGGAGTATATCGTCTAAAATTCCTAAAATAACCAAAATCGCGCCGCCGGTCCAAATGGCAAACAACTCCGCAGAAAAATCACAGAACACCAGCGTTGATACAGTAAAACCAATGAATATACCCAAGCCGCCGATGCGAGGAGTAGGCTTTTTATGCATTCTGCGAGCATCCGTCGGAATATCGACCGCTCCGAAGCGAAAAGCCAGCAGGCGCACAGGCGGGGTAACGGTATATGAAATCAGCGCCGCACAAACCACGGCAACAATTGCAAATATAGTGGATGTAAGATTCATAACAGCTCCAATCTGCCCAGTAGGCAAAAAACATGAAAAGGTAGGACTTGTCCATTCCTATTCGATTACATTAACACTGATGCACTGCGCCTCGCAGTACAATTCAGGAAACTGCACAGCTAACGACATCCCTGACTGAATGGAGTGTCCGCCAACGATATACCCCGTATCGGTCTGTACCGCGTCTGCTTCTATAGTCACATACAGCATGCTGTGATCTTCCATTTCTGTGTAAATGGGATTCCCCTCTTTATCCGTCCCTTTAAAATAGGTAGGGGCCGTAGAAATGGCAGAGACAATGCCAATTTCCCGCTTATCATTATAGGCAAACACCGGGCTTTCAGGAATAGCCTTGCTGCAAAATTCCGTCTGTATTTGCGGTACCTCCAGAACATAACGAATCCGTACGTTTTCCTGCCCACCGGGATAAATCACAACCCGATAACCGACTGCGGCTAAAACAGCAAGAACTGCAAGCAGAATAACAAAATCAATAATATTGGGTTTTCGTTTTTTCTCCTGCATTATGTGTATCCTCTCAGTCTTCCTTTTTTCGTCTCAATGTCACTGAGGCGTTTTCTGATCCTGAATCAGAAAGTGTTGCCTGATCCGCTTTTTCAATTTCACGGGCCGCGCTCTTCACATAGGCCGCGCCAATCCCGCATAAAAGCCAAAACAATTCAAAGGCAATACCGTTCTGCCAAACTGGCAAGGCAGTCCCACACAATAACAACGCCGCAACAGCACACAATGGCGCACCGCCGCCCAAACGCATATCGGCTGGGATCCGTATTACTCCAAAGCGCATCGATGCCTCGAACGCACGCCATTTTCCAAAAGTTTTTTTATAAAACTGCAAACTTGTTTCAAAAAGTACAATTACAAATACAGCAAAAATTAAAAAACCGATCAAACCCAGTGCCTGAATAATAGAAAGATAGGAACTTCCACTTCCCTTTCGAATAGAAGTCATTCCCTGCGACGCAGTTCCCAGCCCCTCTCCCACAAACAGCTGCGTTTTATCTAACCCTAAAAGGCCGGAACAAAGTTCCTCTATTCCTTGAACAATCTCCATGCAGCTATCGGCAAAATATCTATACACCATATCGCCAAAACTGCCTGTTAGATGAATGATTAACACAAATGCTGCCAAAAGAAAGCCCAAAAGAAAGAAACCACTTCGTTTTCGATAAAGAAGAAGCAGGAAAACAACGGCAGCGCAAGCACACATTACCTCTACCCCACTACCACATAACACAAGAGCTACCAGCATAATCAGGGTACAAAAAATTGCAGTACGCCGGGGAATATATAAACTGCTGCGCAGGCAAATACCCATGGAAAGAACAAAGAGTGCCATAAACAAAATAGGCGCCACATCATGTTGAAAAACAGGCAGTGCTAAAACAAAATCAAGAAGGAAACCGGCATCCCGAAAAACGCTTCCCGCTAAATACGTATCCAAAACCACCCCAGTAAGGTACATTGCTCCAAGAACGCCGCCCGCTGCGCAAAGGGCAGTAGTAATCCGATTAATTTTTCGGAAATCATATAGAATAAACGTAGAAAGAAAATACACACACATATACAAAATATATGTGACAGTTTGTGGAAGTAAAGCCCCCGCACTGTTTACTAGAACCCCTCCAAGAATTGTGAGCAGCATAAGAAGAGCAAAGAGATCTCTCTTGTAAAAGATAAGGCTACGTTTACCTCGAATCAGCTTCAGTATATAGGAAGCTATTGTAACGGATAGAATCCAAAGCTGTGTTTTTTCTCCTGTAAAAAGGAGCAATACGGATGCAAATAATATTCCATTTTCCGGCAGTGCAAAAATGATCCCTATCCCTATCGCCGCCACAAATCCAAACAGGACGCAAATGGGAGAAATCCAAAACGTCAACGTACCTGCAATTACGCCCAGCACAAATGCAATATTCGCGTGCCCAACAAAAATATATTCCTGCAAAGATTCCCTACGTACACTGAAATAATCACATAAGGTGTTTCCGATACGGGATCCCAGCAAAGCGGTAGATATATTTCCTTTAGAAAGCAGGAGCGGAATAGACAAAATCATTGCACACAGACCACTGTATAAGTGCGCGACGGATATTTGCTCATGTTGAAAAAGGCTTACCAAAACTGTGATGATAGAAGCATAAGCTCCAAACGTCAGCAGAAATGTGCCAACAAATCGAAGGCGGAGTCGAAAGAATATCTGACGAAACCGATCCGCACCACGCAAAATTACACTTTCATCAAATCTTCTGGAAATAAAGTTGCGTATTTTGATGCCCGTACCACCGGAAACGCGAAAAAATCTATTTGCCCAAAACGGGCGCGGCCGACTGCCTGTCCTGCCGTCATTTTGAACCATTACAAGCAGACTCCTTTCCTCGTTCCTATTTTCATGGCGACTTTTGCATACATATCGCAGCTTATATTTATATTATTATACTATATCCAGGAAATAATTTCAAGATTTATTTTTACGAGTGACAAACAGTCAACAGAATAATAATTGTGCCGCCGCTCTCATATATATTAAGCGATTCAAAACAAAGGACAGGACCATTCGGCCCGCCCTGTTTGTTTGTCAGGCCAGTTACGAGTCGGAGGTGGAAATCATTAACAGCCTATCAGGACCTACATTTGGAAGAAGCAGAGAACGTGTGCAGTCTGCACCAACTCAACAACAAGCATCTGTTTCCCGAAGTCATACCGTTTCAAAAAGCCAGCGTGTTTATATAAACCGCTTGGGACAAACAGAAAAAGAAGCAGCAGAAAATATCCATAGTTTTGGCCGCAACACCCTTACTAAAAAGAAAAAAATGGGGTTTATTCGTCAGCTTCTTTCCAATTTTAATGACCCAATCATTAAAATTTTAATCGGCGCATTGCTGATAAACGCGCTGGTAAGCATGGGAAGAATGAATATTCCAGAAACGCTAGGAATCGTAGCTGCAATTTTAATCGCTACCCTCGTCTCCACAATTTCCGAATACGGCTCTTCCCTAGCATTTGAAAGGCTGTCCGGAAAGGAAGGAGATACGCTCTGCATGATTCGCCGGGCAGGAGAGCTTCGAGAAGTACGCGTTTCAGATATCGCTGTAGGAGACATTGTATTACTCCGAGCAGGAATGAGTATTCCTGCCGACGGCGTTCTCATCAGCGGTGGGGTCAGCTGTAATCAAGCAGCCATCACCGGAGAAAGCACAGAACGGCGTAAAATACCCGCCACAGCTGCCTCCTTTAATCCAGCAGGAGAAGATTGGCAGCCAAATTCTCCATATCAGTTGTTTCGCGGCAGCGGTATTTGCAGCGGAGAAGGCGAAATGGCAGTTTTACGGGTAGGAGATTCTACCTTTATCGGAGAGGTAGCCTCCAGCCTCCAGGAAGACGGACGTCCCAGTCCTCTAAAACATCGGCTAAGTGAGCTTGCAAAAAGTATCAGTTTTATGGGATACGTAGGTGCTTTAATGATCGCCTTTGCATATCTTTTCAATGCGTTTGTAATTGACAGCGGCATGGATTTGACATTGATGATGGTCCGGCTTCAGGATCGCGGCTTTTTGTTTTCCGAAATTATTAAGGCAATTACCGTGGCGGTATCTGTAGTCGTTGTTGCCGTCCCTGAGGGACTGCCTATGATGATTACGGTAGTGTTGTCCTCTAACATGAAACGTATGCTAAAAAACGGTGTTTTGGTACGCCGCCTTGTAGGAATTGAAACAGCCGGCAGTCTCAATATTTTGTTTACAGATAAAACGGGCACATTGACTACGGGCAAAATGACAGTATGTGGTATACACGGAGGAAATTTTTCCTTTGAACACTACAGCCAAATAAAAAAATGTGAACGGCTGCGGGAAAAAATTAGCGAATGCGCCATCACCGCCTGTGCGCCAGGAGGGTCCGGTGCAACGGAAAAAGCAGTTCTCACTGCTGTTAAGGATTCTGTGCATGTGGCTTGCGCAGCTCGCCTTCCTTTTGATTCTAACAGGAAATATTCTGCCTCTCTTGTAAAAAAAGAAAATGCAGTCCTGTCCTACTTTCTGGGAGCGCCCGAGCGTCTCCTGTGCGGATGTACAACATTTATAGACGCATCCGGTACCATCCAAAATTTGGACGCAGCGGGAAAGCGTAAAATTTCTCAAAAACTACAATCCCTTGGAGAAGCCTCTTGCCGGGTAATTTGCTGTGCTATGGGTAATGCAGATGCTTTTGCCAAAGCCAAGTCGGAAGGAAGCCCTACAGACCTGGCATTCCTTTGCCTGTTTGCGATTCAGGATCCAATTCGCAGAGACGTGCGAAGAGCCGTGGCAGATGCTCAGCATGCAGGAATCCAAGTCGTTATGGTTACCGGCGACAATCCTGCCACCGCAGGTGCCGTAGCAAAAGAGACCGGTATTCTTACATCTGCATGTAACCGAATTTTGCCTGCATCCGTGTTGGCAGCAATGCGCG
>CANRVI010000068.1 GCA_947643245.1 uncultured Clostridia bacterium | reverse complement strand
TTTTTCCTTTTTCAACCGACCTTCCAAAGCAGAGGCCTTCAATTCTGCCGCACGCTTAGTTAACTGCTCCTCAATTTGTGCGCGCACTTCGTTGGCAATTTGACCCACAATCGGCCGTTCTTCGGGGGAAAGTTTTCCCATTCCGCGAAGTACCGCCGTCAGTTCTCCCTTTTTACCCAAATACCGGATTCGCAGTCCCTCGATATCCGCATCCAGCGACGCAAGGGCCGCAAGGGCTTCTTCCTTGATTTTTTGCAGTGTTTCTTTCATAATATTTCATGCCTTTCTATATTGTTTCATAAAAAAATCCGTCCCGACTTATAAAATCGGGACGGACGACTCCGCGGTACCACCCAAAGTCCGCACAGATGCGGCACTTGTCTCGCTATAAGGGGCGTGCCCCCGACTGGCTAATAAAATTCACCTGCCGTGCTCCGAAGGGAAAGGCCTCCTGCGACGGACGGTGTGCTTACAGCCGGTGACACACCTCTCTGAAAACCCGTTGGCCCGCATTTGCCAGCTTCATCATCGCTTTTTATTTACTGCAAAGTATTGTAACACATATAGATAAAAATTGCAAGGCATTTTTCAGGATCCTTATAAATTCGTCAAAAGACCGCCACAAATCTGTGTAATACCTAAATTTATTCTTTTTTATCCTGCTTTTTCCAAAAGGCAGACAGCGCTGCATTCAACGTGTACGCATCCCGCAAAAATTGGATATGCCGCCACATTTTCGGAAACAGCTTATATGTCTGGGGCTGTGCATATCGGTCATCGATCAATACCACCACTCCGCGGTCTGTCTCACTGCGAATCACCCTGCCGGCCGCCTGCTGCACTTTGATCATAGCCGGATATGTATATGCATATGCAAAACCGCTTTCCCTAGTTTTCTCAAAATAATCCCGTAGTAAATTTTGCTCCGCGGTAATTTTAGGCAAGCCGGTTCCCACAACAATCGTTCCGATTAACTGCTCTCCACGCAAGTCTACCCCCTCGGAAAACGCGCCTCCCAGTACGCAAAACCCCACCACAGCTTCCCCATTCCTGGAAAAGGCCTGCAAGAATGTGTTACGCTCATTGTGCCGCATGCCCTGCTTTTGCACCACCGTATGCATATGCGGAGCAATTTCTACAAATACAGAATATACGCTTTTCATATAGGCATACGAGGGGAAATAAGCGATATAATTTCCATCCTTTGCCTCCACCGCAGCTAAAATCATTTCTGCCACTTCATGAGCGAAACGCTCCCTGTCACTATACCGAGTACTGATAGAGTCTACACAGAACAGACCTAAATGTTCCGGATCATAGGGGGAGTCCAATTCCAAACAGGGTGCCTCTGGACATCCCAACACGTCTGCAAAATACTCCATTGGCGTCAATGTTGCTGAAAAAAATACCCTTCCTCCCACCGGCTGCATCATATGACGAAGGATTTTTGACGGATCCAGGCAACGTATATATACATGCAACCCGCTTCCAGTACTTTCCGCATAAAAGACAAATGCAGAATCGAACAGGTCCAAGCTGCGTAAAAAGTCACTGCATTGCATCACAGTCTGATCCAGCAAAGTATGGGCCCCTGTGTCATCCTCCTGCCGCAATACTTCCCCACCAATCTGCACAAATTTCTGCAAAGTTATACCAAAATCCTCCGGCACACGAGCAGACAAATAATATCCCGACTTCCGACCTTCCACGTCTAACCGTTCCTCCGAACAACAAAGCGCAGCTATGCGCTGCAGCAGACGAAGTATCTCCGTCAGTGCCTCACACAATGGTCCTTGCTCTGGAAAATATGTATTCAGACCTTTATAAAGACGCATAAAATCTCCCGCAGTAAGCCCTGCAGAATACATTTCTCTAGCCCTATCCGGAAGATTGTGGGCTTCATCCACAAGAACAGCATACCGTCCGGTACCAGTACCAAAATATCGTTTAAAGCGAACCGTCGGGTCGAAAAGATAATTATAATCACATATCACTACTTCACAGTATTCGCTCACATCTAAAGACAATTCATAGGGGCACAGGCTATGTTTTTCAGCTGCTTCACATAACGCGGCAGTGTCTATCACGTGAAAGGTTTGTAATAATTCCAGCATAGCCGCGTCTCTGCGTTCTTCATAAGAGAATTTCTGTATTTCCCCCATATAAGGACACATATAGCAGTTTTGCTTTTGCCAAGTTCTGCCACATCCCCCTAGTGCCTGTGAACAAGTCTTTTCCTTGGAAACAATATTGATTGTACGCAGCGATGGCACCTGCATAGACATAGCCCTACATGCCTCTGCCGCAGCGTTTCCTGCAACAGTTTTTGCGGTAAGATAAAACACCTTATCCGTATATCCCATACCCAAAGCACGTAAAGCTGGATATAGAGCAGAAATCGTCTTTCCAATTCCAGTAGGTGCACAGACAAGCAGGTTGCTTCCGTACTTGACCGCCCGGTATGCATCCTCAATAAAATCCCGCTGCCCTGCACGCATTTCTCGATATGGAAAAGCCATAGAAGCCATCCTAGTAAATCCTTGCAGATGCTTGTCCGCCTGTATAGAAATAAAGGGCGCCGCCCGGGAAAATAATACTTCAGACATTTGTCGCAGAACAGTTTCGGAAAAAGTACAGAAAAAAGAGACGCTGCTTTCTCTTCCATGTACTGTATAGGTAAGCCGCAAGGTTACAGATGAAAGTAATTCCTCACGACACAGCATATATGCGCATAAAACCCCCTCTGCAAGGAAAGCAGGATCTCCTGCCGGATTGGTACGACTGGTTATTCTGCTAATCTGACGAAATTTTTCAATAGTAACACCGGTTTTGGAACGATACAGCAAGTCTGCCGTTCCTTTCATGGTAAAGGGAACGCCCCACTCTGTAACCACAAGGGATAAATCCTTTCCCCCCTGTGGGGGCTCTGCTTTCTCAACCGGCAAAAAGGATAGTTTGCCCCGATTTGAATCTTTTCGTGTACGAGCAAAAAAAGAAATTTGCTGTGTACCGACAAGTATTGCACCGGTCTGTGTATCTATTTGTATTTTCAAATATATTTCCTCCTGCGCTGGGCCTGACGTTTACAAATCAGCAATAAACCTCCATGGCCGATCTTGATCTTCTTTTGCAGCATATCCAATTCCTATCCGTGGCGCAGTATGATAGGCAGACACATATCCATCTTCTTCGATCCAAAGCTCCTCACTGCAGCATAAATCTTTTCCATTAAGCGTTCTTGTTATATTTAAAAACTTTGTTACCCTTCCAGGCCCCAAAATAGTATCCACTCCACGAATAAGGACAGCTTCTGGATATCCTGCAGTCCCTGCAACTATATTGAACATCTCATGAATACCGTAGCATAGATAAACATATATAGTCCCACCGTCTTCATAGAGTACCTGCGTCCGTTTTGTTTTTCCTTTAGCAGCGTGGCAGGCAGTGTCTGTCTCTCCCATATAGCATTCGGTTTCTGTAATCCGAACACGTTGTATGGTGTCATCTATCTTTCTACATAAAACCTTTCCCAGCAGCGCGGGAGCAAGTTCATCTGCATGTATTTTATAAAAACTGTGATCTAGTCTGCGATTTTTATTCATTCCAGCTCTCTTTCTGGGATTCCTTCATAGTAGTATCATCTTAACATAGAACCAGGAAAAAATCTACATCTACCTTGCAATTTTTCTTTCTTCATGCTATACTGTTCCATATTATAATTGAATATATGCACAAAGAAAGGGATTGTCATAGCTATGCAGGATGAACTCAATTACATCAAACCGGGAAGATATAAAAAACCTGTGGATGCAGACGCCAGACGGGATGAATTTGATTTAAAAAACGGAGAAGTTTTATATAGCGGACGTCCGGTAGACATTATTTTTACCGGAGATTCTATCACACATTTTATGGATGTCAACTTGTATTATGGTAAATTCGGACTGGTTTTAAATCGGGGGATCGGCGGTGACTCGGCCGATGTACTGGCATGGCGATTTCACGCTGATGTAACCCAGCTTAAACCTCGCCTGTGTATTGCGATGGTCGGTATAAACAACACCTGGGAACTGGATAATAAAATTAGCAAAAAGGGAGTGTATGATAGGCGTGCGGCAAATAAGGTACTTGCTCTGCTGGAAAAAAGCTATCGCAATATGCTGGAAGAAGCAGAGGAAAATAAATTTCCCCTATGGATGGCTTCCTGTCTGCCTACTGGAGAAAGCCTGCCAAACTTGAATCTGCGTAACCGTTTTATTATAGAGATCAATCAACTGATTCAGCGGCTTACAGCAGAATATGGTACAAAATATGTGGACTATCACTCCCGGCTTGTAAAAGAGGATGGAATTACGCTTCAAGATGGCATCAGCCGAGAAGGCTGTCACCCTAATTATAAAGGATACACTATGATGAGTGAGGTACTTACGCCCATGTTGGAAGAATTCTTTCAACGGAAATAAAAGAAATAAATTTTCAGTATCTAATCATATATATGCAAAAACATCCTGAAATACTTGTTTAAAAGTATTTCAGGATGTTTAATTTTGTACATAAAAGTCCCTTTCTATTATAATAAAAAAGAGTCTAAATTTAGCAATTTAAACTCTTAAAAATCAAGAAGGAAGAAGGAACCGCAAGAAAGAAAACGAAAAACCATTGAAAAACCGAACAAGAAAAGCGAACAGCAGCATGTCTCGGTAAGAGACAAAAGAGAACAATTAGTAGTTCAAGCCCTCGGTCTATTAGTATCGGTCAGCTAAACACATTACTGTGCGTACACCTCCGACCTATCAAACTCGTAGTCTACGAGTGACCTTACCAGCTTACGCTGTGGGATATCTAATCTCGAGGTACGTTTCACGCTTAGATGCTTTCAGCGTTTATCGCATCCGTACGCGGCTACTCAGCTATGCACTTGGCAGTACAACTGATGCACCGGAGGTACGTCCGACCCGGTCCTCTCGTACTAAGGTCAGCTCCTCTCAAATATCCTGCGCCCACGACAGATAGGGACCGAACTGTCTCACGACGTTCTGAACCCAGCTCGCGTACCACTTTAATCGGCGAACAGCCGAACCCTTGGGACCTTCTCCAAGCCCCAGGATGTGATGAGCCGACATCGAGGTGCCAAACTTCCCCGTCGATGTGAACTCTTGGGGGAAATCAGCCTGTTATCCCCAGGGTAGCTTTTATCCGTTAAGCGATGGCATTTCCATTCACTACCACCTGATCACTAACTCCAACTTTCGTTACTGCTCGACTTGTTGGTCTCGCAGTTAGGCCAGCTTTGGCGTTTACACTCACTGCGCGATTTCCGTCCGCGCTGAGCTGACCTTTGAACGCCTCCGTTACTCTTTTGGAGGCGACCGCCCCAGTCAAACTGCCCACCTGACATTGTCCCACGGCCGGATTCACGGCCGCTGGTTAGAAATCCGATCTATCAAGAGTGGTATCCCAAGGACGACTCCACAAAGGCTGACGCCTCTGCTTCATAGTCTCCCACCTATCCTGTACATAATAGACCGAATTCCAGTATCAGGCTACAGTAAAGCTCCATGGGGTCTTTCCGTCTAGTCGCGGGTAACCGGCATCTTCACC
>CANRVI010000067.1 GCA_947643245.1 uncultured Clostridia bacterium | reverse complement strand
GAAATAGACTTGTCTGTATTATGCATGCCCTGCAAAACGCCGTTTCCATCAAAGGAATGAATGAGCTGGCGAGTTTCCACGCCCTGAGCATCGGTGCAGACCAGTTCGCATTTGCTTCCCGCAGAAACCTGCATTTCTGTATTTTTATAAACATCCCCGTATGCGTGACGGGCGATGGTGATTGGTTTTGTCCAAGTGGGTATGTAAGGATTGATTCCTTTAGCCAGAATGGGAGAACGGAAAACGGTGCCGTCTAAAATGGCACGGATTGTCCCGTTGGGGCTTTTCCACATTTCCTTCAAATTATATTCGGGCATCCGAGCCGCGTTGGGGGTAATCGTTGCACATTTCACCGCAACGCCGTATTTTTTGGTAGCCTCAGCTGCGTCAATGGTGACCTGGTCGTCGGTATCGTTTCTGCATACCAGACCTAGGTCGTAGTATTCGCTTTTCAGCTCTACATGGGGGAAGATTAAAAAATCCTTGATCATCTGCCAGATTACGCGGGTCATTTCATCTCCGTCCATCTCTACCAGGGGCGTTTTCATCTGAATTTTTGCCATATATTTAACCTCCGTCTATTTATTGCTTGATATTGCCACTTTCCATGCTGTATCGGCCTTCAATGGCCCTTCGCAGGGTAATTTCGTCTGCATATTCTAAATCTCCCCCCACCGGCATCCCGTTGGCGATTCTGCTTACCTTTACGCCTAGGGGGGCGATTAACCGGGACAGATACATAGCTGTTGTCTCTCCTTCCGGTGTGGGATTGGTGGCAAGTATGACTTCTGTCACATCCTTGTCCAGCCGGGAAATCAGTTCCCGAATTTTCAGTTTTTCCGGGCCAATTCCCTTCATGGGAGAAATTACACCGTGCAGTACGTGATACAATCCGTTATATTCCTTCATTTTTTCCAGGGCCATGGCGGCTCTGAAATCTTCTACCACACAGATGACGCTGCGGTCTCTGCCGGGCGCAGCGCAAATAGGGCAAAGCTCTGCGGCTGAAATGTTTTGGCAGCACTTGCAAAAGCCCACTTCCGTTTTTGCTGCGGTCAGCGCCTGGGCAAATGCGTCCACATCTTCTTGAGGCAAATCCAGCACGCTCAAGGTCAGGCGCATGGCCGTTTTTCTGCCGATACCGTCCAGCCGCCGAAACATATCGCACAGTCGTTCAATCTGTTCGGGGTATACCGCCATATTACAGCATCCCCGGCAGTCCCATGCCGCTCAGTGGTCCTGTGACCTTTCCCATCTCTTCGTTGTTTGTATCTGTGACTGTTTTAATTGCTTCGTTTACAGCGGCAGTCAAAATGTCCTGCAGGGTTTCCACATCATCTGGATCTATAATTTCCGGACTGATCTCTATACTGCGTACATCCAGCTTGCCGCTAATTTTTACTTTTACGGCGCCGCCTCCTGCACTGATATCGTATTCCTTTCCGTCCAGTTCTTCCTGGAGTGCGGCCATATCCTCCTGCATTTTCTGGGCTTGCTTCAGCATATCTTGCATGTTGCCCATGCCGCCGCCCCGTCCTTGGGGAAGTCTTGCTTTCATATTTATTATCATCCTTTCTTGGGATTGGGTTTGTTATTAATCAAGGAAAATCAAAGAAGCTTTCCGATTTCATCCGCTGCATGCTTCTCTGCCGCCGCTTTTGTCTTTACTGTTACTACGGCTTTACCGTCTGTAATTTTTGCCAGGGCAAAAGCTTGCGCAATCGCTTCCTTTGCATCGGTCTGCCCCAACATTGCAGCGGCAAAGCCCTCAGCGGCAATATACAGTGTCTGTCCGTCAGCAGATGTAGAAATATCCGCTTGTGCCAAAAAACCGGCAAGGCTTTTATGAGAATCGTCCAGCCGGGACAACGCTTCGCTGATGTCCCGCACACTTTCCGGCGTTGACTCATTTGGGGTAGGTGCGGGCGCAGCCGGTTCTTCCTTTACGGGCTTATCGACCGGCATTTCTTCCCTGGTGGGTTCTTCTGAAATCTTCTTTTTTGGACGAGTCACAGGTGTGTCCATATCCAGAAGGGCAATCTTGTCCTCCAAAGCGGATATTCTTGCGGCTAATGCTTCAGGGGATCCGTCCAGCTGGGGCCGGCACATTTTGAGAAGTGTCAGTTCTGCCGTCATCCGTTTGGCTGCCGGAGCGCGCACCATTTTTGCGGCTGCTTCATCCAACAGGCTACAAATATGAATAAGTCTTGGCATGGTAAATTGTGCCGCTGCCGCAGAGAGGGTTTCCATCTCCTGGGCGGTCAAATCCAGATAAGCTGCTGCATCCTCTGCATATTTACAGATCAGCATATCCCGCACAAAGGACAAAAGCTCTTGCCAGTATACGGAGATGTCCTTTGAAGAAGAAACTACCTCTGCTACAACGCCAAACAGGGCGCCTATATTTTCCTGTGCTACATAAGTGAGCGCTTTTGCCGCCGCATCATATCCGGACAGACCTAAAATATTTTGCACCTGATCCGCACTTACCTCTGCGCCGCCAGCGCTGCATAGTTCTAACAGGCCGATGGCGTCCCGCATGCCGCCCTGCGCCTGTCTGGCTAGCAAGGTTGCCGCATCGTCAGACAAGACGATCTGTTCTTTTTCTGCAATATAGTGCAGTCGATCGGCAATTACTTTTACATCGATTCGATAAAAGTCAAACCGCTGGCAACGGGAGATAATGGTAGCCGGCAGCTTTTGGAGTTCTGTGGTTGCCAAAATAAAAACTACATGTTCCGGGGGTTCTTCTATGGTTTTCAGCAGTGCATTGAACGCCCCTTGAGAAAGCATATGTACTTCATCAATGATGTACACTTTTTTCTGCAGCGCCGCAGGTGTATAAGCGGCTTCGTCGCAGATTTGCCGGATAGCGTCCACGCCGTTGTTGGAAGCCGCGTCCATTTCAATCACATCTGTAGCATTGCCTGCTGCAATTTCCCGGCAGGCGGCACACTGACCGCATGGACTCCCATGGATTGGCGTCTCACAGTTCACAGCCCGGGCCAGTATTTTTGCACAGGTGGTTTTTCCGGTGCCACGGGAACCGCAGAATAGATAAGCGTGGGATATACTGCCATGTTCCACTTCATACCGAAGAACGTCTGTAATATGTCCCTGGCCATACACATCATCAAAAGTTTGGGGCCGATATTTACGGTATAAAGCCTGGTGCATGGGAAAACCTCCTTAAAAATTAGGGCAGCGAGAGTATATTTTAGTAACTTTTATTTTTGCAAATGAAAATACGAGCCTTAGAGAAAGGCCATACACCTGTAATTCGGAAAGACCTTCTGCGCGACGTCATACCGACTGCTCAGAACAGGCACCCCAGCGGCACATCGGGTAAACTGCTTAATGCTGCTTGGTTCCCCACCTGACATGGTTCGCAGCCGCCGATTGCGCCGGGACCCGTTCCTCAACACAGAAAAAGTATGATACAGACCGCAAAAAGTCAGCCCTCAGGACAGGATGCCACCCCTGCATACAGCGGATTTCAGGTACAAGGGCCCGCTACTCCCCCGGCTGGTATGGCCTTTCTCTAAAGCTCGTATTCAATTTCTGCCATAGGCAGACGATATTATTATAATAACACAAAAACGAAGTTTATGCAATGCTTTTTGTTACAAAAAGAGCGGGTTTTTGTTAATTGCTGCCCGGCTCCAGATTCATCTGGCTTTTTAACTTTTCATCGAATTCTTTGGCTGTGTTCACACCCATGCGTTTCTGACGGTTGTTCATAGCGGCAATTTCCAAAATAACTGCCAAATTTCGTCCCGGCTTTACCGGAACGATCAGGGAAGGAATCCGGATGCCCATAATGTCTACAAAAGTATCGTCGATTCCCAGACGTTCATATAGCTTGCCCTGTTCCCACGGTTCAAATTCCACCACCAGGTCGACCTTCTCCGATTCTTTGACTGCGCCCATACCGAACAGCTGGCGCACATCTACGATGCCGATACCCCGCAGCTCTATGTAATGGCGGATCAGTGGAGGAGCTGTCCCTACGATGGATTTTGCGGATACTCGGCGCAGTTCTACTGCGTCATCTGCGATCAGTCGGTGTCCTCGTTTAATCAGTTCAATGGCGGTTTCACTTTTTCCCACGCCGGAGTCGCCCACAATTAGGATCCCTTCACCATATACCTCCACAAGAACTCCGTGCCGCATAATGGTGGGCGCCAGCTGGACGTTCAAATATGCGATCAGCGCGGCCATAAATTCGCTGGTATTTGTATCTGTCCAAAGAACAGGAACCTTATACTTTTGTGCGGCTTCAAGGACAATATCGTCTACAGGATTGTTGTGCGTGTACACAATTGCCGGCGGGTTGCAGGACAGGAGGGCGTCAATTCGATTTCTGCGTTCGTCCTCGCTCAGATTTTTCAAATAAGCATATTCCGTAGTGCCGACCACCTGAATACGATCTGCCTCAAAACAGTCGTAAAAGCCTACCAGCGGCAGGGCGGGACGGTTAATTTCTACTCTGCTGATGGGAATATCTGCTGGGTCCCCTGGGGTATAAAATACGTTTAACTGCAATTCTTTAATAATTGCCTGCAGGGCAACTGACTTCTTCATAGATAACTGTACCTTTCTGTGTACGTTTCACTTGCAAATACTTACACAAATATGGTATCATAAATAAAAAAGGAATGCAAGATGTAAGGTAGCATTCTTATCGTGCATTATGTTCAAACGACGTTCATATATATTTGGTACATTAAAGTGATAAAATGCTGCATAGAAAACGGAGATAAAGTATCATCATGAAAATCTGGAATTATATATCCCGAAACGTATTACGTGCCGCCGCCTTTTTTCTTGTACCTCTCCTTCTCTTTGGACTTTGTGCCTGCAGGGATCCACTAAAGTCTACTGAGGAAGAAGAGCAGACGGTTATGACGGTGGGGGGCATGGATGTATCCTATGGATTTTATCGCGCTCTTGTTTTAAGCTGCAGAGATCAAATTGCAGGAGACTTTGACGCGTGGGATGATGCAGACCAGGCTGCGGAAATGGAAGAAAAAATACGGGCAGAGGTTTTGCAGGCCCTACGAAATTTTTACGCGGTTTTTGTACTTTGCAGGGAATATAATATTGACATTGATGATGCGTATATAACGGAGCAGGTGGATCGGGCAGTGGAATCGCAAATGGAGCAGTTTGATGATACGGATGCGTATATAAAATCTCTGACGGAGGAGCATTTGAATCATAGTACCAACCGGCTGATGCAGCAGCAGAGCATTTGCAGCAATGCATTGTATTATACAATGCTTCAGGGCGGCGCTATCGAAACGGATCCGGATGCTTTGCGTGCATTGATTGACAGCGATGCCTTTATTCGTATTAAGCAGATTCTGGTAGTGGGAGAACATTTGATGAAGGCCGATGACGGCAGTTTTTTTACGCCGCCGGAGCAGCATACCAACGCGGAAGCAAAACATTTGGCGGAACGAGCCAGAGAACGGTATCTTACAGGGGAAGACTTTGACAGGCTGGTGGAACAGTACGGAGAGTCTTTGCACATGGCAGGAAATACAGACGGCTATTATATTTGCCGCGGTATGTGGGATGATGTAAATGAAGAAGCTGCGTTTAGCTTGGTAGTGGATGAGGTCAGCACGGTGATCGAGTCGGATCAGGGCTATAGTGTGTTTCTTCGCTGCGAAAAGGAAAAAGACTATATCGACACACATTTTGACGAACTCTGTCAAAAATATTATGAAGCGTCATTTGGGCTGGCATTGGAGGAGGCCAGTGAGGCCCTTGCGGTGGATACGACGCAGCTGTACGATTCCATCAGCATAAAAGATATGAAATAAGCCTGGAAAGGAT
>CANRVI010000066.1 GCA_947643245.1 uncultured Clostridia bacterium | reverse complement strand
CTTCATTACAGTCAACACTTCTCCCACCAGTTCCGGATCCAGAGCGGAGGTAGGCTCATCAAAAAGCATAATTTTTGGCTGCATAGCAAGGGCTCGAGCAATGGCCACACGCTGCTGCTGTCCACCGGAGAGGCGACTGGGAAACTGATCTGCCTTATCAGAAAGGCCGACTCTGTCCAGCAGTTCTAAAGACAGTACCTTGCATTCTTCCGGCTTCATTTTTTTTACTGTCAGTGGAGCCAGCATGATATTTTCCAGTACCGTTTTATGAGGAAACAGATTAAATCGTTGAAACACCATACCCATTTCCAGCAGAAGCTTCTTTTGTGTGGCAGCATCAATTCGTTCAACGGTATGATCCTTTTCCCGGTGGAGAAGGAGCTGTTCATCAATATAAATTTTTCCGCTGGTGATTTTCTCCAGTTGATTCAGGGAACGAAGATAAGTAGATTTTCCAGCGCCGGAAGGGCCAATAATGCAGACAACCTCGCCGGCATCTACTGTCAGGTTAATATCCTTCAGTACTTCCAGCTTGCCAAAGCTTTTGCTGAGATGTTCTGTACGTATAATAGACATGACTTGCCCTCCTTAATAATATTTGGAAAAGTACTTTTCCAGTTTGTTAAAGATCATAGAGAAAAATGCGGTAACGATCAAAAATAAGATCAGCGCGGGAAGGAACACGATAAAGGAACCTTCGTTTGTAGCAATATTTTTCGATATGGTAGTAATATCCTGCAGAGATATGGCAAATACCAAAGATGCGTCTTTTAGTACCATAATAAATTCATTGGCTACTGGTGGAACTAACCGTCCCAGAGATTGAGGAATAATGATTTTAGACATAGTCTGTCCATAGCTCATGCCCAATGCTTTGGCAGCCTCGTTTTGCCCTTTATCAATCGACTGGATAGCAGCTCGAACAATTTCTGCGCAGTATGCTGCGCTGTTGAGAGAAAAGGCAATGAAGGCAGCGATGAATGCACCGTAATACACAGCTTCCGCACCTACAGATGGAAATAGAGATTGGGCAAAGTTTTTCCAGCTGAATCCCTGAACCATTCCCGGGATAGCCAAATATACACAGAATAGTTGGATCAGCAGGGGGGTGCCGCGGAAAAAGAATATGTACCCACTGCAGATTTTGCTGAGAACTTTGAAGCGTGAGATTTTACCCAGCGCCAAAAATATGCTGATGATCAGTCCGCAGGCAACAGATGCAGCGGTAAGAAATACAGTCAGCTTTACACCGTACAAAACAGATTGCTCACATCCAAGCATCCGATACGTGTAACTGACAAAATTGCCTACGGTTTTCATAGCGCCATCGTCGGCGCTGTAAATTTCACCTGCAAAACCAACATGTTTTTCGCTGAATTCTCCTGTAGTGGATTGGAAAGAAACATAATTGATAAAATACAGGGACTGATAGGTAACCGATACCCGCTTAATATTGCGCTCTTCGTCTGCTTTTAATTCATTACGCACCTGTTCGGAGGCCATCTCAATCATTTCTGTTTTGGTGGGCTTCAAAGCGCATAATATGGTAGCAACGATGAACAAGACGACTAGCGTGCATACCAAGGCTTTGTTTTTCTTTTCCCATTGGGAAAAATAGAAAAAGCGCAGGAAGGTAGAACCTGGAACCCAGTGGGAGGCGATCCCGGAGATCAGGGTGAAGAAAATTACAAATACGATAATCGGCGGGGCGATACTTTCAGACAGTCCTACGCGGGAGAACGCAAAATAGCTGGTCCATGCCAAAAGGACAGAGACGATTAATATACCAAGACATATAAAAAATTTTTTTCCTTTTTTCAAAAGTGGCACCTCACGATATGGAATTGGGAAACCTCTCATACTATGATGAAAGCGGCACATAGAGGCAATCTATGTGCCGCTTTACTACATATCTTAGTCTTCGGAAGCGCTGCCGAACCAAGTAGCGTTTAACTCGTCGAAGAAGCCTTCTTCTTTCAGGTCAGCAAGAATTTCATTAATAGCTTTCTGCAGTTCGGGATTGCTTTTGGGGATGCCGATACCAAACTGCTCAGGAGAAGTTTTGTCCACATAAATAATCTTATATGCGTCGCTGTTGGAGGCCAGATGTACGTCTGCTACGGTACTGTCACAAACGACCATGTCCACTTCTCCGTTAGAAAGCTGCTGGAAGCAAGTGAGAATTTTTTCGTTTGCTGCGGAAGTGCATTCTACCGATCCGGTAGTAATGAGATCGTCTACAATTTCATCTGTAGTGGTGCCTTTTTGGAAAGCAATAGAGTGACCATCGATATCGGTGAGAGAATCGGCAGTCAAGTCGCTGTCTGCACGCACTACAATTGCCTGGTAGTTATCAATGTAGGGATCAGAGAAGAGCATCTGCTCCAATCTTTTCTCATTGATAGTATATCCGGAGATAATGACATCGTAGTTTTCACCCAGATTTTCTGCAATTATATCAAAGCTTGTGTTGATAAAGTTGATGTCCAATCCCAAGCGCCGTCCAAGTTCGTTTGCCAGGTCAATATCATAACCAATAGGCGTTACATTATCTTCTGCATACATCTCATAAGGCGGGTAACCGATTTCAGAACCGATTGTTAAAACCCCGTCGTTGAGCAGCGTATAGCTTGCCTTATCTTTTTTTGATGTATCGTCGTTGTCTTTGTCTGCGTCCGTTCCGGTATCCTTGTTCGCACAGGCCACAAGACCAAACAGCAAAACTGCAGCCATCACAATGGTAAGTAACTTTTTCATAAGTTTTTCAAACCTTTCCATAAGATATTTATTATAATTTCACACTTTAATATTTTACCGTTCCAAATTGCTTCTGTCAATATATATTTGTAATTTATTCAATATTTAGACAAAAGAGAACAGAGAAGAAAGGGACAAACTGGGGAAAAGGGCCTGTTTTTTACATAAAAAAGGAAAGCCTGTTGGTAAAAATGTATTTTTATACACCACTTGCCGACAAAATTGGGTGAAGGATTTTCTTATACTATATGCAGACATAACAAATACATATGCAGCATATAGTGAAGCAGTAATGCTGTGAATTTTTAGAATGGACGGGCATATGTTGTCCTGGGAGGAGGTGGGCACGCTGGAAACCGTATTGTATGCGGATGTGCTGTTTGCCATTAATTTCAGTATGGATTTCATTTCTCTGTGGGCGGCTGCCTTGCTGGGATGTAAGCCCCGGCATGCGCTGCGTATGTCTGTGGCCGCTGCATTGGGGGGACTATATGCGGTCGTCAGTATAGTCGCAGGGATGCATGGATTATGGCAGTACATATCAGCAGCAGGAGCAAGCTTTATCATGTGTCTGATATCCTTTGGAAAATGCGGCGGACTGCGGGGAATTTTGAAACAAAGCGCTCTCATTTGGGGATGCGGCGCCCTGCTTGGAGGATTGATGACGGCGGTCCTATCTCTGGGAAAAGGCGGGAGTATGCATACTATGGATGGAGGCAGTGTTTGGATCGGAGCTGCTGCGGCAGCTGCCGGCGCAGTATACATTACGGTGCGTCTGATCACAGCTAAAAAAGGTGCGGGCCCCCTCTCTATGCGTATTGAGTTTGCTGGTAACCATATCCGCTTTGACGCATTGTGCGATAGTGGAAACCTGATGCGTGATCCCATTTCAGGAGATCCGGTGATTTTGCTGTCTGCCGCTTTAGGCAAAAAGCTTGTGGGCAGTGAAAATGCACGTGCGCTGCTTACATGTGATGCAGAAAAGCTTTCAAATAGCAAAATTCGATTTCGGCTTATTCCGATTAAGAACAGCACCGGCGGGAGTCTTTGTGCGGCATTTCGTCCAGATAAGGTGACGACAGGCAGTGGGCGACGCGAAGAGAACGTGCAGTGTTTGGTAGCCCTCACCGATTGTACTGCTGTATATTTTGGCGGATTCCCGGCTACGGCGCCAGCGTCTATTGCTTCGTAAAAGATAAACTAATTCCGGTGAAAGGAAAGGTACAAATTATGCAAATTGGAAAAACGGTAAAAAGTGTTTGGATGCAGCTCAAGCGGATCGCGGCATATTTGGCGTCGGAAAGTCCGGAGGGCAACGACTTTTACATAAATGGTCCGGAGACGCTTCCCGCCCCCCTTTCTCAGGAAGAGGAAGCACAGGTAATTGCCCAGCTTGTGGAAGACCGAAGCATGTGCAAGGTGCTCATCGAACACAATCTGCGGCTTGTAGTATATATTGCCAGAAAATTTGAAAATACCGGAACGGGGATAGAAGATTTGATTTCTATCGGTACAATTGGACTGATTAAAGCCATCAACACCTATAAACCAGATAAAAATATTAAGTTGGCCACGTATGCTTCCCGATGTATCGAAAACGAAATTTTAATGTATATTCGGAAAAATGCGGGACATCGGGGAGATATTTCCATTGATGAACCCTTGAATACCGATTGGGACGGAAATGAATTGCTTTTGTCCGATCTTTTGGGAAGTGACGCCGACAGCATTAGTCAAAATTTGGAAAAGGATGAGGATGAGCGCATTTTGCACGCGGCGGTAGCGGAGCTGGACCAGAGGGAGCGGCTGATTATTAAGCTGCGTTATGGTCTTGGAGGCGGCAGAGAACGCACGCAAAAGGAAGTGGCGGACATGCTGGGAATCTCCCAATCGTACATATCCCGTTGGGTGAGAGAGATTATAGGCCGCCGGCGGGAAGAAATCGGAACGCGAATTTGAAAAAGTTGTGTTTTTTTGCAAAAGGTATTGACATAGGGACAACTTGGTGGTAAAATTAAAGCTACTGTGAAAAGCCGGAAGCGTTCCGATGTCCAACATGGCATAAGACTGTCTTCCGTAATTTAAGAGAAAGGCATGTACGCGAAATGAAAACAGGAATTCATCCCGATTACAAAGAAGTAACAATCCGTTGCGCATGTGGCGCTACGGCTGTTACCCGCTCTACTAAGAGCGACGCGAACGGTGAGGTCCGTGTTGAAATTTGCTCCAAGTGCCATCCCTTCTTTACCGGAAAGCAGAAGTTTGTAGATTCCGGCGGACGGGTTGACAAGTTCAAGCGTCGTCTTGAAGCAAGCAAATAAACAACATCACCGGTTCCGGACGAGGCGGCCTTACCGCCTGGTCCGGTTTTTTCGTTTTTTGTACCTATCCTATGTCTGGAAAGGAAACGTATATATGGAAGAAAAGCTACAGGAAACTACAGAACATCAACCGGCGCGCCGGGCAGTATTGGTATCTATTTATCCGCAAGGAGAAGAGGCGGACTGTCTGGCCTCTCTAGCAGAACTTGCCAGACTTTTGGATACGGCCGGGGGACAAGTGGCAGGTATGATTACCCAGATGCGGCCGTCAGCGGACAGCCGCTTTGGCATTGGCAGTGGAAAAATTCAGGAGCTGTCTGATACCTGTAAAAATACCGGTGCGCAGATGGCAGTGTTTGACTTTGAATTGACCCCATCTCAGATTCGTTCTATTGAGGATGCGCTGGAGACAGAAGTTTCTGTGATAGACAGAAGCATTTTAATATTGGATATCTTTGCGTCTCGGGCCAGCAGTGCAGAGGGACGACTACAGGTAGAATTGGCGCAATTGAAATATACTGCCCCCAGACTAATGGGAAAGGGAAAGGAGTTATCCCGACTTGGAGGCGGTATTGGTACTAGAGGGCCTGGAGAGTCAAAGCTGGAAATTGACCGGAGGAGACTAAAATCCAGAGTGTTGCATTTGGAAGAGGAACTGCGCCGTGTGGAAAAAAACAGAAATACTATTCGCAGCGCAAGAGAGCGGTCCGGTGTATGCAAATGTGCCATAGTGGGGTATACCAACGCAGGAAAGTCTACTTTGATGAATGCGCTTACCGATGCAGGCATATTTGCCGAAGACA
>CANRVI010000065.1 GCA_947643245.1 uncultured Clostridia bacterium | reverse complement strand
AAAAGCGGGACGAAAAATCTTACTATCAGTGCAGATTTAAATCCGTCCAACTTATAAGAAATATGAACGTAGAGAAAGGAAAATAGAGTATGGCAATTCGAAATATAGTACAGGAAGGGGATCCAATCCTGCGAGGAAAGTCCCGACCAGTGGAGGAGATTACCCCGCGTATTCTCACGTTATTGGATGATATGCGGGAAACCTTGGCTCATGCAGACGGTGTAGGGCTTGCGGCGCCTCAGGTAGGGGTACGCCGCCGTATCGTGATTGTAGTGAACGAAAATGATCAAATGATCGAACTGATCAATCCGCAGATTATCAAGCAGAGCGGACATCAGCGGGATCTGGAGGGGTGTTTGTCTGTGCCGGGCCGATGGGGATATACAAATCGGCCAATGCATGTGACTGTCCAGGCGATGGACCGAGAGGGAAAGACCTTTACCGTATCGGGCAGCGGCCTGACGGCTCGCGCCTTTTGCCATGAAATTGACCATTTGGATGGAATTTTATTTATTGATCACGCAGAGGAATGTGATATAGAAGTCTAACGGAGAAAAGGAGGCGGATATATGCGTATCGTTTTTATGGGAACGCCTGATTTTGCGCAGATTTGTTTGCAGGCGTTGGTAGAAGCGGGTCTGGATGTAGTGGCCGCTGTAACCCAGCCGGATAAGCCGCGGGGGCGGGGGTATCAAATGATTCCGCCGCCGGTGAAGATGTTTGCCCAGGAGCAGGGGATTTCGGTATATCAGCCACAGACACTGCGGAACGGCGCCTTTGAAGAAACGCTGAAGCAGCTGGATCCGGATGTAATTGTTGTTGCAGCTTACGGTAAGATTTTGCCGTCCTACATTATTGATTATCCACGCTTGGGATGTATCAATGCCCATGGATCGCTTCTGCCGAAGTATCGAGGGGCGGCGCCGATTCAGCGGGCCATTATGGATGGATCAGCGGAAACTGGCATCACGATTATGTATATGAATCAAGGGCTGGACACTGGCGACATGCTTTTGTGGGAAAAAACGCCTATTACCGATACAGATGATTTTGCATCTATGCATGATCGCCTGGCCCAGATGGCGGGTGAACTTTTGGTACGTGTTCTCCCTATGCTGGAAGCTGGTACGGCCGTGCCAGTGAAGCAAGACGATGTACTAGCCACATACGCGCACAAAATCGAGAAGGCAGACTGTATTCTGGATTTTTCTATGGATGCCCAGGCGCTCCTTTGGAAAATACGGGGCCTTTCCCCTTATCCGCTGTCGATGACCAGAACGCCGGACGGAAAGCTTTTAAAAATTGTGTCTGCGTCTCTAGCTAAGGGGACATCACAGGAGCCTGCTGGAACGGTGACGGATATTTCTGACACTGGCTTTTGTGTAGCCTGCGGCGATGGGAAAAAGATTCTTGTTACCGGGGTTCTCCCAGAAGGGAAAGGACGAATGGCCGCTGCTGATTTTGTGCGAGGTAGACGAATACAGACAGGAGTGCGGCTGGCATGGACGATATAAAAACAGTGAGTCCCGGACGAAGGGCTGCTTTTATTTCCCTTTGTAAAATGCGGGCGGGGAAATATACCAACTTGGAGGTTGGTACAGTGCTTTCGCGTATGCAGCTGTCTGAAGCAGATCGCGGTTTGTACACAGCGTTGGTATATGGCGTTACCGAGAGGCTAATTACATTGGACTATATGATCGCGTCTCTTTCAAAACGTGCTTTGTCTGTCTTGGACGAGGAGGTACTGTGTGCTCTGCGGCTGGGACTCTATCAGCTGGCCTTTATGGATCGTATCCCGCCACATGCGGCAGTATCCCAATCTGTCACTTTGGCGCCAGTGAAGGGACGTGGATTTGTCAACGCCCTATTACGTACATTTGTACGAGGCGGATGTACGATTTCCATGCCGGAGGGGGATGGAATAGAAGCCTTGTCTGTACGATATTCTATTCCCACTCCCATTTGTACTGCATTTATAGAGTGGTTTGGAACCGATACGGCAGAAAAATTATTTGCTGCCTTTTTGAAGAAGGAAGATGCTGCACTACGGATCAACACATTGCGCCATAGTACGCAGGAAGCGATCCGGCGTCTAGATGGGTTTATATCCAATGTGTGTGATGCATGTGTAAAGACAGCTTCTTTTGCAGGGGTGCTCTCCGGCGTAGAAGCGGGAGATTGGTTTGTACAGGATGAGGCGTCGGCGCTTTGCGCCCGCATTATAGGCGCGCACCCTGGAGAGACAGTGGTAGATGTTTGTGCTGCCCCTGGCGGGAAAAGCTTTGCAGTGGCCATGGAAATGGAAAATCAGGGCAAAATCCACGCGTTTGACCTGCACGGAAATAAGCTTTCTTTGATTCAACGAGGAGCGGAAAAGCTAGGGATTTCTATATTGGAAACAGAGAAGCGGGATGCAAGAAATCCTAAGGAGTCTCTTATTGCACAAGCCGACCGGGTGCTGTGTGACGCTCCTTGCTCCGGGCTGGGTGTAATCGGAAAGAAGCCTGATATAAAATATAAGGAAATGGATACGATAATCCGTTTGCCGGAGGTGCAATACAGTGTTCTCGTTGGAGCAGCAGCGTATGTTCGATCAGGCGGAACACTGGTATATTCTACCTGTACCTTAAATCCTGCAGAAAATGAGGGCGTGACGGAGCGCTTCCTGACAGAGCATCCGGAATTTGAACCACTCCCATTTTCCTTTGCAGGAACGGAGCAAAGCGCTTTGACATTGTTTCCTCATATCCATGGTACAGATGGTTTCTACATTTGCAGAATGCAGAGAAAGTGAGGCGGACGTGGCAGAAAAACCGGATTTACTGGGGATGACTTTAGATGAAACTAAGGTCATTGCAATGGGGCTGGGAGAAGCAGCCTTTCGAGGGCAACAACTTTACGGCTGGATGCAGAAGGGGGCTTCTATAGAAGAAATGGCCAATCTGCCTGTGGCTTTTCGGAAGAAGCTGCAGACGGAATGTACCTATCGCTTGCCGCAAATTCTCCAAAAACAGGTTTCCCAAATCGATGGAACGATTAAATACCTTATGGGCATGATTGATGGGGAATGTGTGGAAAGTGTATTCATGCGATACACACATGGAAATACTGTATGTGTATCCTGCCAGGCTGGATGTCGGATGGGGTGTGCTTTTTGCGCATCTACCCTGCGGGGACGTAGCCGGGATCTGACTGCATCGGAAATCTTAGGACAGGTCGCAGTCATTGGTAGGGACACGGGAGAACGCATAGGTGGAGTGGTTATGATGGGGATTGGCGAACCACTGGATAACTATGATAATACGGTACGGTTTTTGCGTTTGGTTTCCCAGAAAGAGGGATTGAATATCGGATTGCGGCACATATCGGTTTCAACCTGTGGGCTCGTACCGAAAATTCATCAGTTGGCACAGGAGGGGCTTGCGGTAACCTTGTCCGTTTCTTTGCATGCCTGCCATGACAGTGTACGGGACAGGCTTATGCCAATAAACCGGACATATCCTATTGAAAGTCTATTAGAGGCCTGTCAGAAATACTTTGATAAGACCGGACGACGAGTTTCCTTTGAATATACATTAATATCCGGAGAAAATGACAGCATTGAGGATGCTGCATCATTGGCGGCTCGACTTAGGCGAACGATCCACGGCCCCTGCCATGTAAATTTAATTTTGCTGAATCCTGTTCGGGAAACGGCGTTTGCTGCGCCGGGCAGGGAGCGGGCAAAGGAATTTTGTGCTTATTTGGAAAAGCGTGGAATCAGCGCAACGATCCGCCGCAAACTGGGAAGTGATATTGATGCATCCTGCGGACAATTGCGGCTGAATCATGCGGAAAATACCAATCTAAAATAAGAGAAAAAGACCTACTGGTCTTTTTCTCTTTATCAATATATAGACTGCGATAGACATGTTAATAGAAAAAAGGGGGAGGTTTCATTTATAACTTACAATTGAAATATTTTTGTTCCTTTTAAAAGGGAAGAACGCAAAGGTATTGACTTATCCCTTTCCTGATAATATACTAAAGTAAGAATACCGTCGAAAAGAAGAGAGGAACTGCAAATGAAGCTCAGCGAATTGCCTATAGGAAGTACAGCAACGATTCTTTCTGTTGGCGGCACAGGCGCTCTGCGCCAACATTTTTTGGATATGGGTTTAATACAGGGAACGGAAGTAGCCGTTGTAAAGTATGCGCCCATGGGAGATCCGATTGAGCTGAGAATTCATGGTTATGAATTGACAATTCGTCTGGAAGATGCAAAAAATATAGAAATTAGTGAGGCGCACAAGCCGCAAACTACCATAGAAAAGATAAAGAAAGAGATAAAACAGCATCCCGGATATGGTGAACCGGGTAAATTTCATGATAGAAAGGCAGAAATGCCGCTTCCGGAGGACGAAAAACTGACCTTTGCTTTGGTAGGAAATCAAAACTGTGGAAAAACTACGCTGTTTAATCAGCTAACTGGCTCTAAACAGCATGTAGGGAATTTCCCGGGTGTCACTGTGGATAGAAAAGACGGTGTGATCAAGGGACACAGCAATACGTTGATAACAGACTTGCCCGGTATTTATTCCATGTCGCCTTACAGTAGTGAGGAGATCGTTACCAGGGAATTTGTAATCCGGGAAAGACCCAAGGGAATTATCAATATAGTGGACGCTACAAATATTGAGCGCAATTTGTATTTAACGATGCAGCTTTTGGAGCTAGGGCTGCCAATGGTTGTAGCTTTGAATATGATGGACGAACTTCGTGAGAACGGCGGTTCGGTTCTCGTCAATGAAATGGAGGCGGCGTTGGGTGTGCCGGTTATCCCTATTTCGGCGTCTAAAGGTGAAGGCGTTGAAGAACTGATTCGCCATGCGCTGCATGTAGCCAAGTATCAAGAAGCGCCGCAGGAAACGGATTTTTGCAGAAAAGATGAAGGAATCCATCGTGGGATTCATGCTGTGATGCATTTAATAGAAGACCATGCACAGGAGACCCGGATCCCAATTCGCTTTGCGGCAAGCAAGGTGATGGAGGGCGATGAAAAGATACTAGAACAACTGCATTTGACGGGGCAGGAAAAAGACATTTTAGAACAGATTGCGCGTCAGACTGAAAAGGAAACAGGCCTGGACCGCGCGGCGGCAATTGCACAAATGCGGTTTGCGTACATAGAAGAAATATGCGGCGATGCTGTAGTAAAACCTAGGGAGAGCAAGGAACGGATCCGCAGCGGAAAAATTGACCGGTTTCTGACTGGAAAATATACAGGAATTCCAGCTTTTATCGGCATTATGGGAGTTGTATTTTGGCTTACATTCAGTGTTTTCGGCGCCTTTTTACAGGGGCTTTTGGAGATTGGAATCACAGCGCTGACAAACACCATAGACAGTGCGCTGCAGGCAGCGCATGTGAATGCGGCGCTGCGTTCTCTTGTAGTAGACGGCATTTTTAATGGCGTCGGCGGAGTGCTTAGTTTTCTTCCTATTATTGTGACACTGTTTTTCTTTCTATCGCTTTTGGAGGATAGCGGCTATATGGCCCGTGTGGCCTTTATTATGGATAAGCTTCTCAGAAAGCTGGGGCTTTCCGGAAGAAGTATTGTTCCTATGTTGATTGGATTTGGATGTACCGTGCCTGGAGTCATGGCAAGCCGTACACTGCCATCGGAACGGGATAGAAAGATGACAATCCTTTTGACACCGTTTATGAGCTGTACGGCAAAGCTGCCAATTTACGCATTTTTTACAGAGGCGTTTTTTCCGAAATATGCGGCGCTCGTAATGATTGGATTATATACTTTTGGAATTATTATGGGCGTTATAATGGCACTGATTTTCAAAAAGACTGCATTCAAGGGGGAAGCCGTTCCGTTCGTGATGGAGCTTCCCAACTATCGTATGCCGGGTGCAAAAAATGTATTGCATCTGCTTTGGGACAAAGCCAAGGACTTTTTGCAAAGAGCTTTTACGGTCATATTTATTGCAACAATCATTATTTGGTTTTTGCAAAGCTTTGATGTGCATTTCAACATGGTGGCAGATTCACAAAGCAGCATATTGGCAATGGCAGCGGGATGGATTGCGCCAATTTTTGCTCCTGTGGGATTTGGAGACTGGAGAGTGTGCACTGCGCTGATTTCCGGTTTTATGGCGAAAGAAAGTGTTGTATCAACTTTGACGGTATTGTTCGGATCGCAAGAGGCGTTGCTTGCTGCAATAACGGCTCCAGCGGCGCTTTCCCTTCTGACTTTTTGCTTGCTTTATACGCCCTGCGTGGCTGCTGTTGCTTCTGTAAAGAGGGAGTTAGGCGGCAGATGGGCGGTAGGCATGATGACCGGTCAATGTGCGATTGCATGGATTGCGTCTTTTATGGTATATCGTATTGCCGTCTTATTTTAAGAGTGAAATAGGTTTGGGCAAAAAATAAAAGGCCTTATGGCCTTTTATTTTAAGCAGCAGATGACGGGAATCGAACCCGCATCATCAGCTTGGGAAGCTGAGGTTCTACCACTGAACTACATCTGCATGTTCT
>CANRVI010000064.1 GCA_947643245.1 uncultured Clostridia bacterium | reverse complement strand
GAGTATTGTGCAGGCAACGCTGCCGAAGGATGAGATGCCTCGAAAACGGAAAATCTTTCTTGCAATGGGCGTGAGAATATGATACAATAAACACGATATACATTGCAGATGGAGGAATGGCCTATGAAATCCCCGAAAGAGGTTTACGTATGTTCGGAATGTGATTTTCAAAGCCCCAAATGGTATGGGCAATGTCCTTCCTGCAATGCGTGGAATACTTTTCAAAAGGAAACCTATCAACCTACAACGGCCGCCGGCAGTGCAAAGATCGGCCGTCGGCCTGGAACGCGGGAAAAGGCAGTTCCGTTTTCTCAGATGGAGTCGGTAGACTGTCACCGAATGCGAACCGGCATTGGAGAACTGGACAGAGTACTGGGGGGCGGATTGGTACTTGGCAGTGCGGTGCTGCTGGCGGGAGAGCCGGGAATCGGTAAATCTACTTTGCTGATGCAGCTTTGTGGCCGAACTGGAAGGGAATATAAAATTTTATATATTTCCGGAGAGGAATCTCGTGGACAGTTGAAGCTGCGTGCAAAGCGTCTGGGTGTAGAAGGTGCGGATGTATTGGTGCTTACGGAAACAGACGTAGATGCAGCTGTTGCGGAATATGACCGAATTTCTCCGGATGTGGTAATTGTAGACTCCATCCAGACGATGGTTTGCAGCGAATCTGCTTCCTCAGCGGGCAGCACTACTCAGGTGCGGGAATGCGCGTCTCGCTTTATCCGATGTGCCAAAGCGGATGCCGCTGCAGTTATCATGGTAGGACATGTGAACAAAGAAGGCGGTATTGCCGGTCCTAAGGTGCTGGAGCATATGGTGGACGCGGTTCTTTCTTTTGAAGGGGAACGCAGTCAAAGCTATCGGATTGTCCGGGCAGTAAAAAATCGGTATGGGTCTACCAATGAGATCGGTGTGTTTGAAATGACAGATACAGGCCTTACAGAAGTGGACAACCCTTCAGAGATGCTTCTTACCGGACGGCCTGAAGGCGTATCCGGCAGTTGTGCCGTATGTACGATGGAGGGAACACGCCCAATTATCGTAGAAATTCAGGCGCTTGTAACGCCTACTTCATATCCCGCGCCCAAGCGGGTGGCAGACGGAATTGATTACAATCGGATGTGTCTGCTACTGGCCGTTTTAGAAAAACGTCTGGGGCTTCGCTTTTCTACCAGTGACGTCTATTTAAATGTGGTGGGGGGGCTTCGCATCGACGAACCGGCGGCGGACGCGGCGATTGCCCTTGCCCTTTGTTCCAGTATCAAGGACGTTCCGATTCCACATGATATGATTGTTGCTGGAGAAGTAGGGCTGTCCGGCGAAGTACGGGCAGTGTCCTTTGCTAAAGAGCGAGCTCGGGAAGCGGTGCGAATTGGTTTTACTCAGGCGGCGCTTCCAAAGCGGGGACTGGCACGCAGGCCGGTAGACGTGGAAGGATGCAAATTGTATCCCATTGCAGGGGTTTATGATTTTTTAGTTCTACTGTCCAAAGCTGCGAAAGAAGAAACGGGAAGAATAATAAAATAAAGGAATTAGATTAATCGAGGTAAAGTTCATGCATTGGTCAGAAAAAATTGCACAGGAAATTGTAAAGAGAAATCCGGACAAGCCAGAATATGTCTGTGCTGCGGGAATCAGTCCCTCCGGTTCTATTCATATTGGAAACTTTAGAGATGTAGCTACCAGTTATTTTGTGGTGCGCGCATTGCACAAAATGGGGAAAAAAGCAAGACTGCTTTTTTCATGGGACGAATTTGACAGGCTTCGGAAAATTCCAGTGAATGTTGCCCAGGTAAACGATGATATGGAAAAATACATCGGCTATCCTTATGTGGATGTCCCCAATCCCTTTGACGATGCGGCGGCGTATCCCACTTTTGCGGCCCATTTTGAAAAGGAATTTATGGACAGCATTCAAGAATTCGGTATCCACATGGATTATCGGTATCAGGCGGAAATGTATCGGAGTGGTAAGTATGTAAAGTATATTTTGCACGCGCTGAAAAAGAGAGGCGAAATTTTTGATATTATCGACAGCCATCGTACGCAGGATGCTGCTCCCGGCGAGCGGGAGGCATATTATCCAGTAAGCATTTACTGTGCCGCATGTCATAAAGATACCACAAAAATCCAAAATCTTTCCGAGGACTGTACGGTGGCGGAGTATACCTGTGCCTGTGGCCACAGTGGGTCTTTTGACTTTACTAAGGATTTTAACTGCAAGCTTGCATGGAAAATCGACTGGCCTATGCGTTGGATGTATGAAGGGGTGGACTTTGAGCCGGGTGGAAAGGACCACGCCAGTATCAACGGCAGTTATGATACAAGCAAGCACATATCCAAAGAGATTTTTGAATATGAAGCGCCTATTTTCCAGGGCTATGAGTTTATCGGCATAAAGGGAACGACAGGAAAGATGTCCGGTTCGTCCGGATTGAATCTTACGCCGGAGACATTGTTGCGCCTGTACCAACCCCAGGTGATTTTGTGGCTGTATTCCAAAACCGATCCTATGAAGGCGTTTGATTTTTGTTTTGATGATGGAATTCTGCGCCAGTATTTTGAATTTGATAAAATGCTGAGCGCATGTGTGCAGGGTACAGCGGACGAGCGTACACAGGAGATTATGTATAACACTACAGTGGAGGGGCGCGAGGTTATACCTGTTCCCATGGGACACCTGGTTCAGTTGGGTTCCATTGTAAACTTTAATGTTCCTATGCTGGAGACGATTTTCCAGAAAATTGGTACGCCATACTGCTATGACCAGTTTAAAGACCGACTGGATAAGGCACGGTATTGGCTGGAGCAGTGTGCGCCTGATCAGATGAATCGTCTGCGCAGAACTCGTAACTTTGCGGTTTATAATGGGCTGAGTGCAGAAGAAAAGCAGGAAATTTCTCTATTGCACGCATATTTAGCTGCTGGCGGCTTTGATTTGGATGCACTGAACAGTCAGTTGTATGCAATTCCAAAGCAAGTATTTGGAGAAGACTTGCCGGAGAAGGAGTTAAAGGGCGTACAGCGTACATTCTTTTCAAATGTATATAAGCTGCTTTTGGACAAGGAGAAGGGGCCCCGGCTGTATCTATTCTTATACGCTATTGACGCAGACAGCTATGTGAAGCTTTTAGACTTTTCCTTTGAACAGACAAATGAAGAGTTGGAGCTGGAAAGGCAGATTCAAGAAGACGCGGCAGCAAAAGAAGAAAAGACGGCGCCAAAGAGGGAATACGGTGATCCAGATCCAGTAGAACCCGTTAAGGAAGAAATTACTATGGACGATTTTTCCCGTCTGGATATGCGTGTGTGCAAGATTGTTAAGGCGGCGGAGATTCGCAAATCGGCTAACTGTTTGAAGCTCACTTTAGACGATGGAATTAAAGAACGGATCATTGTTTCCAGTATTAAGCATGATTATAGTGTGGACGAGCTGGTGGGTCGAAAGATCATTGTTCTTGCCAATTTAAAGTCAGCGCGGTTCAGCGGAGTTACCAGTGAGGGCATGCTGCTGGCAGCTACGAATAATGCCTGCGGATGTCAGGTGATTTTTGTGGACGATATTGTCCCTGTTGGGACGGCCATCCGATAATGCGGTAATCCGCAGAAAGGGCGTGTATGACAAAATCGGAAAAAAGGCGCGGCTATGATCACTTTCTTAATATACTGTATATCGTTTGCGGTAGTTTTGCCTTTGCTGCATACTTTTTATATTTTATTAAGCTACTGATGTGGACAGAAGGCCCCCTTTCCTATATTGCTGCTATTTTAGCAATGCTGGTTTCCGGAATTCCCCTATTTTTTAAACGGATTTGGGAGAAGGTGATCCCGCAGAAAGTGTTTTTTGTGTTAAAAAACATATTTGCCTGGGGTATGTGTTTTTATATGGTTACCTTTTCAATCCTGTGCGCTTATATTTTTGGAACCAACAGTATGCAAACGCATCCGGAGGATTTGGACAGAGAGACAGTGTTTGTGGTATACGGCGCGGGCCTGCGAGGAGAACGTCCTGGCAGCGTACTGCGCAAGCGTCTGAACAAGATGGTGGAGTATATGGAGGCCGTGCCCGGTTCTGTGTGTATTGTTACCGGCGGGCAGGGGCCGGATGAGGTTATGCCCGAAGCCGATGCGATGAAAAACTATTTGGTGGAAGAAATGGGGATTGATGCAAAGCGCATTTATACCGATCCTAAATCCAACAATACTATAGAAAATATTAAAAATGCGCTGGAGATTATGGAAGAAGAGGGGATATCCGATTACACCATCGTGTCGGTGTCTAACGCCTTTCATATACCCCGTATAAAATTGATTTGTTCCCGATTGGACTGTGACAGTGAATTTATCCTGGCAAAGGACCCCAATCCGTACGCAATGTTTGCAGCGCTTGTGAGGGAGTATATGGCCTACGGCAAGCTGTTTTTACTGGGTGCGGAATAACGATCGCAAAAAGCGTGGAGATAAAAATGAAAAACATTTGTTATATTATCGGCGCTTCCGTCACGGAAGGGATGTACATAGACCGCAGAGAGGGAGATTTTATCATTGCAGCAGATGCGGGATTTTCCGCATTGGAGGAAATCGGCGTCATAGCCGACCTTGCGGTGGGAGATTTTGATTCACTGGGACATGTGCCCAAGCTGGAAAAGACGATCTGTCATCCTGTGGATAAGGATGACACTGATACGGCGCTGGCTCTTGCAGAAGGAATGAAGCTGGGTTTTCGAGACTTTGTAATATACGGAGGTTTAGGCGGACGATTGGATCATACGATAGCTAATTTACAGAACTGCGCTGGCGCGTCAGAGCATGGTGCTGTATGCTGGCTGTGGGGTGAGGGAAACGCGACATGCACGTTTAGCGATGGCGCACTACAGTTTGAAGCTGGGAAAACGGGAATGGTATCCGTGTTCGCTGCCGACAGAGCCTGCGGTGTAACACTGCAGGGCTTGAGGTTCCCTTTAGAAAATGCTTGTCTTACAAGTACTGTCCCGCTTGGGGTAAGCAATGCATTTACCGGTGTGGAAAGCGTAATCCAAGTTGCAGACGGCACGCTGATTGTTATGTGGAATGAGGATGCAAAGTCCTTTGTAAATCGTATTCGTAAAATTTGTGATGAGGATACATCGGTATGATACAAGGCGCGATTTTTGATTGTGACGGCACATTATTTGACTCCATGTATTTGTATCAGAATTTTGTTACCCGCTATCTCACCGGAAGAGGGCTCATACCCACAAATGGGATAGAAGATATAGTTCGATATATGAGCCTATGGGAAGCGGCAGACTATATCCGCAGTGTATATAGTCTGCAGGAAACGGCGGACGAGATTATTGCGGACTGCAATCGGATATTAGAGCACGCATATTTTCATGAAATTTTACTGCGGCCTGGGGTGGCAGCGTTGCTGGCGAAGTTGCATGAGCATGGGGTGCCCATGTGTATTGCAACTGCTACAGACCGCTATTTGGTAGAGGGCGCGCTGCGGCGAGTGGGGATTGATCACTATTTTGCTGCAATTACCACTTGTGGAGAGGCCGGTGCAGGTAAAGAACAGCCAAATGTATTCTTGCAGGCATTGGAGCTTCTTGGAACTCCTCTCACTGCTACTTGGGTGTTTGAAGACGCCCGGCATGCAGTCGCCACTGCTAAAAAATGCGGGTTTCCTGTCTGTGCAGTTTGGGATGCAGACGAGGAAGACCATGCGGCCCAAATTGAAAAACAGAGCGATATTTATCTTAAAAGTTTTGTGGATCTTTCAGTAGAGAGACTTTTTGCATAAAGGATGGAGAAAAATATGAAATACGGTTATTTTAACGACGCGGACCGGGAGTATGTGATCACGCGGCCGGATACCCCCTATCCATGGATCAACTATTTAGGCAGCGAGGACTTTTTTTCTCTGATGTCCAACACATCGGGCGGATATTGCTTTTATCGAGATGCGCGCATGTTGCGTCTGACTCGGTATCGGTATAATAATGTGCCTACAGATGCAGGCGGGCGGTATTTTTACATCAACGACGATGGGTTTGTATGGACCCCAGGCTGGATGCCTGTAAAAGCGGCATATGACACATACGAATGCCGCCATGGTATGGGATATACAACCATCAACTCCAGCGCAAGGGGGCTTTCTGTGTCTCAGACCTCCTTTGTGCCTCTGGGGGATACCTGCGAGGTACATCGGTTGAAAATCCGTAACGACAGCGGCGCGAAAAAGGATATTCGACTGTTTTCTTTTGTGGAATTTTGTCTCTGGAATGCGTGGGATGATCAGACAAATTTTCAGCGCAATTTTTCCATTGGAGAAGTCGAGGTAGTCGGCAGCGCCATTTATCATAAAACGGAATATCGGGAACGGAGAAATCACTACGCAGTGTTTTCTGTCAATGCCCCTATCGACGGATATGATACAGATAGGGAAATCTTCCTAGGCTTGTATAATGGATTTGACCATCCCAATGTGGTTTTTGCTGGTGAGGCGCAAAATTCGGTTGCTTCCGGATGGGCGCCGATTGGCTCTCATATGCTTCACCTGACTCTGGAGCCGGGGGAGGAGCGGTCCCTGATCTTTGTTTTGGGTTACTGTGAAAATTCGGAGGAAGAAAAGTGGGAAGCTCCCGGCGTGATCAATAAGGCACCGGCAAAGCATCTTATAGAAGCATATCAGACAGATGCCCAGGTGGACAGCGCGTTG
>CANRVI010000063.1 GCA_947643245.1 uncultured Clostridia bacterium | reverse complement strand
TACTTTTGTACATTTCGTGGATTATCCCTAGAGCTGTATAACATTCCAGTTCTGTTTCTACAATGATCCGCAAAGCATAAAAATCATAGATTTCGTCAAATTCCTTGGACTGATTAAACATTTTCCGATAAATGCTGTATACCGTTTTCACGCGCCCTTCCAGTGTAAACTGAATGTTGTATTTTTCTAGATGGGCAGAAACATTTGCTCGAACATTTTCAATGAAATTTTGGTTTTGTCCGTATTTTTCTTCAATGTGCCGGCTTACCTCTGCATATCCAATGGGATCCAGATAAGACAGGGCCAAATTTTCCAGTTCCTGTTTGATACGCTGGATACCAAGACGGTGGGCCAGAGGCGCATATACATGCATCGTTTCCAGGGCTGTAGTTCTGCGCTTGTTTTCCGGTTTAGCGTCTAATGTGCGCATATTGTGCAACCGGTCACAAAGCTTGATAAAAATTACCCGCACATCTTTAGACATAGCAAGAAGCATCCGACGGATGTTTTCCATCTGCGCCTCTTCCTTGTCTTCAATGTTTAAGTCTACCAGTTTAGTCAGACCACTGACCAACATGGCCACATCCGCACCAAACCATTTTTCTATGGTATCAAGATCAGTTTTATCCGAACAATCTTCTACCGTGTCATGGAGAAATGCTGCACAAATGGAGTCTGTGTCCAACCCCAACGCCGCAACTATCTCTGCTACCGCAACCGGATGTATAATATAGGGTTCTCCGCTGTTGCGGAATTGTCCTTCGTGAAGATCGGCAGCATATAAAAAAGCTGCCGTAATCTTATCTATATCATATTTTCTGCCGCTGGATTTAAGCATTCCCAGCAAATTTTTAATATCGTCTGTGCTTCTTTCGATTTCTTTTGGTATTTCCATATTGTACTTACGCTTTCTCCGCCACACATGCTGTCCGCAGTTTCTTTAATATATTGGACTTGTTTAAATCCGCCTTTGTTTTCACATAAATATATTTGAAACGGTATATTTCCCGCTCGTCTTCAATTTTTTCCACACCCAGTATGTTTAGCTCCTGAAAAATTCGAATCATATACTGCACCTTTACATAACGCATGTCCCTGCCCATGCCCTGCAAAAGGTTGCATAAAGAACGCATACTAAAGGTATCACGCTCCATACGCAGCTCTTTTTTTATAAGATTATACAGAGCGCCCAGGTCTTCTCTGGAAGGGACAATGCTTTCCGCCTCCTGACGCGTCAAGCGCAGCTGTGACTCTCCGCTGTTCAGCGCCCAATAAAGCTGCCTTTCTTTTTCATATGCCAGCGCACTCGCATCACTGAGCCGAATATCTTTTACAATAAACTGTAAATTTTTCACATTCTGATATGTGTTAATATCCAACTGAAATAAAACATCCACGCTATCCCCCTCGTACAAATCCAGTTCATTTGGCGCTTTTCTAAAAAACATGGCCGTAACCACTAGCGTGTCCTTTGCAAGGGTCATTTTTACATGCTTACCACCGCCTACCCCTGAAACAGAAGAGAGCCGCATCTCGCGCATTACAAATAACGGCATTGGGTTAGATACTCCAAAAGGTTCCAGACGATACAGTTCCGCTGCTTGCGTCATATGTATGTCGGCAGGAATCAGTTCACATTCTGCTTCCAGCACCGGCACCGGCTCTTTTTCCGAAAAACATCCTCTAGCATAATCATTGATACGCCTGCGAAACGCGGCAAGATGGTTTCTGCTGACAGATAGTCCCGCTGCCAATTCATGGCCGCCATATTTGATCAACAAGTCCGCACAATGGGTCAGCGCTTCTACCAGATTCATCCCCTTAACACTTCTGCCGCTTCCCTTTCCAATATCTCCTTCCGCCCCTTCCCCATTATCAAAGGAAATCAAAATGCAGGGCTTCCCGTATTTCTCCGCAACTCTGGATGCGACGATTCCAATAATTCCGTGATGCCAGCTTTCATCTGCCAAAACAATTACCGGATCATGCACAAGTTCCTCATCTCCATCAATACGGTTGAAAGCCTGCTCCATTATTTTATTTTCTTCCAGTTGACGCTCCTGATTAATTTTGCATAGTTCTTTGGCAAGCACATCCGCCTGACTGCGCTCTTTTGTGAGCAGCAATTCCACCGCAATGGACGCGCTGCGGATTCTGCCGGCCGCGTTGATACGTGGGGCAATCGTATAACCGATATAACCAGAAGTAATCTTTCTCTTTTGATGAGGCTTTGCATCTGTATTTGCTGCGTCCAGCAGCGCCGCAATCGACGTTCGGGGCGCCGTCTCCATCATATGCAGTCCTCTAGATACGATTAGCCGGTTTTCGTCTCGCAAAGGCATCACATCCGCCACTGTACCCATAGCTACTAAATCCATATATGCATCGCTGACACAGCGAATATTTTCCAGCACCGTCCGCTCCTGAAACCGCAGAATCTCCATAGCGCAAAGAAGCTTGAATACAACTCCTACGCCTGCTAATTCTTTAAAAGGATACGGACATTCCGGCTGCCTTGGATTTACCACAGCAAGCGCCGCTGGCACTTCTGTATGACACGCATGATGATCGGTAACAATCAGTTCCATACCAAGACTGCGAATGATTTTCGCTTCTTCTATAGCGGTGATCCCTGTATCCACCGTCACAATTAAATCACACCCATTTTCTTTCAGCTGATGCAAAACAGCCTCTGTCATTCCATATCCTTCGCGAATCCGGGATGGAATATAAAAATTGACTGCAGCTCCAAGCACTAAAAAGTACATGTATAATATCGACACTGAAGTCACGCCGTCCACATCATAGTCTCCATAAATTACGATCTGCTTGCCTGCAGCTACTCCAGTAAGAAGGTGTTCAGCTGCACATCGCATGTCCTTCATCAGAAAGGGATCGTATAAACGATCCGTTTTGTTTTCTAAAAAGTCCTTCGCCTCGTCCGCATTTTTACACCCTCGGTTTATAATGAGCTGCGCCGTTGGAAGGCACAGCTCCAGTTCCTGGGCAATCTCCCGGGCAGCCACACTTTCTTCTACCTGGCGGCGAGTAGCTTTCACGTCCCATACTATTTTCTTTTTTGCAGACATTCTTAAATTCTCCAATACCGCAGCAGCGGTTCAATGTTCTACTCTTTATATTTCCCGCTTAAATCGGGACAAGATAGCTAATGCCACTCGGATTCCATCAGCAGCAGCGCTCATAATTCCACCTGCATATCCCGCACCTTCTCCGCAAGGGTATACCAGATTATACCCAATAGCAGTCAAATTATCATTTCGAAGAATACGCACCGGTGAACTGGTACGAGTCTCGATCCCTGTCAGGGGTACATCTGCTGCATCATAGCCGGCGATTTTTCCAGAAAAACGGTGTAGACCTTCTTTTAACATATCGCAGACAAAAGGAGGCAGCAACAAATTGAAGTCAGCAGCCCGAACTCTGCCGTTTCCATATGAGGGCAGAACGCGCTTGCCAAATCCGCCCGTCTTACCGATATAAAAGTTACCCACGCTTTGACACGGCGCACTGTAGTCTTCGCCTCCAGCCGCAAATGCCGCCTGTTCCAGAGCACGCTGAAACTGAATCGCTCCAGCAGGGCTACTGCCAAAATCCTCTGGAAGAACAGAAACGGCAACAGCTGCGTTTCCATTCTTCCCGTTCCGGTCATGCCTGCTCATTCCGTTGGTCACCACCCCGCCTGTTTCCGATGCAGCAGCAACCACTTCCCCGCCGGGACACATGCAAAAGGTGTATACTCCTCTCTGTCCCCGTCGCCAAGACATTTGATACTCGCCATGCCCCAGTCGCTGGGCAAGCTGTGGATCTCCATACAAAGCAGCGTCTAGTTCTTCCTGCAAATGCTCTGCACGTACACCAACGGAAAAGGGCTTAGGTTCCACCGCATATCCCGCTTTCATTAAGTACGCATACGTATCTCGCGCACTGTGACCTGTCGCCAGTACTACCGGACCGCAGGCCAATTTCTCCCCATCTGCCGCAATCCATCCGTCTCCCATCGCTTCTGCCTTGGTCATATACCGGATTTCTCCTCCAAGACGGCGGATCTCCTGGTCCGCATTATCCACTACTGTACGCAAAATATCTGTTCCAATATGTGGTTTGGCCCGCCACAAAATATCTTCTGGAGCCCCCAGCATATGGAGCGTTTGAAGAATAAATCCACATTTGCTGTCCCCAATGCGCGTCGTGAGCTTTCCATCAGAAAAGGTACCAGCGCCTCCAGCGCCGAATTGGATATTGTTCTGCAAATTTAGCTGTCCCAAAGACGTAAACTTCTCTACAGCATCCGCCCGTTGGGCCACAGATCCTCCACGTTCTAGTATTAAAGGGCAAAGTCCCGCCTGCGCTAAAAGCAGAGCACAAAATATCCCGGCCGGCCCAAAGCCTACAATAACAGGACGCCCCGGCAGCATTTCATCCCCCATGGGTAAAGAAAATGATTCTTCCTGCCGGGCTTTTATATTCTGCAAAGAGGAAAATTGCTTTGCATCTTCTTCAGAATATGCTAAAACGGAACAAACAAAGGAAATCTTTCCTCGATGTCTTGCATCTACAGATTTTCGATGGATATGAAGAGAGTCTGGAATGAATGAAACTGCGTTTTGCATCAGTCTCTTCCTGGCAATTTCCAATATCTCTCCGTCTTGCGCCGCAATAGGCACCCGTATATTTTCAACAATAATTTTGCTTTTCACTTGATCGCCACCTGAATATTATACTCACCCAGTTCATATACCGTGCCGGAAGGATCATTTATGGAAACCTTTCCCTCTGCATATACCCTTCCCATGTTGCTGTGGGTATATCCGGTCAAATCGGCGGATACAACAATATCTTCCGCGCGTAGCGCATCCACCGCATCTCGGTCCCCCCGTACAGTAACAGGAATCGTTTGGGAAAGCAACTCATACTCCACTCCACTGTCAACGGAAATTTTTATATCCTTTATGTTAAAGGTTCTGGTTTTCGTTCCAATATGCCGCACAGCAACTGTTGCTGTCGACGATTCTTCGTCCAGTGTAAGCGTATCTGGAACATTCACCCGCACGATCAAGCTCGAATCCTCTGTAATCGCCTTTTCGTCTAAAGTAGCCACCACAAGTTCATCCATATTCGCCAAAACGGCAGGGTCTCCTTTTACAGTTACCGTCTCCGGGTCCATGGTGATACGGCAGTTAGCTTCCGTATAATAGCCATATTTTACAGCAGCAACAAGTTTTAATTCTTTATAGCAGTATACAGGTATGTTAACCTTGACTTCCGTTTTTGAAAGGCGTACATATGGGTTGGTAATCACATTGCCAGACAAACTGATAAGCTCCAAAGTACCCACCATGGAAACAGAAGACTCAATTGCTCCCGCATCTAAACTCACCTGGGCAAAATCGATATCGTCCAGAATCGTTTTCGGTCCGCTTACATTTACAGTATCCGTATCCGCTACAAGCTCTCCCAGTTCATAACTTTCTGGTATTGTTACAGAAGAAATACGAGATCGTACATCTACAACAACAGATGAACGTTCATCAATATACAAGGAAAGCCTAGATACAGACGACTCCAGCATTGTGAGCCCTGTAGGCAAGTCAAAAAACAACGCCACCTCATGACTGCCTGCCTGAACAATCCCCGAAACATCTGCAGTAACATTGATATCGGAAACCGTGTATCTGCCAATCACGCTTTTAGGCCCCTTCACCTTTAAATCCACAGTAGCGTCAAACCCGCCGAATACAGACAGATTATGTTCATTTTCCAGCGTGGATACACCTGCTAAATTTACCGGCACATCTAAAAATTCCGATTCATAATCCGGGCTGTCCACTTCCATTACATAAAGCCAGATAATGAAAGCACAAACTATACAAAGAATCTTTGTGCCAATATGCCAGTTTCTCTTTCCCTGAGCAGCAACTTTCTCCTGTTTCATTTTTTGTCGCTCCTCTCTGCAGACTTCTGCGTCCTCCGTCCTTTGCGAATAAATCGAAAAATTTTCTTGCCTTCTCCTGTATCAGAAACAGGCTCAACCAGCTCTGTCAAGCGGCTTCGCAGCGTATCCGCATTATACCCCCTGGTCAGATAGCCATCCACAGCCACCGAAATGGTCCCTGTTTCTTCGGAAACTACCACAACTACCGCATCACTGTCCTCGCTAAGTCCTATAGCTGCGCGGTGGCGCGTGCCCAAATCCCTATTTAAATCTGTCTGGTGAGTGAGCGGCAAAAGACATCCTGCAGCGTAAAGTCTTCCATCCCGCAGCAAAACCGCGCCGTCATGCAAAGGTGCTTTGTTGAAAAAAATATTTCGCAAAAGATATGCGCTGATCTGCGCATCGGATATCGTCCCGGTAGCGGCGATTTCCCCCAGTCTAGTTCCCCGCTCAAAAACGATCAGCGCACCGGTTTTATCTACAGCCATCTGCGACGCAGCAGCAGATACTTCCCGAATTGCCAGCATCCAAGCCGATCCATCTTTGGAATCGCTGATATTTTTTAATCCTTTCAGGGAACTGCCGCCCATTTTTTCAAGAGCGCTGCGCATTTCTGGCTGGAATAAAACCACCAGTGCAATTACGCCCACCTGAAAAAGATTCTGGAATATATATTTCAGCGCATGCATACCAAGTAAATCACTGAGTACCAAAAACATGGTGAAGAAAATCACACCAACAGCTAGTTTTCCCGCCCGGCGCTCCCGTACAAAACGAAAGGCGTAGTACAAAATGATGGCT
>CANRVI010000062.1 GCA_947643245.1 uncultured Clostridia bacterium | reverse complement strand
CCGGTGTACAGGTGGAACATTATGAGGCGGGCGGCATAGGATATATACGTCTGCAATGTACTAACTTGCCGGCGGAAACCTATGTAAAACTTTTCTTTACCGGCGCGTCTGGAGGCGTCTCAAATCATTATATGCATGTGGCGCAGACGGCTGGAACTATGGCTGACGGGGTTCCGGGTGCTTTCCGGCTTGCTGAGCATACAACAGTAATCGGTTCATCTGTGCTAGGAGACGTGAACGGAGATGGTGAAACGACCATGACGGATTTCATACTTTTGTCACGTGCCGTGGCTGGTAATGCAGTTCCCAGATATCCGGATATCAACGGGGATGGTATGTTATCCTCAGCAGACTTAGTGATCCTCAAATATATTTTGTCTGGGCAGATTACGGCCGTATATCAGATTGCCTGACGATTTACGGAGATAAAAATATGACGGATTATTCTATAACGCTTCCGTCCTATACAGTGGGGGTGCAGGCGTATGACGCGATTTCCGATATATGCAGAAAGTCAGGCCGGCAGGCAGTGATTATCGGAGGCCGGCAAGCTCTAGATGCAGCAGAAGCGAAGATTCGTGTGGGGATGGGGACAGATATTTTTGCCCCACAGGCACTTCTGTATGGCGGAGAAGCCTCAGAAGAAAATATTATCGCTTTAGCTGAGGCAAAGGATGTGCGGGAGGCGGATATGATTTTTGCTGTGGGAGGCGGAAAGGCATTGGATACCTGCAAGGCTCTAGCACAGAAGATGAATAAGCCGGTTTTTGCTTTTCCTACTATCGCTTCCACTTGTGCGGCTACTACGGCAGTATCTATTCTGTATCATCCAGATGGATCCTTTTCCCGCCCCTGTTTTTTGAGGCAGCCTCCGATGCATACTTTTATAGATACTTCCATACTGGCTGCCGCACCGGTTCGGTATATGTGGGCCGGCATGGGAGATACTTACGCCAAATATTACGAAAGTACTGTATCTGCCAGGGGAGAGATATTGTCCCATTATCATGCGCTGGGTATAGCGACGGCACGGATGTGTGTGGATCCTATTTTGTACTGGGGCGCGCAGGCTTTAGAGGATAACCGTGACGGGCTGGCGACGGAGCCATTTGAACAGGTGGCACTGGCAATTGTCGTGACCACAGGAATCGCATCGATTTTGCTTACGGCTGAACATACCATAGACTATAATACTGGTCTTGCACATGCTGTGTTTTATGCGCTTACCACGTACCCTCATGTAGAAAAGAACCATCTTCATGGAGAAGTGGTCGGTTTTAGCGTTTTACTTTTGCTTCTTGCAGATGGACAGAAAGATGCATTTGTTGCAATGCATCGGTTTATGAAATCAGTAGGGCTTCCTACTTCTCCGGAAGAAATCCAACTTACCCGAGAAGAAGTGCTGAACATAATTCCAAAGGTTTGTGCCATGCCGGATATTGCGCATAATCCCTATCCAATTTCTGTACAGCTTTTGACGGATGCATTTGAAAAGCTGGAAAAGTATAATACAACTGAAAAAATATAATAAGAAAAAGCTGCGGGCAGATGTCCGCAGCTTTTTTGCGTTTATGAACCATAGGCATAGGCAATGGCAGCCAACTGTTCCGTTTCAAACTGTCTTGGCAAAGGGAAATATACCAAATTACGCCCCGTTTCCCACGTTCCATTTATAGGAGCGTTGTAATCATAGTAAATGCTGATATACGTTTCAGCGCAGGGTATGCCTTCTGCACTTTCCAGCTGTGTGCCTAGCTGGTACATCATTTGCGCAACTTGTTGCTGGCTTATTTGAGGGTTTTGCCAATCTGTAAAATCAATGTACCGGGTTTCCCGTTGTCCGGATTCTGTAACATAACTGTATTCGGCTATAATTGTACTGTATCCGGCTGTATCGTCGAGCTTTAGCTCCCCTTTCAGCACTTGAATGGCTTCTTTGGCAGCGGTACCGCTGCTATTATAATTTTCTTTTATAACCAGAGACAGCGTTTTCGGCGTCAAATCATAGGAGAGGGGAATCATTGCCTTTGTCAGGCCTTGCACACTGCTTTCTGTTGCGTAGGAAATAAGAGCCTCGTGAGACAGATCGGCGTTTACAAACTGATACCATGTTTCGAATCCGGCAGTATGGATTTCTTCCTGTAAGCAATCGAGAATAGCATTCCAGTTCCATTCCTTCTGATCCGTGATAAATCCATGGGATCCAAGCTGCACATTTTCTGTTCCGGACAGTGCCGGCGGAATAGACAAATATTTTTCTCTGTATTCCGGCAGCTGTGATAGCTGCTCCAGCAAAGTATTCATTGTTTTCCTTGAAAGAAAGATTCGTCGATACCGGGTAATAGCACCGGTCTTGATGGCCACGATCCGACTGGTACTTTCATAATAGGGGGCGCCGCGGTCAAATTTTTCCATGTTTTCATTTAAGACATTTGCGACGATAGATAAAATTTCGGGGTCATCAATGGATATATTCTGCACTTGCCGGTCACAGTAATTGCCCACAGCATTCCAGGAATCTTCATATTGGATAACATAATCATCGATCATAAACCGTACACTGATAATTTCGTCAGCCTGCGGGCGAAAAGCGGCAGAGAATGAGGTGACAGTGCTTACTGTGCCTACAAAGGCCAGATTCAGCAGCACAACGATTCCGAGAGAGGGGACAACCTTTAAAAGATTTTTCCAGTTTCGGGTGGAAAGCAGTTCATAAATAAAATATATAAGCACTGCGATAATGTAAAAAAAGACGGCCAGCGATAAATTTTCTCTTCCTGTAAGCAGCATACAGGTTGCTATAAAGGAAAATGTCAGAGTGAGCGCAATTCGGATTCCTGCTTGTATGCTGCGCCGGGGTGCGCTTTTTGCGGCGCTCTCACTTTTTCGACGAACGAACAGAATAGCGGCAAGCGTGCCCATAGCCAGAGCAAGCATAAGGGAATACAAATCACAGGCCAAATTGTTTTGCAAAGGATAGACGGCTTCAGAGCCAAACCGTGCGATTGCGGCCAAATAGTCTACCAGTATATTATATTTTGTGGATAAAATTGCCATAAAGTATTCTTCCACCACAAAAGAAAGTTTCGCTGTGATAGTGTTTACAAGCAGGATAATGACAAAGCGAGGCAAAAAAAGGATTAATCCGGACGCAGTAATATTTGCGAGCAGGGTTCCTGTAAAGCTGCATCCTAGTAGTACTGCCGATATAGTCATCAGCGTCATCACTGCCATGCTCAGCAGTATGTCGGCAAAACCGGCAAAGGAAATTACATATACTGCTGGAAATATGAAATGCATCAGTAAATTTACGACACCGGAGAGAATTAAAACAGAAAATATCCAGGTAAGAATCGATGCGGTATAGCTGAGAAAAATGCAAATTCTTGTATAAGGCAGTGCGTGGTAAAAATCAGCATATTTACGCTTATTGAATCCTGAAAACACAATTAGCGCCATAATGGGTGCGGCAAAAATTGGCAGCGCCATTAACGGTTCCATCAGACTGCTGAAGCTAACCGCTAGAGGGTACTGACCATTTTCTACATAATGTAAATAATCTATATATTCCAAAATGGGAACGGCGATGAGAAATACCAAATACAGGCTTGACACAATAAAGCCGAACATCCGTAGCTGTCGCATGCCTTCTGAATATATACCGCCACAAAACCATTTCTTTTTCATCGTTTATACCCCTTTCCATACATTTTACGGTAATTTAGTAGAAGCGTCAATCTAGATGAAAGGTATACCCCAGAGCCTCCATTTCATATGTGAATACCTCTTCCAGAGTGAGGGGAAGGGCTTCTAGCAGCGCCGGTTCCATGGCGCGCAGCGTTTCCAGTGTTTCTTCTCGACCGCCCCGCACAATTAAATTTGCAACAGAACCGTGCTTGGAGAAATGTACCAGATCCAGACAGTTAAATTTCTATTGATCGTATGCTTCATGAAAGGCAATTTGAATTTTAAACTGAGAAGTTTTCAGATGTTGAATATCACTTTCCAGGACTAGACCACCCCGATGCAGCAGCGCCAGCTGATCACAGGTGTCCTCCAATTCCCGCAGGGAATGGGAAGTAATGATAGCCGCCGCACCCCGATCCAGCACATCCTGACAGATCAATCCCTTAATATAACTGCGTACAACAGGATCCATCCCATCAAAGGTTTCGTCGAAAAAAATATATTTGGGACAGACAGCCAATGTTAAAATCGTAATTGCCTGCCGCCGCATGCCCTTGGAAAAGGTATTGATGCTTTTTTTTCGGTCCAGCCCCAGTTCCTTGGCCAGACCCTCATATTTTTCCCGATTGAAACATGGATATAAGGACTGATATAAAGCCGCCATACGATCCATATTGGCGCCGTTTATATAATACAAGTCATCGGGTATAAAGGCAATTTGGCCTTTCGACGCGGGATTTTCATATATTGGCTTGCCATCCATCGTTACAGTTCCGCTGTCGGCCTTATAAACTCCGGATAGAATACGTAAAAAAGTGGATTTTCCCGCTCCATTGGAGCCTACCATCCCGTATATACAGCCATCCTCAATGGTACACGATATATTTTTCAGCGCTGTGTAGGTGTCAAATTTTTTTGTAAGATTTTCTACTTGAATCATGACTTACCATACCTTTCCTAAGCAATTGAAAGACAGTCTAGGCGTTATGTGCATCTGGAAAAGCAAGATCATTTTTGACGGCCTCCTCCGATTGCATTTTCCACCACGTCGTTCAATTCTTTTCGGGTAACACCAGCTGCCCAGAGCTCTGCCACGAGCTCCTCTAAAAGAAGCAGCTTTTTTCTGCTGTTAGCACGCAGCGTTTCTAAGGCTTTTTCTGTAACAAAACATCCTCTGCCAGGGACGGTGGAGATAATCCCGCGCAGATCCAGTTCGCCATACGCCTTTTGAATTGTATTAGGATTGACAGACAACTCTATAGAGAGGCTTCGCACAGAGGGAAGCTGGTCACCGGAGTGGAGAATTCCACCCAGGATAAACTTTTCTGCCTGAGAAATAATTTGTTCATACACGGGTGTTCTTGACATAGCATCTATTTGAAACATACAGGCTGCTCCTTTCTGCGTAGTTGGACTGTTTTTACAGCACTGTACCATCTGTAATAGTACAGGTGAATTTTACAGGAATTTTTGCAGAAAGTCAAGACCCTTTTGCCATTTCTCTTAAAATTTAATCTGTGTCATGTGGATAGAATGTATTTTTTTCGTACTTACAGATAGATTCTCTGCATAATTATTCCAATAAATTGCTGGAACTTTTGCTTTTCATCAAAGCATTTTCGAATGAAGGAAATATAAAAGGCGTTTTAAGTATTGATGAGTACTAAACTAAAAAGCAAAAGTCTCCCTATTCAGGGAGACTTATTTTAATCCTTTGATTTTCAGTCGCTTGCGCAGGCGCAGTACATATACAGAAATAAAGGAGGTGAGAGCGATATCATAAATGATAAAAAAGACATTTCCTGCAGCAAAGATAACTGGCCATGAAGCAGAGAGAAAGTCCTGCGAGTGCAGCACGAACATAGCCAGCAGAACACATACTGACAAGGCACCGTTAAAATAAACCAGTTTTAGCAACCAGGAGACGATTTTTTTAAATCGTTCAAAAAAAGACTTAATGATCGGATACAATGCGCCCAGTACTAAATATTCCAAAGCTATAAATTTATCCGGCAAAAAAAGGAGACACAGTATGATTGTCACCGCACCGGTAAGCCAGGGATAAATACCGCCGATTTCCAACACTACAAACGCGATTCCAAGGGCGCCGACAATTACTGCACACAAGTCAAAAATACCGCTGAGCGCACCTATATACAGTACTGCCAAACTGAGTCCGGAGAGAATAGCGCACAGTGCGATTCGTTTTGTCTGCTTATGACTGCTTTCCATATCAGCCTCCTGCCTAACAGCAGCGAATACAGTCGCCGCCCATACATTCGCAGCAGGAGTCCAGGCACCATAGTGTTGTACAAATCGAACACAAATCGGCATCTCCTGTATTTCTAGTGTTGTATGCTCCGCCAAATCCGCCTGCCCGTCCGGCCATCTGCGCCCGGACATTATGATATTCCGTATTGTTGGGATCCATATAACAGGCAGTTTCAATAAATCTTTGGGCGTCGTAGAAATGTCCGCGCTGTGCCAGCACGCATCCTTTCAAGAAGTTCCATTCTGCGTTACGGTCTGCTACGGATAAGGAATCTAACCGCATTTCCGCCTCGGAGTACCGGCGTTGATTGATGAGATTTCGGATCTCTATATACCGGCTGTCAGTAGTGGTGCCGCTTCCGTAGTTGGTGCTGTTATAGGAAGAAGAACTGCTGCCCTTCCCGGAGCGTTCCGTTTGAATTTGATCATACGCTTCATTGATCTCCTTCATTTTCTCTTCAGCCAGTTCAGCTAGATTCGTATCGGTATAATTGTCCGGATGATACTTACGGGCAAGCTCCCTGTATACTTTTTTGATTTCATCGTCTGTTGCGTCGCGGGAGACGCCAAGGACCTTATAAGGGTCTGTCATGCGGATGAACCATGCCTTTCCTTTGTTTTACATTTCCCCTGGAAAATCCGGTCGGCTTCCAGAGGCATACCTTTATATAGAATATTTTCAATAAGACCAAGTAATTCACTGCGGCCGGAGAAGTCCATCAAATTTACAGCGGCCTCCAGCTTGGACAAATCCAAGCGCACTGCCACAGACAAACATTCCGAAGCAATAGGGGCAATATTCAACGGGTTGTAGCTGCCGCTTTTTTGATCCTGTATCCGGTCGTCCGCTGCATCCAATACATA
>CANRVI010000061.1 GCA_947643245.1 uncultured Clostridia bacterium | reverse complement strand
CCTACATTGTGGTGGCTTTTCACCGCTTTTACTGTTTTTGTACCAGATTCAATAATATCAGGATAAATTGTTCCCTGTGCCAAAAATTCAATATCGTCCAGCTTTCTGGCCTCTTCTTCAAATACCCGGATAAACTCTGCTCCGATAATCTTCCGTTTTTGCTCCGGTTCAGCCACACCGGCCAGCTTGTCCAGAAAACGGTCCACCGCATCTACATAAATCAAGTTAGCATCCATTTGATTACGGAACACATCCACTACTTGCTCCGGCTCTCCCTTGCGCAATAAGCCATGGTTTACATGAACACAGGTAAGCTGTTTGCCTATTGCCCGAATCAGCAATGCAGCAACAACAGAAGAATCCACACCACCGGACAATGCCAGTAACACTTTTTTGTCGCCCACCTGCCGGCGAATCAGTTCCACCTGATCGGCGATAAAGTTTTCCATATTCCAGTTGGCCCCGGCTTTACATGTATCAAAAATAAAACGGGAAAGCATTTCTTTCCGAACTGCCTCGTCTATAGGCCATCCAGGTTCACCTTTATGATCTACGCACAAGATAGGGTAACCGGACGCATAAACTGCCTCGCAGGCATCGATCTCCACTCCGTCTACTACTCGATTAGGACCACCGTTGAGAATAATTCCCTTCACACCCGGCAACGCAGCCAGTTCTTCTACAGAAATATCGTGGGGATAAATTTCAGAATATACACCCAAAGCACGAATTTCTCGGGCAATTCTGGGATTTTCTTCGCTTCCTAAATCAAGTATGAGAATCATGTCCTGTTTCATATAGCATTGCTCCTTTATATGTTGGTAAAGTTGTCAAAATAGCCTTGAATCAAAACCACCGGCGTTCCCTTGTCCCCGGAGCCACTAGTCAAGTCGCTGAGGGAACCCAAAAGGTCGGTAAAGCGTCGGGGTGTCGTACCTTGAGACGCCATGTCGCCTACCAGATTGTCCTTTTTTTCTTTAATTTGGTCTTCAATAGCCTTTTGCAGCGCCTCGCCAGAAAGGGAGGCAAAGTCATTGTCTGCCAAATATTTCAATTTGATTTCATTAGGTGTGCCTTCCAGACCGGGCGTATTTGCGGCAGAGACGCAAGGATCCGCCAACTCCCAAATATGCCCCACCGGATCCTTAAAGGCTCCATCCCCATAAACCATCACTTCTACATGCTTGCCGGTTTTCTCCAGCATCCGCTTTTGAATTTCCATTACCAGCGGCATGCAGTCTCTTGGAAATAATTTAATCTTGTCCTCTGTAGATTTGTTAGATCCCAGAAGCCCAAACCGCTCATTGCAGCCGCTACCATTTACAGGTGCGTTCAAAATCTCATCCAAACCATATACACGCCGAGCGCCATCTGCCATCAACAGCCGTTTGGTTCTAGCGCGAGAATGAATATCGCAGTGAAGCACCTCCTTAGTATAATCCAATATTCGCCGGGGATCGTTAGCAAAAATAATTTCACATTCCGCACCGCACTGACGTATCAAATCTCCATAATACTGTACATAATCCACACCGGTAAAGGGATGTTTGTTTTCTCCAAACAAGTCTCTGTATTGCTGCAGTGTAAGAAGATCCGTGTAGGGATTGACACCAGCTTCATCCAGCTGATCCAAAGTAACCAGCTGATTGCCCACCTCGTCACTGGGATAGCTGAGCATCAAAACAATTTTCTTTGCACCCTGGGCAATTCCCCGCAAGCAGACTGCAAAACGATTCCGGGAAAGAATCGGAAAAATCACACCAATAGTTTGGTTTTCACATCCGCCGCAACATCCGCAACGCAAGCATAATTTCCCTGTGCGCGTGCAACAATGGACTCGGTAATTGCTATGACATCCCTATCTCGCAGCACAAATCCGTCTTGCTGCGCAGCATGCAAAACGCTGTTTACAACAATGGATGAAAGTTCATCCCCTTCACGAATGATAGGGCAGCGTATTCCCCTTGATACAGTTCCAATCTTGCGTTCCATAAATCCTCCCATACCGCTCAATGCGGTGTATATTCCATGCAAAACATATGTGCACCGTTTTGCGGGTTCTGCATATTTTTACAAAATGTACTCTTTTATTATATAATGCATACTGTCGCATTGCAATAGAAAGAATGAGAAAAAACTGAAAAAGAGAATGCATACTTTATGCTTTGGCCCACATAAATTCTATATCATCCCTTTTGCTGCATATTTTTGTGTGCCTTTCGACCACTGCGCCTACCCAACATGGAAAATATCGCAACCGTTATTGCCGCCATAGAAACAAGGAGGACGTAATATGCCGGATTGGCAGGTTGTGTCTTTTCCTGCACACCTTCTATAAACTGCTGTAGCTGCTGTTCTGTTTTAACCATGCTGCAAACCTTTACATTGGAAATTTCCAATGCAGCGCCGCTCTCCCCACGCAGAATAATGGCAATATACTCCACAGCAGATGCGGCAGAAAAATCCATCAAATCACAGGTCACTGTAAAATATGTGTCTTGTGGCTGGGAAAATAAATACTCTGCTCTGGAATCCCCGCTCCCAAAAATAACAGAAAGCTCTCCTTCCTGCCCTATATTGTGCAGGGCGAAAGAAAATACAACACTGCCTTCGGAAAGATTTAATGGCCTGTCCAGCCAACAAAGCAACAGCCCCGCTTCCCCGCTAGCATTTTCCAATTTGGTTCGCAGTACTCGGCCGGGAGCATTTTCTGCGTCCGCCGAAACAACTCTGCCCATCCCTCCGCCGGATACCCAACCTCCGATATCATAAGAATCTGTAAAATCCCATAAAGGGTACGTTCCCAAATAGGCGGCGGTATTATTTACAGCTGCCATACGTTGGAGCAACTGAGCGGATGTATTATCAAAAACAGTTTCTTTAATTCTGTCAAATAACAAATCGGAAACATGTAAATTTGCAACAGACAGGACTGCACTGCGCAGGCCCGACTGCATCGCTTCTAGGCAAAGACTTTCATATTGCGCGCTTATATCCGCATCACTTCCTACATTGGGCTGCCAAAACAGCATGCCGCCGTCACAAGCATGTCCACATGCTGCTATTAGAGATGCTAGATAAGAAGCTTCTAAAACTGCCCCTTCGGGATGAGAAAAAGTTTCAAAAGCCAGAAGGATACTACCGGCACGCCGCCGACTGAGGGTAAAGGATAACAGACTGAGAAACAATGCTGGGTCTTTTGGAGAAAGCCCTGCGGGGGAATATACAGTATTGGCATCATATACACTGCCCACTGGAACCACCGCTGCCGCTCCCGGACATTTCTTCTGTACAATCTCCGCAAAAATAGCCGTAAGACTTGCAAGGCTTTCTGGATCGTCCCAATACTGCAGATTTACGCCGCTGCCCATAATAAATCCTGCAGTTCCCTGATACCGCTCAGCTAAAAATGAGGTTAGCGCATACATTTGCAATACGCTTCCCTGATCTGATGCTGTATAAACAAATCCATTCTCTTGGGATGAAAACAGACGGATATAAACATGCGTTCCAGAAGATTTATAAACAGAAATTTGCGCATCCAGCTCTTCCACGTAAGAACGGTCAAAATAATAATGAGATCTACCAGCATTGTATAACAACGCCGCGTATACATCATCTGTTTCTAAAAGGCGATCCGCATATACATCCAAAATCACATTGGAAACATTGGATTCAAAAACCCCCACCGTGTCCGTTCCATGAACGCCGGTTACGGAAGCGTCAGCAACTGTAACCGCCACACCACTGTTTAAAAAAGCTGCAGGCGCCACAGAAATTTTTTTGTCTCCTGACAAGATCATTACTTTATATTTATATAATACTTCCAAATTCTCCGGCACTGCAGACAATTCAAACCGGGTAGATATGCTCATCTTTGCCGCAGGTTCCTTCTGAAGTATTGCCTCTTCCTCTTCCCAAACCGGAATCATATACAGCGCCAGCTGGCCGTCAATATGCTCCACAACTGTTTCTGAGGAAAGCGTGCCTTTTACTGTAACGCTTTTCCCGTCGGACCGGCATGATGTGATGGTGCCGACTTTTTCTGCTGCGAAAGCCTTTGATGGATAAACTGCCGCGCTGGTGATTACAAGAGGATCTTCCTGCGTGGCTGTCACGCCGTTCAAAACATATTTTAAATCTGAATAGGCCCCCTCTATAACAAAAACATATGTGTGCTCTCCCGCTGCAAGCGGCAGCGGCGCCGTACCAGATACGCCTTCCACAGCAATCGTTCCAGAGGCTTGCCCGCTGCGTATACGCAGACATACTGCAGCTCCCACATCTTCCGTTTCTTTGCTTATATATTGTGGAAAAAAAGAAGCGCCGCCGTTTTCCGCATTAATAAAAATCCGATTTTCCTCTTCCCGCAATGAGCCTGTCACCGATTCAAAACCTGCGCTCATAAAGCGCTCCACGTGTGCATAGCTGTACCGTTCGTCACCTGATGCTGATAAAATGGAAAAAGACTGAATCGGTTCATCCTGTCGTGTCAATGTAAGCGCCAGAGCGTCCACAGATCCTTTGACCTGCTGGGGAAGCAGCATATACGCCATTGTTTTCCCCCCCGCAGATACTTTCGTCGACGCGTTGTAATATATGCCGCCGCACAAAAATGTCACGGTAAAGCTACATTCGCCGCTGCCGCTGATATACATGGAAAAAGCAAGCTCCCGCAAAGATGCAAGCTCCAGGGGCTGCTCTAAGTCAGCAGATATGGAAAGTGTTGTCTCCCCTGTGCCTGCGGCGGACACATACAACATGCTCCCCTCCCCCGAAGGACGAGAACGGATCTGCTGCACTGCGTCGCTTCCTTCCCAAAGCTGCGGATCCAATATATCAAAAGGGACAGAGAAAGGATTCGATATTGCCGTACTACACAACACAGTCCACGGTAGAAGCAATAGCGCCAAAATCACACTGATCACACGTTTGACAGTCTTCACACTTTCTTCCTCCCCTTGAAAATATGACTATAGTATACTGTATTTTGACACAAAAAGCAACTGCGCATTCCTCCAAAACACAAGAAAAACACCCCACAGGAAAAGTCTGTAGGGTGTAATATTCCATAGTGTATTATCTCTTGGAAAACTGACTTGCACGACGAGCCGCTTTGAGTCCGTATTTCTTTCTTTCCTTCATTCTCGGGTCACGAGTGAGGAAACCTGCTTTTTTCAGTGCAGGACGGAAGGTCTCATCTGCCAAAAGCAGTGCGCGGGAAGCGCCGTGACGGATCGCGCCGGCCTGACCGGAAAATCCGCCGCCCTTAACGCTGGCAACAATGTCAAACTTTCCAACTGTACCTGTTACTTCAAAGGGCTGATTGATGATCAGCTTCATGGTTTCCAGGCCAAAGTAGTCGTCGATATCACGGCCATTGATGGTTATGCTGCCTGTCCCAGGATAAAGACGAACGCGGGCAACAGAACTTTTTCTTCTGCCGGTACCGTAAAAATAAGGTTTTGCACTTGTATACATCTCGTTCATCCTCCTCTTAGATTTCGTAAGGAACAGGTTTCTGGGCCTGCTGCTTGTGAGCTTCGCCTGCGTATACCTTCAGACGGGTGATCGCCTTTGCGCCGATAGAGTTATGGGGAAGCATGCCCTTGACAGCGTGCTCCATAGCAAACTCGGGCTTTGTAGCCATCAAAGTTTTGTAGGAAACTTCCTTAAGTCCTCCGATATAGCCGGAGTGACGGCGATAGAATTTCTGCTCCAATTTTTTCCCCGTGAGAACAGCCTTGCTTGCATTTACAATTACAACAAACTCGCCGCAGTCAACATGCGGTGTAAATTCAGGACGGTGTTTTCCACGAAGAATCGTAGCCGCTGCCGCTGCGGTTTTACCAAGGGGCTTGCCAGCCGCATCGATAATGTACCACTTGCGCTCAACGGTTTCTTTCTTTGCCATGTAAGTAGACATAAGATATCCTCCGATTTGCAATTTGGTTAATTTTTCAGCAAGTTGCATTATAGCAAATAAATATAGGCATGTCAATAGATTTCATTAAAATATTTTCATTTTTTCAATTTAATATTACATTTACTCTTTTTATCTGAAGATTTCTCTTGAAATCTCTCCTATTCTCCCATACCCAGAACAAATTAGAATCACCAAGTGGGAAGGATTTCTTATGCCTTATCTCCCAAAATACGACGTCGGCAATTTCCCATTGTATCCGTATCCTGAATACGCTGGAATGCACCGCTGCGCAAAATCTCCAATAGCTGCGCGTTGGAGGTGATGGGTTCCTCTGTTAATATGCCTGCATCCGGATGATGCGCCATCTCATGATGGTCGCTCCCAGAAATGCCGATAAAATGCGGATATTCCCGCATCCATTCTTGTGCCATTCTGTTGTGGGACTTTTGGGTCGGATGCCCGTTGAAAACCTCAATTCCATCGATCACATACTCTTCCGCCAGCATCATGCCAAACCGGAAGGGATGCGCCTGGAAAAACATATAATTGTTGTTGTGCACTAGAGCACCCATCCAATAGCGCTCATGTCTGTACATATCGGGATTATTTTGGAAGAATGCTTCATCAGCGCCATATACCAGAAAATCCGTCCCCCCCGTATTGGGGAACCGAATCTCACAGCCTAGCAGCACATTCAGTCTGTCTCCGGCATATTCCTTCACTTTTCTGTATCCATCCAAAAAGAACTCGATACGTTCTTCCAGACTCGCTTCTGGAATCCAATGCTGGAAGGTGCCCTCATGAAGATGATCCGTAATTACCACTGTGCTGTATCCAAACTCCAGATATTGTTCTACAATTTCCTTTGCCCCTACATCGGAACAGGAGCTTACATATTTACTGTGACAATGCATTTCCGTTTTATATTTGTACGACATAGTTATTGTTC
>CANRVI010000060.1 GCA_947643245.1 uncultured Clostridia bacterium | reverse complement strand
TTCGCTTTATGCAGCATCCCTACAGCGCCTGCCCCTATTACAAATTTTATGATGAATATAAAACCGTGCAAAAACAAATATGAAAGAGGGCCTATAGGCCCTCTTTCATATTATACTATAAAAATAGTTCTATAACGGATAGCCCAGTCCATAAAAATTCACATAAAAGCTACACGATTTAAGCCGTTACAATTTCTGACTATTTGCCGTGTCGGTGAATTTTCTCCCGGATTGCTTCCAAATGCAACGTATATTTTTTATGCTTCATATGGGGAAATGCTGCAATCAGACGCCGCTGCAAAATGCTGCTGGTCTTTGCCATTTCCTCATATTTTTCTTTTGCTTCAGGCGTTTCCTGCAGTTTTTTTTCGTTTTCTCGCTCTTTATCCAGCTTTTCTAACAGGCGATTTTTGCCGTCGGAAAGCCGCCCCCCCACTTCTTCGCAGAACTCTGCCGCGTTTTGCACGGCGCGGGTCACCTTATCAGTAAGTTTCTGCGACTGTTCTTCCAATATTTTCGCAAGGCTGTCCATATGCTCTAATTTCTTGTTTAATCCTAGAGCAGTAAGGGTTGAAATTACCGCATCCGCGGCAAACACTACGGTAAGAAATACAATTAGAATCATACCGATGGTGTGCGGAATTATATTGATCAGTCCGTTGGTAAATGGGAAAATTAATTTAACAACAGCGACACAGGCAAATCCCCATAAAATAGAAAAAGGAACGCATATATATCCGCCTATATTCAACGGGAAATTGGAATAATCCCACCATTTATTATGAAACAGCTTATCCATAGCAAATCCGGTGATTAACTCGATTCCGGAGGTAACTACAACAGAGCCAACCCACAAAACAAGCAAATTTTTACTAAACGGGACGGACAGCAGATAAATCAGACCAATGCCAAAGCCATAGATAGGGCAATATGGGCCAAGCAAAAATCCGCGGTTTACAAATTTTTTGGTTACCACGGCGGCATATCCAACCTCTGCGCACCAACCGATGCAGGAGAATAGGAAAAAGTACCAAGCAAAATGGTAAAACATGAGTATGTACCTTTCTTTTGTCATACAAAGTGACAGTAAATATATCGTTGGGAAATAGTATACTCCTTAAATGTAGATTCGTCAATCCGTTGACAGAGATCCCCTCTCATGATATCATATTGCATGATAAAGTATTAGTAAAAAATAGATTCGACGGACAAATCAAAAAGGCATGGTCATAATTTATGAAAGAACAGCACGGGCGTACGGCCCTTTTACTGGGTAATAAGATAGAACGCTTATATCAATGCAGGGTTGCCGTATTTGGAATCGGCGGCGTGGGCGGTGCCGTGGTTGAGGCGCTTGCACGCAGCGGGGTAGGCCAGTTGGACCTAATCGATGCAGACGTAGTCAGCATATCCAATATCAATCGGCAGATTATCGCCCTTCACAGTACAGTAGGAAAATATAAAACAGACGTAATGGCTGCACGAATCCAAGATATTGATCCAGATATTCAGGTACGGTGTCATCGCTTGTTTTATCTGCCGGAAACGGCGGCGGATTTTGACTTTTCTGCTTATGATTATGTGGTAGATGCGGTGGATACAGTAAGTGCAAAGCTGTCTATTATTCAGGAGGCCAAAGCGGCGGGAGTGCCGGTGATTTCCTCCATGGGAACCGGAAATAAAAAAGATCCGTCCGGTTTTCAGATTGCGGATATATCTAAGACCTCTGTGTGCCCCCTAGCCAGAGTGATGCGGATTGAATTGCGTAAGCGGGGGATCACTGGTGTAAAGGTTGTATATTCCAAAGAGGAGCCGGCCAAACCCAATGGTGTGGATACTGCCTCTATGGGAGAACGGCGGAGTTTGCCGGGCAGCTGTGCCTTTGTTCCGCCGGCAGCAGGACTGCTGTTGGCAGGAGAAGTTGTGCGGGACTTGATTGGATAAAGGAGAGAACGATATGGGAGTACAGATACCGGCTGCAGATCGCCTGCGGCCAACAGCGTTCGATCAGGTAGCGGGCCAGCAGCATTTGGTGGGAGAAAAGGGAATTTTACGCCGTCTTTCAGAGAGCGGCCGGTTTGGAAGCATGATTTTTTTTGGCCCACCTGGTACGGGAAAGACCACCTGTGCATCTATTATCGCTCAGAAATCCGGCATGGAACTGCGCAGACTGAATGCTACCACCGCTTCCCTGTCCGATGTAAAGGCGATAGCGGCGGAAACGGAAGGGCTGCTTGGGCAAAACGGGATATTGTTATATTTGGACGAGATTCAGTATTTCAATAAAAAGCAGCAGCAGTCTATGCTGGAATATATCGAAGACGGCAGGATTACTCTGATTGCTTCCACCACAGAGAACCCATATTACTACATTTATGACGCCCTTTTGTCCCGATGTTCTGTGTTCGAGTTTCGTCCTGTTTCTGCAGAGGATGTATTCTGCCACCTGCAGCGGGTTTGCGACGCCTTATGCCCGTCCGGTGCCAAGGAAGAGGCACTTCGCTACGTTGCCTCGTCTTGCGGCGGTGATGTTCGCCGGTCTCTGACCATGCTGGAATGTGCCGCGTCTGTTGCAGAAGGGCCGGTAACGGAAGAGCTGGTTCGCTCCATGACCCCTTCTGTGATGGCGGGCAGTTTTGACCGGGATGGGGATGTCCATTATGATCTTTTGTCTGCTTTGCAAAAGTCTATACGGGGATCAGATCCGGATGCGGCAGTCTTTTACTTGGCTAGACTGCTGGAAGGAGGAGATTTAATCTCTCCGTGCAGACGGTTAATGGTAATTGCCAGTGAAGATATTGGTGCTGCTTACCCTATGGCGGCGGTGATCACCCGAGCCTGTGTAGAAAGCGCCAGAGAACTAGGATTGCCGGAAGCACGGATTCCCTTGGCCAACGCAGCCGTGATGCTTGCTACCGCGCCTAAATCCAACACGGCGTATGTAGCATTGGATGCGGCGGCGGCCGACGTTCGAGCAGGGCTGGGACGAGAGGTTCCAAGCCATTTGCGCAGCCCAAAATTTGCAGGATATATCTATCCCCATGACTGCCCCGGCAGATGGGTGGAACAGCAATACTTGCCAAAGGACTTGAAGGAGCGCCGGTATTACCAATTTGGTGACAACAAAACGGAACAGGCCGCCGCGGCATATTGGGAGAAGGTGAAAAGGAAGCGGTAGGACCTCCCTCCTACCTTTGAAAAAGCCCCCCCTTTCTGATGAAGGGAGGCCCAGTAATTGTGTTTTTGCTTACGGCTTGTACGCCGCATATGTATTGATTGCATCGTAAATTGGTTTATATTCCGACATTCCGTATGCGGTGACCAAAATAAACCTTGGGCGGGTATAAGGCGCGTTTCCTTCCGTACAGGGCGCAGCAAAGGTAGCCAGACAGTGGCGCCCTTCCAGTGTATATCCGGTTTTACCTCCCTGCACATACATTCCTTCCGCCTCAGTGCCCTTCATTCTAGAATACAGTGTGTTGTGCAGTTCCAACCCCTGTGGGTTTTGTTCTGTTGCGGTGGTGGTGTATTTATATGTGCCCAACACCTGCCGCAATTCCGGAATGGAAATAGCATATTCCAAAATCAATGCCATCTCACGGCACGTGGTGTAGTGATTATCGTCGTGCAGACCGCTGGCATTCGCAAAATGGGTATTTTTTAATCCCAAACGCTGTGCCGTTTGGTTCATCAACTCCGCAAAGGCAGTTTCATCTCCCGCAACAGTAAGAGCCAATGCGGTAGTGGCGTCTGCACCAGAGGGGAGTGCCGTTCCATACAGTAAATCCCGGTATGGAACTGTTTCTCCAGGTTTGAATCCTGCCACAGAAGCATTTGCTTGATACAACGGATCAAAAATTTCTGCGGAGAAGGTATATGTTGCATTCAAATCTTCTATATGCTCGTATGCTACAATCAGCGTCATGATCTTTGTCATAGACGCCGGATAAATCCTGCTGTCTCCGCTTTTAGATGCAACGACAGTATTATCAGATAAGTCAATCAGGATTCCATATTCGCTGTCAATGACCAGATCCTTTGTATCATCTGTAAACACGGCAAGGGCGGGAAGGGCTGACTTATCATCAGATGCACCGTTCTCCTCTTGGCCTATGACTTTCGGAGGCGCTGTAGTGACGACGCCGTCTGTTTTTTTATCTGCCGCGCAGGATTGCACACCGCTGATAATGATGGTAACAAGGATTAGCGCTGCAAAAATCGCGGCTAGAAAAAAGTTGCGGCTTGTAGTCGGCTGCTTTTGTTTTATCGGTGCTCTTCGCCGCGCAGAAGGCCTGTTTCCAGGATGGGAACGATGGTGCGGAGGGGTTGTCCGCGCTCTATGCTGCACGGGTCTGCGCGTATGTGGCACTTGCGCGTTCCGACCAGACGCGGATCGCCGCATATTAGAGTTGTTTTGCGTATGATTCATAGACGACCCTCCTAAAAGTGGTGGAAAAGTATGATCCTTGCGCGATCACGCGAATTTACTCTATTTTACATGAAAAGCGCGTATGCGTCAACAGGGATTGGACAAATATATGCCGGAAGACGTAAATTCACAGGAAAAATCATTGACAGACGGGGGAAAATGTGTTATACTGAATTGTATTATACGGGCCTTTAGCTCAGTTGGTTAGAGCAACCGGCTCATAACCGGTCGGTCCTGGGTTCGAATCCCCGAAGGCCCACCATACCAATATTAAACAAAGTCCCTGAGAAAAATTCTCAGGGACTTTGTTATTATAAAAACACATATACAATACGAACTGGTGTATTTAAGAAAACAAGACTTGGAAGATTATCTGTATGATATGGTTATCATGCAGCGTTTTGCGGGTCTTAACAAAATTTATTAAGGAAGTTATTTTGAATGGCATGAAATGGAAGGACGAAGGTAGTTTTTCTACGATTCACAACTACATTGATACAGAAGCAGGCATCACCGAAGAGTGATACCTGCTTTTTTGTTGACTTCAAACTTTCTTATTCTGCAAAAATCGGCAAAAATGTTGATTCTATTTCATTTTATGAGTATAATAAAACTTAATGTACCATCCGGTGCAGCAGTCGCCGGAGATTTCAGGAATAGGAGGCGTTGCTATGGCAATCAAAAAGAAGGATCTGTATACTGTACTATGGGCAAGTTGTGACAAGTTACGGGGCGGTATGGATGCCTCTCAATATAAAGATTACATATTGACTCTTTTGTTTATGAAATATGTTACGGATAAATTCAAAGGGGTGAAGTATGCGGACATCACTGTTCCCGATGGGGGCAGCTTTGACGATATCATAGCGTTAAAGGGAAAAGAAAATATCGGCGAAGGAATTGATAGGATTATCGAAAGACTGGCGGAGGCCAACGCACTGTCCGGCATTATAAACAATGCCCATTTCAACGATGAAGCGAAGCTTGGAAAAGGGCAGGAAATGGTAGACAAGCTTACCGGCTTAGTTGCCATTTTTCAGCGTCCGGAGTTTGATTTTAAAAACAACAAAGCCGGTGGGGACGATATTCTTGGAGACGCATATGAATATCTGATGCGCAACTTTGCCACGGAAAGCGGAAAAAGCAAGGGCCAGTTTTATACACCTGCTGAAGTGTCCCGCATTCTTGCAAAAGTAGTGGGAATTGACAAAATCGTGTCTAAGGACAGAAATTACACGGTGTATGATCCCGCTTGCGGGTCCGGATCCCTTCTGATTCGTGCAGCAGATGAAGCCCCCTTTGAGATTGCTATTTACGGTCAGGAAAAGGATACTACTACAGCGGGTCTTGCCAAAATGAATTTGGTTCTCCACAACAAAGCTGCCGGAGAAATCAAAGCTGCCAATACGTTTTCTTCTCCCCAGTATTTTGAGGAAGGAACAGGCGAAAAAGTTTTAAAGCAGTTTGACTTCGCTGTAGCCAATCCTCCTTTTTCCTTGAAGAATTGGCAGGATGGTATACAGGAGTATGGCCGATTTACCGGTTATGACGGCAGGCCGCCGGAGAAAAATGGAGATCTTGCGTGGCTGCTTCACATTTTAAAATCCCTAAAGCCTGCAGGAAAGGCTGCAGTGATTCTGCCTCACGGTGTTTTATTTCGCGGCAATGCTGAGGCGTCTATTCGTGCGGAAATTATTAGAAGAGGATATATCAAGGGAATCATCGGTCTGCCGGCAAACCTGTTTTATGGCACCAGTATTCCTGCCTGCATCCTTGTACTAGATAAATCCGATGCGCCTGTACGAAAGGGAATTTTTATGATTGATGCCAGCCGGGATTATATCAAGGATGGAAACAACAATCGCCTGCGTGAGCGGGATATCTACAAAATTGTTACGACCTTCAATCAGCAGATTACAGACGACCCCGGATATGCCCGTTTTGTGCCCAATGATGAGATTATGGTAAAAAACAAATACAATCTCAATATTCCGCGGTATATCAACAGCGGCGCACAGAAGGACCAGCAGGATATTCACGCGCATCTTCATGGCGGGATTCCAGCCCGCGACGTAGATTCTATGAATCAATATTGGACGCTGTTTCCAAAACTAAAAAATACACTGTTTTCCATGCAGAGTCAGGGCTATTATCAACTGCATGTAAAAAAAGACGCAGTACGTGATACTATATATCAGGATGCAGCATTTTCTGCATATGCACACCGAATCGATGCCGCCTTTACCGCGTGGCGTCAAGAAGTGGACGCAGAGCTGCGCAGCATTGACGGCAGTGTTGATGTAAAACGATTTATAGAAAGGCTGTCTGAAAAACTGATTGTCCAGTATGCTGATATAAATTTGGTGGACAAATATGATGTTTATGAAGTGCTGTTGTCCTTTTGGCAAAAAGTTATGGCAGACGATGTATTTCTGCTGAAATATGACGGGTATGCTGCCGGACGGGAATTTGAAATCATTCGGGAAACGACCCAAACGAAAACAGGGGAAGAAAAAGTAAAAATCAAAGGTTGGGACGGCAAATTAATCCCAAAAGCTTTAATGGAACGTACTTTTTTT
>CANRVI010000059.1 GCA_947643245.1 uncultured Clostridia bacterium | reverse complement strand
GCTTTTTTCCATTCTTCCAATAGTTTTTCGTCCTGCATTTGCTGTACCGCTGTGTCATACTCCGAAACGATGGTTGCCTGGTGTATTTCCGCAAGATAGCTTGAAAAAACAGGATATAAAAATAGTGCCGCTCCTGCAAAAAGCAAAATGATAATAATGCAATATACCGTTCCTTTTTTCAAACGAAATTCCCCTTAAAATTTGGGCGCAGGCAACAAACTGCCTGCGCCCGATCTTCTGTTCTAACGTATAATCACAAGCTTAGCTGCGGCGAGATTTTTTTCTGTTTGCAAGCATCAGAAGCACGATTGCGCCTACAACAAGAGCAATGCCGCCAGTTGTGAATAAAACCGTTCCTATGCCGCCGGTCAGTGGCAAATCGAATCCCTTGGAGTTCTCAACCGTAAGGCCAATATATCCGTTTGCACCGTCTGCACTCGCCAAATTTTCTCCCTTTTCATCCTCTGGAATACCGTCGATTCCAGTCTGTCCGTTTGCAAGCTTTTCATCTTTAATAGCAAATGTTACATAATTCTTTAGAACCACATAACCGCCTTCCGGCGCCTGTATCTCTTTTAAACGATACAAACCTGTATCCAGACCGCGCAGCTTCATCTTGCCAAGATTTCCCTCATCACCCGTTTCAACTCGTTCTGATCCCCCGGTAGTAACGCGGTGATATACCCCCGTACTATCCTGAGAAAAATGAATTTTCTCCCAGTTTTCTCCAACCTGCCGTTCCAGAGTAAATACTGCCCCAGCCAAAAGTCCGCCGGTCTTATTTGTCTTTGTCAAATTGAACCCGTATGTATATACAATCGCCTTAGACTGTATTGTTTTCGCGCTGTTCTCACTATAGGGATTGTTTGCATAATCCATATAAGCGGTGTTAGGGTTCCCGGCAGAACCGGTTACTGCCTTTTCATCTACAAGCGTGTTATATTTTATCCGTATTTTTTCATATTTGGAAACCTTGTCGTAATCCCCAAAGGTTACAGTGAATTTTCCGGATAAGCCATCGCTTCCAGACGATGTCGTAAATGTGTAATCCTTATCTTTTGTTAACTTGGTTTCATTGTCTCCCAAAACGCCATATATTGTCGGTTCCTTACTCTTATCAAATGAAAGCCCAGTGGAAAGTTCATCTCTGATCACAAAAGTTTTTGAAACGGCATTTGCCAAATATACGGGAACATCCGCCAAAATATTAAAATAAACGTTATCTCCCAACCCAGATGTTACTGCAGAGCCAAATGTGCCATCTTCCTTGTCGCTGACTGTTTTAACAATTCCTACTTCCGCATCCTTGATGCGCAGCTGTACCGGAGAATCTACATACCATCCAGCCGCTGTGCCATCTGGCTGTGCGTCTCTCCACACCGGCGTCAGATTTGCAACTGCAGGCTTGTAAATTTTATTACCGTTTTCAATCAAAACAATATAGCTTCCTTTTGACAGCCCCTTAATAGTCGCTGCGCCAGATGCGGCTCCGATATCGGCGGAAACTACAAGTGGATCTGTGCTCTCCTCGAATGTTCCATCGGTATTTTTCTTAAAAGCTATGCCCTGATCGCCCTTTTTTATCGCCGCTGCCAAAGCGTCAATAAACGATATGAGTGCCTCACTGTCTGATTCCAATTCACTGTATGCTTCCGTTACTGCATCATAGTGTTTGGTATCAATATAAGCCGGATATACACGCTCTACCCATCTTGCAACACCAGGCGCCCATGTATAAACAGGATCAGCCGGCTGGTAAAACGGATCTTTTCCTGTACCTTCATTTACATCGTCTACACTTACCTTAATGATACGGAAGGCAATCGTCCGCATACCTGTGGGAACCTCACCTTTAGACGTATCAATTTGTACTTCCACTATTCCCTTTTTTGAATCCGTTGGAAATAGTTGCACCCACTCGGCAAACACGGACATCGTGCTGCACAAACACATCATGATACATAAAATCAGTGCGCCTGCTTTTAAAAGTCGCTTTTTCATTTAAATCCTCTTTCATATATATTATTTTTCTCTTGCACTACAATTCAGGTACACTCAGGTTTTCTTTTTAGTATTTCGTCCGCCGCGAGCGGAATGCCACACGGCAACGACCGCCGCCGTGCTAAGTAAACTCGCTCCCACGGCCATAAACGGATATATTTTTCTTCCACCGGTAAATGGAAGACGCATTTCCGGCATATTCGGCAGCTTATACGTATAAATTGTTCCCTCGTCAGTTTCTATTTCTTCCACCGCAAATGCCGGCGGCTTATCCTCCGGAACGCCCACTGTGCTCACACGGTCCAGCTTCAGCGCGCCATTTTCTACAACCACCGAAATCTGCCACTGCGCTTTAGGCAGAATATAGCCGCCCGGCGCCACCGTTTCAATCAGTCGATAGGTTCCCGCGGCAAGCGACCCGAAGTCCACCAAGCCATCCGCATCACTTGTAGCTGTTGAAACCAGTGACCATCCACTGTTTACAGACGCGCCAGTTGTGGGAAGCAATGTTGTGTCGGGGGTTCCCGTACCATTCCACCAATACAGCGTAAATTTTGCACCCGAAAGCGGTTTGTCGATATTCTCCGCATCCACCTTTGTGAACGTAAAGGGAATAATATTTCCACGGACATTGATATATTTCGCTGCGGCCAGCACCTGCCCCTCTTCCGTAAGAACAATGGTTCCTTCACGGATTACGCCGCCAATAGAGGTATATCCGTCCTCCGCATTCAATATCTCTGTTACAGTATAATGGGTACCCTCAGGCAAGCCTAAAATGGTAATACTTTCATCATGATGCAGCAGAATAGTTCCGCCGCTGCTGATGTATCCCGATTTATCCGTTCCGTAAAAATAGAACTCTTTAGAAGGATCTATCTCATTTCCATCGGCATCCGTCAGCTTCAGACTGAATGTGAAATTCCGGGTGTACTCGTCATTACTCTCAATATCCCCGGTAATGGTTTTGCTCACAGTCAGTTCGCCTGTTTTAGTATCCTCTGTCGTTTGGTCGGTTACAACCACAATATTCAACAAACTGAATAGGCTGGTAATGTCAGCATCACCCAAGTTTTCTTTATTCGCCTGATAATTGGTGCTTTCATCACCATACTTATTATTATCGCTGTCCAGACCGCTCCAATTTTGCCGCACCCTGGCAGTAATAAAACCTGTGTCGGTAACAAAATATGGGTAATATATTGCCCCGCCGTCTTCATCGTGCAATCCATAATCCACTATAGCATTCTTTCCATAGTGAAGATTCATGCTACGCGGTACAGTAGTTCCGTCCAGCAGCATTGGCTGCCAGCCATCCGTCTGAAAATTCCCACTTGGCTGAATCTGGGCATTTGCAGTGATATCTCGGAGCGTGATGTTTACTTCCTCGTCGGCAGCATATTTTTTCATTGTTTGTGCCAGCTTACCAACTCCAGCCATAACGCTTACACCGTCGTCCGGTGTGCCCGCATCTGCGTAAATAGAATAAATGCCCACATGTACAGGAATGACCGTATCATTCAGCTCACAGCCTTCCGGCGCTTTCGTTTCCTTCAGATAATAAGTATCATGCTGACTACGCGCCCAAAGTACCTTTGCGTATCCTGCAGCAGTCTCCCCTGTTTCTGTTTCTTCGGGGGAGGGGGTAAAAATTAATACGCCATCCTGATCGCCCACTCTTCCCGTAACGCCCCGGACAACCTCGTCTGTGAGCGCCGCGTCTTTGTAGAGAGCAAACTCTGCACCATTTCGCCGGTTTCCATTCTGATCCACCTTCCATACACGCAGTTCACGCTGCTCGTTAGGAATGTAAACCAAAGCGCGAAAGTTTCTGTTAAACTGATCCGTATTTAATGTGTGCAATCCCCTGTCGTCGCCATTGCCATTCAGGATCAAATCCCGTACAGTCTTCACTGCCTCATCACGCGTCATACCGCCTGCAATCAGATTATTGACATATGCACCCATAGCCTGATATTTTTCAGCGCTGGACTGATTCTGACTGGTAACCCCAAGCTTGTTAAGTGCAGAATAGTCAATGATAGCATACACCATCTTCATATCGCCACCGGCGTTATTCAACACATATCGATCCGCTCTGCCCGGCAAATCGGAAAGCGTGCCCTCCAATTGCTTTGTATCGGTATTCCAGTCCAGATACCAGCCGGGCACATTGCCGCGAGTATCTGAACACTGCTGCAGCACTGCGGTTAAAATCGCTTCTCGCCATGCTTCTTCCGTGCGTGTCTCCGGCTTGATCGCACTAAAGCCTCTCACATTGCTTCCGTAAAGCGCTTTCCATTTTCCGGTACTTTCCTCCAGCAGCATTGGAATTGCAACTACAAGCCCGCTGGACTGAATGTTAAAATCTAAAACCTCTTCCGACGGCTTTATATCTCCGGTTACCTCATCAAAGACTCCATATGTAATGCCGCGGCTTCCCGTAACAGTAGAGGTAAAACTGGCATACGCGCCTGTAATCCATGGATTAGCCACGATAATCATAGCAGTCTCCGGTTTGTATTCCAGTACAATGTCTATAGGCAATGAACGATATCCAAACGGTGTAACCGTTTCTTTTAATATGTAATATTGGTGCCCGTTTACATACCGGTCGGCAAAGTTAAATGGATCGCCTTCCGTGTTGTCTTTCGTTACAGAACTTGGCTCAACAAACTGAGCAAGCCCCTGCGCGTCTGTCTTGAGCGTAGTTAATGCAGAACCCGTTTGCGTATATCCGCCGTCTGCATTTTTTACCGCGTCATATAATTCAAACTCCACATTTGCAAGCGGATCCCCATCTTGATTCACCTTTTTAATCTGCTGGAATAAACAGGGCACCAAGTTGAACCGCATAGAAAGACTGGAGTCATAGTTTCCGCGCTCCAGATAGAATAGTTTCAGCTCATGGTCTGTGTTGCTGGCAAATGTGTTTCCGACCCATTCTACAGAAGACGCCATATCGCCGCCAGCCGCTTCAAACAGCGCTTTCAGTGTTGTCTTTGTTACCATCTGTTGCGGATCTGCGGGGTCTTCCGGTAGTCCAACTATATTGCCATAAGCTCTGCCAATGTAAACCTCGCCAGTCGCAAAATTGATTGTGCCGTATATCTCACTGTGTATGCCACCCAAGTCCAGTACCAACACATCATCAATATAAACCCATATGTCATCGTCCCCAGAAAACTCAAATACCATATCATCTGTGGTATGATTCCCGCCGGCATTGATTTTGCCACCGACAGGTTGACGGAAGTTTACCTCCATCGTCATACCGAAATGGTGGTTGATATACTGGCCGCCGTTTGCATTGCCGGAACATGGAACATCACTGGTTAGATTCCCCTCTGCATCCGTATTAGAAAACACCTGAGATCCTGTATTAAAGGGAAAGAAATTACCAACTGTTCCTTTACCATCCGCCCCTTTGCCGTCTGAACGTCTTGTTGCCGGCGCGTCATACAAAATAAACTTGCTCTCATCTTCATCAAACTCAGCAAAGTTGCTTCGCATATTGTAATAGTAATAGCCTTTGTCGTCCAACTGGAACAAACCTTTAATATCCTGATAGCTGCGCTTGGAAGGGTGTGCCTTATCCGGATTAAACAAATAATCTAAGGATTCTGTTCCAGTCTCAATAGTCTGTCCTGTGGCCGTCTCCCAACTATTTATCAGAACATCGCTCAGGTTTTGTGGGTTCAGACCATCATATGTCCAGACACCGCCTGTTGTCTGATCGATATGATCTCCCGCCAGCTTCCAGTCCATGATTCTCGTCCAGTCGCGAACACTCTGATCGCCCACCAGCAACTTTCGTGCGGCAGCAGTATTAATCGATGGATAGCCGTTTTCCAAAACATTTTTTACAATGCCTTCCATTCCGGCATATACTTTTCCATAGCCATTGCTCTCGCCTGCACCTTTATTCCAGAATCCGCCATGGACTAGGCCGTCGCCAAAAATCAAAAGATGATCCTTATTGATACCGCGATTCCATTCGTTTATTCCGGAAAAGCTAGCGTTTTTTCCGCTGGCTCGCATATGTGCAGTGCCTTCCTTCGTCAGCAGATCTCCTGTTGTTGGGACAATCACATTTACACCATAGTCGAACAGATTGATCTTTACGTTGGCAGGCTGCACAACGCTGTCTGTTACAATATGCTGTTTCAGCGTCGCATCCGATACAGCCATCGTCTCTCCGCCGCCAAGGGCTACCAGAACGGACAGATCCGCCGCTTTGGCATCTAAAACGTAATCTCTGCCAAGGGCTGCAGTAAGTGTATAGCTTCCCTCGTATGCGCCATCCTTTGGAAGCGGCGTGTAATCCCATTCCAGCGGCAGCACCACGGTGCTTTGATCAGAGAGTACCGCATCGACTTGTTTAGGCAGCAGTTCTGCCAGTACCTGCTCTGTTGCCGGATTCTCCTTGCTGGTACCAGGGAGGCCCAGCCCCCATACGCCCGTCTCCTCGTCCTGTACGAGATATCCCTCTTCATCTATCCATTCCCACGAAAGAACGGATACGGGCTTCGGTGCTTCAAAATATCCGCACTGTGCGTCATGCACATGAGAACAAAGCAAAACCCGGGTTACGCAGCCGCTTTCTTCACTGCAAACATGCTCTTCCTGTTGTGCGCTCGCTTCATCCTCTGTATCAGTAGTGCTGTCAGCCGCATACAGACACGCCGTCACCTTAGTATAGCATTCTTCTGTATGCGCATGCGTGCATGTGCCCGTCTGCACATCTCCTGCAAGAACAAGTCCTGAAAAAGAGACGAATAAAAGGAGGCCGCAAAGAAGCAAACTCACAATTCTGTATTTCATTTTCATATTCCAACTTCTCCTTTCGTCTGAAAATCAATATGTCGATTTTTGGTGAATTGCAAAAAAAGCGTATCTATCCTGCAGATTTTTAATCTGCAAAGATAGATACGCTTTAATATGCGTATAATGATTGCGAGAAAGGGCAGCACTCGTGCTGACACGGCAAAAAGAACAGAACTATCCGCTGTCTGTCTGTCTGTCTGTCTGTCTGTCTGTCTGTCTGTCTGTCTGTCTGTCT
>CANRVI010000058.1 GCA_947643245.1 uncultured Clostridia bacterium | reverse complement strand
CACATGGAAAATGGGCAAAAAAATTACTATTGACAGCGCTACTTTGATGAACAATGGCTTTGAATGGATTTAAGCCTGCCGGCTGTTCGGCGTACAGGGGAATCAGGTAGAGGTAGTCATTCATCCGCAAAGTATAATTCATTCCATGGTGGAATACATTGATACATCTGTACTTGCGCAAATGTCTTATCCGGATATGGCGGACTGTGTCCGCTATGCGCTCCATTATCCGCAGCGTGCTCCCTTTGACGGCCCCAGTCTAAATTTTGCCGCAGTGGGAACGCTGACCTTCCATACCCCTGACGAAGAGGCGTTTCCCACCCTAAAAATTGCCCGGCAGGCTTGGGAGGCGGGAGGATGCGCCCCCGCAACGTTGATTGCCGCAGATGAAATCGCGGTAGATGCGTTTTTGTCCGGGAAAATCTCTTTTACGGATATTCCCGCTTTGGTAAGGGAAACCTTATCTGTATGTTCCATCTATCCGGTACAAACGGAAGAAGACATTTACGAAGCAGACCGCGCTGCCAGAGCTGCCGCTCTGGCACAGATAAAAAGATAATTTTCCAGCAACAGAAAGGGCGTGATTTCTATTTCTACCGTACTGTATATTTTACTTGCCGTTTTTATTTTCGGCGTACTGATTTTTGTCCATGAGGGCGGACATTTTCTTTTTGCACGTCTGTTCCCTGTATCTATTCGGGAATTTGCTATTGGCATGGGCCCGTAGTTGCTGACTCGCACATCCAAAAAATCCGGTATAGCCTATTCCCTGCGCTTGTTTCCTATCGGCGGGTTTGTTTCTATGGTGGGAGAGGATGAAGAATCCGACGATCCCAACGCATTCAATAAGAAAAAAGTATGGCAGCGGCTGATTATCGTTTCCGCCGGCGCTGTCATCAATATTTTGCTGGGAGTAATCATCACCTCTGTGCTGGTTTGTGCAAAGCCTGTACTAGGATCTACTGTTGTCGCAGAATTTTCCGAAGAATCCGTATCGCAGGAGGCCGGACTGCAGATAGACGACGAAATTATTCGTGTAAACGGCCAGCGGGTGCATATTGCCGATGAACTTATGTACGAAATTATGCGCCTGGGTATTGAACCGGTAGATCTTACTGTTATTCGAGATGGCGAAGAAGTACTCGTAAAAAATGTAGAATTTCCCATTATGTCGGAATCCGGCACCGCTTTTGGAAATCAAGACTTTAAAATCTATGCCGAAAGGCCCACCTTTGGAAATATTGCAAAACACTGCCTTTACAGAAGCACCTACACCGTCCGAATGATCTGGGAGTCCCTGTATGACCTCGTAACAGGCCGTTATGGGATACAGGCCGTATCCGGGCCGGTAGGCGTTACAGAAGTGTTGACAGAGGCTGCACAAACCAGCAGCTTCAGCTTCTTTTCTCTAATCGCAATCATCACTATGAACTTGGGTGTAGTCAATCTGCTGCCTCTTCCCGCTCTAGATGGAGGCCGCCTAATCTTTTTAATCATTGAAGGCATCCGCAGAAAGCCAGTAAAGCCGGAAATCGAAGGTTATATACATTTTGCAGGACTGGCGGTTTTGATGCTTTTCATGGTAGTAATTTGTGTGAAAGATATCATCGGTCTGTTTTAGAAAGGAACCCCCTATGAGAAGAAAAGCACGTACCGTCCGTGTAGGGAACATGACTATCGGAGGGGATGCGCCTATATCCATACAATCCATGACCAACCGACCTGCAGGAGACTTTGACGGAACCATTGAACAAATTCGTACGCTGGCCGCTGCCGGTTGTGAAATTGTGCGCATTGCCGTGCCCGATATAGAAACTGCCGCCGTTTTTGCAAAGGCAAAACAGGACGGTATTACCACACCGCTTGTTGCAGATATTCATTTCGATTATAGAATTGCTCTGGAAGCCCTGCGTCAGGGAGCAGATAAAATCCGGATTAATCCAGGAAACATCGGCAGTAGGGACCGCGTACAGGCAGTAGCAGACGCATGTAAAAATGCCGGTATCCCAATACGTATTGGCGTAAACGGCGGGTCCCTGGAAAAATCTCTTTTAGAAAAATACGGCGGGCCAACTGCGGACGCTCTAGCCGAAAGCGCCCTGATTCAAGCAGAAATGCTGGAGGATATGGGATTCCACGATATTGTCATCTCCATTAAGTCCTCACGTGTGGACACCATGATCCATGCCTGCCGAATTGTTGCGGCTCAGTCCGATTATCCGCTGCATTTAGGCGTCACGGAAGCCGGTACCCAGTACAGTGGCGTTATCAAAAATGCAATGGGTATCGGTGCGCTGCTGTGCGACGGGATCGGCGATACCGTCCGAGTGACGTTGACAGCGGATCCTGCCGCGGAAGTTACCGCCGCAAAAGAAATTTTGGCTGCAGCAGGGGTGCGGAATCAGGGAATTACCGTTATATCCTGCCCTACCTGCGGGCGGACAAAAATTGATCTGATCTCTATCGCAGAGTCTTATAAAACGGCAGTGTCCGAAATAGATACTGGCGGAAAAAACATTACAGCCGCCATTATGGGTTGTGCCGTCAATGGCCCTGGAGAAGCTAGAGAAGCGGACTTTGGTGTGGCCGGAGGAGACGGATGCGCCGTTTTATTCCGGCGCGGGAAGCAGATTTGCCGTATCGACGAGGACAAGCTGCTGGAGGTATTAATGGAAGAAACCCACCGAATGCTGGAAGATACGCAAGATACCATGTAAGAAACGGAGACAGTTATGGCAGAAGCAAAAAAGCGCACGCTGAAAACAATCTTCTCCCGGTTTACGCCGCAAACCCAGCGGCAGCGGGAGATTTTTGACGCTGCCGCCGATGCCCTCCTCACCGGGGACAAAGAAAAAAGCATGTATCAAGTTTCGTTTTTTCTACCCTTTCTCTGTGAAAAGCGGGATCTGTATCAAATGGAGGATCAACTGTGCGAATTGTATGGCCTTGCCATGCTCCGCCTTTTGCCAAGCTTTCCGTCGGAGTTGTTCAGCGACGCATATCTACCGCAAGTCTTGATTGAATCTAAACGAGTAGGCGCTGTATCCAACGGCTTCTTTAACGAATGCAAAACGAAAATGGAAGGAGATAAAATCACCCTGTCCGTTCCCTTCACAACCGGAGGTGTAGAGCTTTTAGATTTAGGCCGCACCGGAGACATTATTGCGGGCATTATCCGAAGTGAATTTTCTCTGTCCTATCAGGTAGAAATTCTTCAAAGCGAGGACTACCTGTCCCATTTTGAAGCATACATACAGCAGCAGAACCAGAAAGTCCGGGAATATCAGCAGCGCGCCGAAGAGCAGGCAGCCCGATATCAGGCCGAGCAAGAGAAAAAAGCCCAGGAGGAAGCCGCGGCAAATCCCGTATATGAACGGGTAGAATCTCTTTTTGACGGAGAAGCACAGGTAGAAACGGTAGGCGACGCTCTGGTACGGGCAGGCAAAATGGTTTTCAATGTCTCCGGCGGCGAAGTAATTTTTGGAGAAGATTTTGAACATGATGATCCAACGCCACTGCGCAGCATCAACAGGGCTGCACGCCATGTTGTGGTACTTGGACAGGTTTTTCAGGTAAAAACCAACGAGCTGCGGGGCAGCGACAAGTTTTCTGTAAGCATTGGAATTACAGATAAAGACAGTTCCGTATTTTTGCGTACAACCTTGGAAGAAGGGGAAGCGGCCGCGCTGGCATCCTCTACAAAGCCTGGCACGTGCCTAGCCGCCTGCGGCAGTGTGCGGCAGGATAAATACGGAGAATTTAATATTACCCTAAAAGGGGCAAAGAAAATCAAATTGCATATCCGCCCAGACCCGGCAAAGGCCAAACGGGTCGAACTGCACATGCATACGAACCTTTCTTCAATGGACGCAACAGCAAAGCCGGAAGAAATTATAAAGCGTGCGGCGGCGTGGGGTCAGAAAGCGATTGCCATTACCGACCACGGCACCGCCCAAGCCTTTCCCACAGCAATGCTCGCCGCAAAAAAGCTGGAAGACTTTAAGGTGCTGTATGGAATCGAAGCCTATTTTGTGGACGACACAGCCAGAGCGTTATATGGCAGAACAAATATCGGTTTTGATGAGGAAATGATCGTATTCGATATTGAAACCACCGGTCTCTCCGTACAAAACTGTAAAATCACGGAAATTGGCGCTGTAAAAGTCCAAGGTGGGCAGGTATTGGATACATTCAACACCTTTGTCAATCCTGGAGTTCCTATTCCGGAAAATATTACGCAGCTCACCGGAATCACCGATGAAATGGTTGCAGATGCGCCGGCTGTAGACGCGGCGCTGCGCGATTTTTTTGATTTTACAGGTGATCGGCTGCTGATTGCCCACAACGCAGGATTTGACACCAGCTTTATTCGGCGTGCCGCAGAAGAATGCAACCTCCCCTTTGAAAACCCATATCTGGATACTGTATCAATGTCCAGATATGTAAATCCCGAACTGAAACGCCACCGTCTGGATACCTTAGCGGAATACTTTCATTTGGGAGATTTCAACCATCACCGGGCATCGGACGATGCGGAGATGCTGGCGTATATTTTCTTTAAAATGATCGACAAGCTTCAGGACGAAGGCATTACCGACTTTACCCAGATGACCAACGCAATGAGCGAAAACGCGGATCCCTTGAAGCTGCGTACATATCACCAGATTATTCTGGCTAAAAATCTTACCGGGCTAAAAAATTTGTACCGACTTGTATCGGAATCCTATCTGAAATATTACCGGCGCACGCCCCGCATTCCCAAAACACGACTGACGGAGCTGCGGGAGGGGCTCATTATCGGATCTGCCTGCGAAGCGGGTGAGCTGTTCCGCGCTATTTTGGAAAATAAGCCCCAGGCAGCCATCGAGGAAATTGCCTCTTTTTACGATTATTTAGAAATCCAGCCTATCGCCAATAACATGTTTCTGATCGAAAACGAAAAGGCAGCGGATATAGAAGAACTGCGGGAACTGAACCGAAAAATCGTATCCCTAGGCGAAAAACTGAACAAACCGGTATGCGCTACCTGCGATGCCCACTATATTGATCCTGAAGATGAAATTTACCGGCGCATTCTGCTGACGGGTATGAAATTCTCAGACGCGGACAAGGTAAGCCATTTGTACATGCGTACAACAGAGGAAATGCTGGAGGAGTTCTCCTATCTGGGGGAAGAAAAGGCCTACGAGGTCGTAGTCACCAACACCAATAAAATCGCCGATATGGTAGAGAAAATGGATCCGATTCCGGCAGGCTCCTATCCGCCCCATATTGAAGGCAGTGAAGAAGAACTCACCAATAAATGCTACGAAATGGCCGCTTCTATGTACGGTGCCCCCCTTCCCACGCAGGTGCAGTCTCGTCTGGAACGGGAACTAGATTCCATTATCAAAAACGGCTTTGCCATCATGTATATTATAGCCCGCCGCCTGGTGGAAAACAGTGAATCCAAAGGATATCAGGTGGGATCCAGAGGGTCTGTAGGATCCTCCTTTGCAGCCACTATGGGCGGAATCACTAAGGTAAATCCTTTGCCGCCCCACTACCGCTGTCCTGCATGCAGATACAGCGAATGGATTGAAGACGGTTCTGTGAAATCCGGCTTTGATTTGCCCGCAAAAGACTGCCCCAAATGTGGTGCACCAGATATGATCCGGGATGGCCACAACATTCCTTTCGAAACCTTTTTGGGCTTCTACGGAGATAAGACGCCGGACATTGACCTGAACTTCTCCGGAGACGTCCAAGGCGACGCCCATAAATACACAGAAGTGCTGTTTGGTAAGGGGCATGCCTTCCGTGCCGGAACAATCGGCACGCTGGCAGAAAAAACCGCTTTCGGATATGCGGCAAAATATTTGGAGGGGAAAGGAATCTCCGTATGCCGTGCGGAACTGGAACGATTGATCAGCGGCTGCGTTGGTGTCAAGCGAACCACGGGGCAGCATCCCGGAGGGATCATCATCGTGCCGCAAGGATATGAAATCTACGATTTTTGTCCGGTGCAGCACCCGGCAGACGATCCAAACTCCGGCACCATCACCACCCACTTTGAATTTAAATATCTCCACGACACCATCTTGAAACTGGACATACTGGGACACGATATTCCCACCAAGTATAAACGGCTGGAAGAGTACACAAATACCAATGTATTGGACTGCAATCTCAGCGATCCGAAGCTCTATCAGCTCTTTACCACGCCTGCTCCCCTGGGCGTGACCAAAGATGAATTGCTTGGTGTGGAAACGGGGACTTTAGGACTTCCTGAAATGAACACTAAATTTGTGCGCGGCGTGCTTACCCAAGCCAATCCCAAAAGCTTTTCCGATCTTTTGCAGATTTCCGGTCTAACCCACGGTACCGGAGTTTGGCTTGGCAATGCAGATATGCTGATTGATGCGGGAACCTGCACCATATCCGACGTGATTGGATGTCGAGACGACATTATGCTGTATTTGATTCAAAATCACAATATGGAGAAGGCAATGTCCTTTGCCATTATGGAAGATGTGCGCAAAGGAAAAGGATTGAAACCGGAATATGAGGAAGCCATGATTGCCGCAGGCGTGCCGGACTGGTATATCGACTCCTGTAAAAAGATCAAATACATGTTTCCCAAGGCGCATGCGGCTGCCTATGTAATCGACGCGCTGCGGTTGGGCTGGTATAAAATCTATTACCCCAAAGAATTTTACGCAGCTTATTTTACCGCTGCGCCCGGCGGTGTGGAAGCCAGCGTGGTCTGCGGCGGCAAGCAGGCAGTGAAAGCCAAAATGGATGAGATTAAAAACATGGGCAAAGAAGCCACCGCAAAAGATAATGAAACCTTCGGCGCCCTCCAACTTGTCAACGAAGCGATGGCACGAGGGATCCGCTTTCTCCCAGTAGACTTAAAAAAATCTCACGCAAAAAAATTTCTGCCTCAAGAAGAGGGCATCCGGCTGCCCTTCAACTCTATCGGCGGCCTAGGCGACACCGCTGCAGAAAACATCATGCGCGCTAGAACGGAAGAAGATATTTTCTCCGTTGAAGATCTGCGCCTTGCAGCCAAGCTTTCCAAAACAGTTGTGGAAGTGCTGGA
>CANRVI010000057.1 GCA_947643245.1 uncultured Clostridia bacterium | reverse complement strand
AAGTCAACAAGCTGCCGATCATTTTTCTTGCGCGCTTATTTAACCGGCATTTGATCACCAGCCGCATGCGGCACACATTTTGTACCCGGTACACAGGCGTTTCAAATGGGCCAAATATTACAGCTTCCACATCTTGAAATACCCCGCTTAAAAGTTCCCCCACATTGTCCGCCAATTTAACGGCTGAGGCAGCTAGCAAAGCTTCATCACTGCTACACAGGGTAATGACGGCAATATCACAGAACGGCGGGAAAACCAGTGTTTTCCGTAAAAGAATCTCCCGCTCGTAAAAGGATTTATAATCTTGCATTGCCGCAAGGCGAATCACCTGAGAATCCGGATTACAAGTCTGCACTACAGCAATACCCGGATCCTTCGCGCGCCCAGCTCGTCCAATGGCTTGCGTCAGCATGGAAAATGTGCGTTCCGCCGCCCGATAATCATCTAAGTAAAGGCTTCCGTCCGCATTCATAACGCCTACCAGCGTCACTCTTGGAAAATCATGCCCCTTGGTTACCATTTGCGTTCCGAGCAGTACATCGGCATTGCCCTGTCGAAAGCTTTCTATCAGTTCCCGATGAGACATTTTCGTCTGGGTGGTATCCATATCCATACGCAACACCCGCAGTCCGGGAACAAGTCGTTCAATCTCTTCCTGTGCCTGCTGCGTTCCGCATCCCATAAATCGAAAATGCTCCGCGCCACAAGCAGGGCAAACAGTCGGTACAGGCGTGCGGTATCCACAGTAGTGGCAAGCAAGATCCCCCCGTTCACTGCGCCGGCGAAAATAATCCTGCGCATCTTCCGATTTACCAATAGGAGAGCGGGTATGATATGTCAAAGATACAGAACAGTTTGGGCATCGAATCGCCTCGCCGCATATCCGGCAGCTCACTGCACTGCTGTATCCGCGCCGATTCAAAAACACAATTGCCTGCGTCTTTTTATCTCGCACCTCTCGCAGTCGATCAATAAGTCCCATGCTTACTGGGGAGGTATTCCCTGCATCTATCTCACTGCGCATATCGCTAATAGCCACATCCGGCAGTCGGGCATCCCCATAACGCTGGGTCATCTCAATTAAGGTATAAATGCCGGAAATCGCTTTGTAATAGGAACGCAGAGACGGCGTCGCCGAAGACAGAAGCATCAAAGCGCCATGCTGTCCGCAGCGATATCGGGCTACATCATGAGCTAAATATTTGGGGTCCGTATCCGATTTGTAGGTATGCTCCTGCTCCTCATCAATTACAATCATGCCAATGTTTGGAAGTGGCGCGAAAATAGCGCTACGGGTCCCAATCACCACATCGGCCAGCCCTTTTCGAATCCGCTTCCACGTATCATACCGCTCACCGGCGGAAAGTTTGGAATGGATGACAGCTACCCGATCTCCATAACATCTGCAAAAATATTCCACCACTTGGGGAGTGAGAGAAATTTCCGGAACCAAAACGATTACTCCTCGATCGTCCTGTATAACCCGGTCAATCATTTCTTTAATTACTCTAGTCTTTCCGCTGCCGGTCACGCCATGGAGCAATGCCGCTGCCGCCCCAGAAGTATATAAGGATTCCAATATATCGTATGCCTCCCGCTGCTGCGCAGATAAGGCAGTAGCATCCTCCTCCACAGCACCTTCTCCTACAGCATAAGGATTGCGATAACTTTCGATACGCTCCACATGAATCATATTCTTTTTTTCCAAGGCATTCAGCTGCACTCTGGCCCTGGCGCCGATTTGCTCAAAAAGCTCTTCAGCACTGATTCTGCCCATCTTTGACAGCGTAACCAATATCTGGGCTTGGAGAGGGCTTTTTAAATTACCTGCCGCGACCATACTTGCAAATGTATCCATCACGGGAGAGACAAAAGCATCGTACCGGTCGCTGGAACGTATTTTGATCCTGGATGTGCGTGTAATAATACCGGATTTTACAAGAGACGCTGCCAGCGTTGCGGCCTCGTCGCCAAATTTGGTCTTCAGCTGCTGGCCGGATACCTCATTTCTTGCCTTAATATAAGAATAAAACAGCAGTGCTTTTTCAGATAGTCCTTTTAATTTTCTATCATGATCCCCCTCGGCAGCACTGTAATAATCGAACATCTTAGACATAGCCGCCGTTGGTACAATAGCCCGCACTGCTTCCCCAAAGGTGCACAATGTATATTCGCATAAAAACCGGCATATGCCTAGCATTTCCTCATCCAGCAGAGGATCATCTCCAGACAGGGATACGATAGGCTTCGTATTTTCATAAGCGCTGTATTCCCGCACCTCTGTAACAATCGCTCGTGTGTGCCGGTTTCCCCGCCCAAACGGAACGCTTACAAGGCTGCCGGAAGACACCCGGCCAGAAAATTCGGCAGGGATATAGTAGTCATAAGTGTGATCAGCATGATACGGCACGTCCATAATACGCACCGCAGCAAATTCCTTGACCATAGCCTACCTCCTTTAAAACCCGATATACCAAATTACTGCCGCCAAAAACGGCGGCAGTATCGCAAGTGTGTATTTATTCCTCGGCATCCGACTGATCTATGAACGATGCGGCTTCTTCACCATCCGTAAGTCCCGTGATTACAAAGTCTTTATTATTCAATCCGTGAACTGCTGTTTTTACTGCTTTGTCATCTCGGTATTCCTTGCGAATCATAGAAGCAATGCTTTTGTCTGTCTCTTTGTTGGCGATTCGCCGTTCTGCCAATTCTCTCTGCATTACATATTCATCCGTAATCATTTTCGCACACTTCGCTGTAGCGATCACCAATGTATATCTGTTAAACTTTCCCTGCGTGAGTTCCGCAATAGATGGAGTAATCATGTCTTTCCCTACCTTTTCTGAATTATATTAAAAATGCTTCTATTTCCGCTGTCATTCTGCTGGTCCGCACACCTTCTGCATGGATGATTTCACAAATCTGCTTGGCGCATGCTTCTATCTCATCCCGCTGATTGATTACAATATAATCATATTCGCCCGCAAGTTTAATTTCTTCTGCAGCCCGGGATAAGCGCTTTTCTACAGTCTCTATTGGCTCCGTCCCTCGGCCAATCAGCCGCTGGCGCATTTCTTCTATTGTTGGAGGAATAAGCATAATGGAAACCGCATCTGGATACAGACGTTTTACCTGCGACGCTCCTTCTACTTCAATTTCCAAAATCATATTTTTTCCGGATGCCATAATACGCTGTGCTTCTTTTTTAGGGGTGCCATAGTAATTGCCGCAATAGCTGGTATATTCCAGCATCTCCTCCCTGGCAACCATTTCTTCAAAAGCATCCCGATCTAGAAAATAATATTCCCGTCCATCTTCTTCGCCCACTCTGGGGGGCCTGGTAGTTGCAGACACAGAAAGAGCAAGTTCCGGCATCATCTCTCTAACCTGACGCACTACTGTGCCCTTTCCACCGCCGGAAGGACCGGAGATTACTACTAAAAAACCATTTTTATGCATGGCCATCCTCCTCTTCCTCACCGGTCAGTCTTGCCGCAACCGTTTCCGGTTGGATAGACGATAAAATTATATGATCACTGTCTGTAATAATGATGCCTCTGGTCCGGCGGCCACTGGTGCAATCAATGGCCCTGCCACTGTCCTTAGCATCTTGAATTAAGCGCTTAGCCGGAGCGCTGTCAGGACCGATTATCGCAACAACCCGGGCAGCGGCAACCATGTTATTAAATCCTATGTTGATAAACTTCATTTGTTTCTCTATCCGTTTCTGCAAAACTTTACTCAATATTTTGCACTTGTTCGCGAATTTTTTCCAAAAAGGCCTTTACATCCACAACAAAATGTGCAATCTCCATATTCCCCGCTTTCGAACCGATTGTATTGATCTCACGATTCATCTCCTGCAGAAGAAAATCCAGCTTGCGTCCTACTGCCTCTCCCCTCTCTACTATCTCGTGGAAGGTAGCAAAGTGGCTTTCCAGACGAACCAGTTCTTCATCAATGGCAGCCTTGTCCGCATATATAGCAGCCTCTGTCAAAATGCGCTGTTCGCTAGCCTCAGCATCGAAATCCTGCAAAAACTTTTTTATGCGTTCTACAAGTTTGGGCGCATATCCCTGAATATCCTGCGCGGATATTTTTGCAATCTTTTCGCATATCTCTTGAATCAACGCAATCTTATCCGTAATATCTCCTATAAGGCGCTGTCCTTCTGCAGCCCGCTGCTCCAAAAAGGAATCCAACGCCTGGTCCAGAATTAGGGATATGTCCGCCCAGTCACGCCCGTCTGTATCTTCCGGCGTACGTACAGAAAACAACTCTCTATTTTGGGCAACCTGCATCACAGACAGATCATCCCGCAGTTCGAACTGGTCCCGCAACTGCTCCAGTGCGCGAATATAGGAAGCAGCTAGTGCTGTATCCAAAACAACATCTGTTCCAGTCTGCTGCAGCACCTCAACGCCTACATAAACTTCTATCTTTCCACGAGACACCCCGCGGGAGGCGAGACAAGTCTTAATCTTTTCCTCAAGGTATGCATAGATACGGGGCAGCTTTATCGCAGCATCCATATACCTGCTATTGACAGATTTAATTTCCACCGTGATAATTTTTGATCCGTCACCAGAAGCTCCCCTGCTTCTGCCAAAGGCCGTCATGCTGCTGATCATAGTGATCCCTTTCCAAAAAACCGCTCAGGACATTTTTACATATCCGGCGATAAATTCTCCATTTTATTGATACATATTTATTATATACCCCCCCAGGCAGTTTGTCAACTTTTCACATGACTTTTTTCTCCCGTTCTTCCCATAAAACAGCCCCTGCATTTAACAAAATCGGCGCAACAATCATTCCGCCGACACCCGCCAGACGAAAACCCGCATATACAAAAACCAACGCTAGTAATGGATGTACGCCGGCACTTTTCCCAAGGATTCGAGGCTCCACCGCCTGCCGTACAACATACATAATACCAAGCAGCACCAACAGTTGGATCCCACGCACACCATTTCCCTCCATAAAAGAGAGGAGGATCCAGGGTACCAAAACAGTGCCTACCCCTAGCACGGGCAGCACATCTACAATAGCGATCAGCAGCGCTGCTAAAAAGGCATATTGTACCCGCATAACCAAAAAACCACAAAGAAGCTCTGCAAAGGTAATCAACATAATAATGGAATATGACTTTACAAATCGTCCCAGTCCACGCATAATGGCAGATGTAGTTTTGCTCGCTTTCTCTCTAATTTCCTGAGACAAAATGCCAGAAAACATTTTCCCAATTCCCTTGCCGTCCAAACAAAAATAAAACAGTGCTATGATTCCTACAAACAAAGTGAATACAAAGGACGGCAAATGTCCCAGGATATCTCCGGCTCCGCCGGCAATCCAAGTGCTGATTTGGCCGACGGCGCCTTTTACCATTTCCGGAAAGGTATCGGAAAAATCCCCGTTTCCAAGATTAAACCGTTTTCCAAAGGATTCTATTTTCCCGGCTAAAGTGCTGATGGGATTGTCTGGCTGATTAAGCATATCACTAAGAGAGGTTACAGCTTCAGAAGCCTCACGGATCAATATAGACGCTCCAATCCATATCAGTGCTGTAATTAGTGCCGCCGTCAGCACAATAAGTGCAACTGCCCAAAAAGAACGGGAAGTATTGGTTTTTTTATGCAGCCACTGAGCTGCGGCGCGTACCGCACAGGAAATTGCGTACGCTAAAACAAATGGCAGCAGAATGGGGAAGGCATATTTCAGTAGCAGCCATACCCCCACCGCGCCAATTACTCCGCAGAATCCATATAATGCGAAACGAAGCAGTTTTTCCGTCGTCATATTTTAGCCTGTATCCTTTTTTGTATTGAATCAGCATCATTCTTTTAAGTATATGCCATCTTTTCAGATTATTAACAGAAAAGCCTTTACAATACTGGAAATATTTGCTAAAATAAAACGTAATATATTTTATTCTATAGAAAGGAAATCTGAATATGAAAAAGGTTATATGTATGGCTCTTGCACTTGCAATGTGTGGTCTTATGGTCTCCTGTAAAAACGATGATACGAAGCTGGGTGACGATCCTGTACATGCAGAAATATCCGTTAAAGATTTCGGTGTAATCGAGTTAGAGTTATATCCTGATATAGCTCCCATCACAGTAGAAAATTTTGTTTCCCTGGTAAAAGACGAATTTTATGATGGTCTCACCTTTCATCGAATCGTATCCGGATTTATGATCCAGGGCGGTGATCCGAAGGGGGATGGCACCGGCGGCAGCGATAAAGAAATTAAAGGAGAATTTTCTATCAACGGAGTTGAGAACACTTTATCCCACACCCGCGGTGTAATCTCTATGGCAAGAAGTCGGGACTTCAATTCTGCTTCCAGCCAGTTCTTTATTATGCATGCAGATAATAAAGGATTGGACGGACAATATGCTGCTTTTGGCAAAGTAACCGAAGGTATGGATGTTGTAGATAAAATTGCTTCAGTAGCAGTAGAGACAGCATATCCCGGCGCAAAGGAAAAATCTTCTCCTGTAGATTCTGTCTATATTGAATATATTAAAGTAGTCGATTAAATTCTGCATTTGCAAAACAAAAAAATAACGCATATATGTACCAATTGTGCCGTCAAAGCGGCAGAACGGAGTGTATTTTATGGACACAAAAAACATACAAGCAACAATCACGATGGAAAATGGCGGCAAAATCGAATTAGAACTGTATCCGGATATTGCGCCAATTACAGTAGAGAACTTTGTTTCTTTGGCAAAAGAAGGATTTTATAACGGTTTGATTTTTCACCGGGTCATTTCCGGTTTTATGATTCAGGGCGGCGACCCCCTGGGGGTCGGCATAGGCGGCAGCGGCAAAAATATCCGGGGCGAATTTGCTATCAATGGTTTTAACAATTCCCTGTCTCATACCCGCGGAGTAATTTCTATGGCAAGAAGCCAAGATCCTAACTCCGCTTCCAGTCAATTCTTTATTATGCATGCAGACGGTCCCTTTCTGGACGGTCAGTATGCCGCGTTTGGTAAAGTTACAGATGGAATCAGCGTTGTAGACGAAATTGCCGGTGTGCAAACGGATGCCCAGGATAAGCCTCTTATGGATCAACGCATCGCAGAAATCTCCATTACAGAAATGTAAAGGCCGTTTAGTAAATTAAATAAATTTCAAAGGTCTCCTTTATAAAAAAGGAGATCTTTTTATATGAAAAATACGATTGACACATAACTTTGAGCCATGAACTGTTTTATCCCCAATTAGGTGTAAAAACTCTGCTCGATGGCGGGCGGCGGCG
>CANRVI010000056.1 GCA_947643245.1 uncultured Clostridia bacterium | reverse complement strand
AGGACTGGGGCATCAGCCGCAACCGGTACTGGGGCACCCCCCTCAACATCTGGGAATGCTCCTGCGGACATCGGCACAGCATCGGCAGCATCGAAGAACTGCGCAGCATGGCTGTAAGCTGCCCGGACGAAGTCGAACTGCATCGCCCCTATATTGACGCGGTAAAGTTGAAATGTCCCCAGTGCGGCGGCGAAATGTCCCGTGTCCCAGAAGTCATTGACTGCTGGTTTGACTCCGGCGCTATGCCTTTCGCGCAACACCACTATCCGTTTGAAAACAAAGAACTGTTCGAGGCTCAATTCCCCGCCGACTTTATTTCAGAGGCGGTGGATCAGACCCGTGGCTGGTTCTATTCCCTGCTTGCCATCTCCACTCTGCTGTTTGACAAGGCCCCCTATAAAAACGTCATCGTTTTGGGGCTGGTACAGGATGAAGACGGACAAAAAATGTCTAAATCCAAAGGCAATGCAGTAGATCCCTTTAACGCGCTGGCAACGCACGGTGCCGACGCTATCCGCTGGTATTTTTATACCAACTCTGCCCCCTGGCTTCCTTCTCGATTCAGCGACCGCGCTGTAACGGAAGGTCAGCGAAAAGTAATGGGCACCTTGCAGAACACCTACGCATTCTGGGTACTATATGCCAACATCGACTCCTTTGATCCTACAAAATACAAACTGAATGACTGTAATCTCACTGTAATGGACCAGTTTATCCTGTCACGGCTGAATACCATGATTCGGGGCATCGATGAAAACCTTACAGCCTATCGGATCCCGGAAGCGGCAAAATATCTCTCCTCTTTTATCGACGAACTTTCCAATTGGTATGTACGCCGGTGCCGGGAGCGGTTCTGGGCAAGCGAAATGAGCGATGACAAAATTGCAGCGTATATGACGCTGTATCACGTATTGGTAAAAACAGCAAAGGCCGCGGCTCCCATGCTCCCCTTCATGGCAGAGGATATCTATCGCAACCTGGTTTGTACAGTAGACCAAGCGGCTCCCATCAGTGTGCATTTGTGCGACTTTCCTGAGTGGGACGCTGCCCGCATTGATCCTGACCTGGAAGATATGATGGAATTTGTTTTAAATGTAGTTACCCTAGGCCGTAATGCAAGAAATGCTGCCAACATCAAAAACCGACAGCCGCTGTCCTCCATCTATGTTAAGACAGACCGTACCGTTAGCGACTACTACAAAGATATTGTAAAGGACGAGTTAAACGTAAAAGATGCCGTCTTTACAGAAGATGTGTCCGCACTATCCTCCTATAGCTTTAAACCGCAGTTGAAAACTGTGGGCCCCAAATACGGCAAGATACTAGGCCAAATTCGCCAGTATCTGGCAGATTTGGACGGCAATGCAGCCATGGCACAGTTGGAACAGGAAGGCACGCTGCGATTCACCGCTGGAGATACGGAAGTAGAACTCTCCCGAGATGATCTGCTCATTGATGTGCAGCAAAAAGAAGGCTATCATTCGGTCGCCGATATGGGCGTTACCGTAGCGTTGTGTACTGTGCTTACAGAGGAACTGATCCGCGAAGGCTTTATTCGGGAAGTGATCTCCAAAGTGCAGACTATGCGCAAGGATGCAGACTTTGATGTAATGGATCACATTGCCGTAGAAATCACAGGCAGCGAAAAAATCCAAAATATTCTTTCCGAAGATTCCGAAGCTTTCCGTGAAGCAGTGCTGTGTGACACCCTGTCTTTCACAGTTCAAGATACGTCGGATGTAACAAAAGAATGGAATATCAATGGAGAAAAAGCCACAATTTCTATTCGCCGAATGAAATAATTCGCAAAGGGGGGACTCCTTTTTCCATAAAGGTCTCCCTCTTAAAAAATTGCAGCGGAGGATCCCATGAAAAGAGAAACCCAAGCAGGGATCAATCCCTTCCCTTACAGCGACAGCAATAAGCGTTATCACACCTTTGAATATTATCTGCGCCAAAAATTTGGAGAAAAATGCGCCCGCATCTCTCTGGATGCAGGATTCACATGCCCCAATATAGACGGCACATGCGGGGTGGGAGGCTGTATATATTGTCTCCATGGGTCTGGGGCTGCACGGGAAGGCGCCGGGCTAGCCGAACAGTATGCTGCAGGTATTGCCGCCATGCAGAAAAAATGGAAGTGCAGCAAATATATTCCCTATCTTCAAGCGCACACCAATACATATGCTCCCGCAGAAACATTGCGCTGTATTTATAAGGAAGCGTCCAGTCTTCCAGGCGCGGTAATGCTGGCCATTGCCACCCGCCCAGATTGTTTAAATCCGGAGATTGTATCCGTTTTGGCTGAAGTTTCCCGATCCATTCCTCTTTTAGTGGAACTGGGCCTGCAGACAATTCATGATGAAACGGCGGACCGCATTAATCGTGGTCATTCCTACAGTGTATTTACAGATGGATATCGCCGGCTGCGAGAGGCGGGAGGTGATATTAGTATTTGTATCCATTTGATCAATGGACTGCCGGGAGAAAGCAAAGAACGCATGATCGAATCAGCCCGCTCTGTGGCCGCTCTGAAGCCAGATATGGTCAAACTCCACCTCCTCCATATACTGCAGGGCACACCCCTGCACAACCTTTACCTGCAAGGTGCATACACGCCTATGGAGCAAGCAGAATATGTAGATATTGTCTGCAATCAGCTTGAATACTTTCCACCGCAGACTGTTATTGCCAGGGTTACAGGAGACGCACCGGCAGATGTGCTGGTTGCTCCCCTCTGGAGCAGACGAAAAACTGCCGTGTCCAATGATATCGATAAGGAACTCTATAGAAGAAAATCCTTTCAGGGAATTCAATTTTCTCCTTGACAAGAAAAATTTTTTTGATAAAATAAAAAAAGTACTTCTTTTTCTGCAGAAAAAGATACGGCAGAAGCCGCCCATCGCCAAAGATCCCACAATGCATCAGATACCACAGGTGTCTTTCCCAAAAGACACCTGTGGATTTTTATTTGTAGGAGTAAATGATAGAATGCAAAACACAAAAGCTAAACCAAAGTCTGCCGCACTGCGGCAATGTACCGCTGCTATGTGCCTGGCCGCAGGAATTTTGCTGCCCCAACTATTTCACATCCCCGGTATCAGTATATCGGGACAAGTATTTCTTCCCATGCATCTTCCGGTGTTTTTATGCGGGCTGCTGTGCGGCTGGCCTTGGGGCGCTGCTGTGGGGAGCGTCCTTCCTTTAATTTCTTCTGCCATTACTAGTATGCCTGTTATGTATCCTGCTGGATTTTCCATGATGGGAGAACTATGCATATACGGCGCCATCTGCGGCCTTTTATACCAAAAAGTCTTTTCCTCTAGACATAGTGTTCTGTCTATTTACCTTTCTCTGCTTCCTGCGATGCTTGCAGGGCGGCTTGCGGCCGGATTGATTAAGTGGCTGCTGCTTATGGGAACGGAAAATCCCCTGACCATACATGCTTTTTTAACTTCTTCTTTTATAACTGCCTGGCCAGGTATCGTAATTCAGCTCATTTTGATTCCCTCCATTATGCTGACATTGCAGAAAATCTATAATTAATATTTTGTTCATTTTATATAAATATATTATTAACATACAACAAAAATACGTCGATTTACGCCGTTTTTTTGTTGTATGTTTTTTCATTTTTACATCATTTCAATCAATTATTTTATAGTTTTCACAACAAAACAACCCCATTTTGAATATTTTTAAAATAGTATTGACATAAAGCATCTTTCGTGATAATATATTGAAAAATGCAAGCATATATCGGCAACAATGCCCAGAAAGGCATGATTATATTATGGGACTGAAAATTATAGGAACCGGCTCCGGCCTGCCAGGCAAGATCGTTACAAATAACGACCTTGCCGAATTTATGGATACTAGCGATGAATGGATTTCCCAACGCACCGGCATCCGGCAGCGCCGAATTTTATCCGGCAGCGAAACCCTGTTGGAATTAAGCACGAAAGCTGCCGCAGAAGCACTGCAGGAAGCCCAAACATCTCCTGATGAAATTGATTTATTAATGGTTACCACCATCGGCGGGGATTATAAAACCCCTGCCCTCTCCTGCCTGCTGGCAGGAGAACTTGGTATGAACTGCATCACTTTAGATGTCAATATGGCATGTTGCGGTTTTTTGTATGCAATGCATACTGCGAACGCTTATTTTTGTGCAGGTATGGCAAAGAAAGTACTAATCGTATCTGCGGAAGCCCTCTCCAGGCTGACTGATTGGACGGATCGATCCACTTGTGTTCTGTTTGGGGACGCAGCAGCAGCAGCCGTTTTGGAACACTCTGACTGCGAGCCTGTCTTTTCCATGGAACTACGTGGCAAGGATGGATGGGAACACCTGCATGCAACGCGAGGAACAGACAACTGTCCCTTCAACAACTTTGAAAATAACGGCTTTCTGCATATGAATGGGCAGGACATATATAAATTTGCTGTGTCCTCAATCACAGCGCGGATTCACGCGTTGTTGGATACTTGCAGCCTTACAATAGAGGATATTAATACAGTATTGCTGCATCAGGCAAACCTGCGAATTATCAATGGGGCAGTCACCCGTTTTGGTCATCCGGAAAAATTTCCGCACAATATGGAAAACTACGGAAATACGTCTTCTGCCAGTGTTCCCTTGCTTCTCCATGAGGTCAAAGGCAACTTTCGGCCAGGTGACAAATTAATTCTATGCGCCTTCGGAGCCGGGCTTGCTTCCGCAGCTTGTCTCCTGGAATGGTAAATAAATAAAATTGGAGGAACAACAAATGAAAGAGAAAGTTTTGGACATTATCGCAGCTTACAAGGGTGTAGATGCAGCAGATATCGCAACCGACAAACCCTTTAACGATATCGGTCTGGATTCTCTGGACGTGGCGGAACTGGTTATGCAGATCGAAGATGCATGCGGTGTAGAAATCGACATCACACCGGAGTTGAACTGCATCGATAAGCTGGTAGAATACATCGAATCCAAGTAATTTTTCCGCGGCCAAAACCGCTCACCAAAGCAAATGAGCCGGTGAGCGGTTCTCTTTTATAAAATGGACTTTCCAAAAAACAAATAAGAACTTTTATATTTTTATTGTTTGAGGAAAGCAGAAAATAAATAGGACAGGTCTTCATTATGTTAAAAACAAAACTTTGTGAACTTCTTGAAATTGAACACCCAATCATGCAGGGCGGTATGGCCTGGGTGGCAGACGCAAACCTCGCCGCCGCCGTTTCTAATGCTGGCGGTCTTGGCATCATTGCCGGCATGAATTCAAACGGCGAACAGCTGCGGGAGCAAATCCGCAAGGCAAAAGAAATGACTGACAAGCCGTTCGGTGTTAACGTCATGCTTATGAGCCCTTATGTAGAAGAAGCCGCTGCTGTGATCTGTGAAGAAAAAATCCCCGTAGTTACCACTGGTGCAGGTAATCCAACTCGGTTTATGGCAGCATGGAAAGAAGCCGGATGTAAAGTCATTCCCGTAGTTCCATCCGCTGCTCTTGCCAAAATGGTAGAGCGGAGAGGCGCCTGCGCTGTCATTGCTGAGGGAGGCGAATCAGGAGGGCATATCGGCGAATTAAACACTATGGCATTGGTTCCTCAGATATGCGATGCGGTTACCATCCCCGTGATCGCCGCCGGTGGTGTTGCGGACGGCCGCGGCCTTGCCGCTGCGCTGATGCTGGGAGCATGCGGCGTGCAAATGGGAACCCGATTCATTGTAGCGAATGAATGTACCGCTCATGACAATTTTAAAGAAAAAGTGCTTGCTGCCAAAGATATCGATACCATCGTTACAGGAAAACGCTTAGGGCATCCCTGTAGGGCTCTAAAAAATGATTTTTCCAAGAAGTTTGCCCAGATGGAGTATGATATGTCTGTCTCCAATGAAGAACTGGAGCAGTATGGCGCCGGTGCCCTGCGCCGAGCAGTGGTAGAGGGAGATTTGTCCGCTGGCTCCTTCCTGTGCGGGGAATGTGCAGGCCTTGTTAAAGAGAAAATGTCTTGCCGTGAAATTATCGAAGATGTGGTAAGCGGCGCTGAACGCCTGCTGGGAGGTGCTTCTCAGTGGCTATAAAAGCATATATGTTTGCCGGTCAAGGTGCGCAGTATCCTGGCATGGGCTTGGATCTGTATGAAAGCAGTTCCGCGGCCAAGGCCGTATTTGATATGGGCGAGAGACTCCGTCCAGGCACTTTAGATCAGTGTTTTAGCGGCACCGCCGATGCATTGAACCAAACTATCAACGCCCAGCCCTGCCTGTTTCTAACCGACTTAGCGGCAGCTACAGCGCTGGACGAAGCAACCGGACAGCGGGCTGATATGTGCGCCGGATTCTCACTGGGAGAAATTGCCGCACTGGCATATGCTGGCGTGCTATCTTATGAAGACGCATTTCGGCTGGTAATCTGTCGCGGCGAGGCTATGGATGCCTGCAGCAAGCAAACACCAGGGGGAATGGCAGCAGTGTTGCGTTTGGATGAGGATGCAGTCAAAGCCCTGTGTTTACAGTTTGATGGCGTATATCCTGTAAATTATAATTGTCCGGGACAAATTGCATGCGCAGGCAAAGCGGAATCGATTGATCTCTTCTGCGAGGCTGTGAAAAATGCCGGCGGGCGGGCTGTAAAAATTGCCGTCAGCGGACCATTTCACACGCCTTTTATGCAGGATTGTGCCAATACACTGCGAGAGATGTTAGACACTCTTGATGTAAAAGCACCGAACATTCCTCTATATGCAAACTGGACGGCACAGCCTTATCCATCAGAAGCTGCCGACATCAAAGAGCATATTGCCCAGCAATGCATGAACAGTGTAGGCTGGGAAAAAACCATGATCCACATGAATGCTGATATATATATAGAAGTCGGCGCTGGAAAGACATTATCTGGGCTTTGCAAGAAGACATTGTCTGACGTACAAATTTTCAACGTGGCTGACGCTGCCACACTAAATATTACAAAGGAGGCGCTGCAAAATGCCTGATACAAAAACCGCTCTGGTTACCGGAGCTTCCCGTGGAATCGGCAGAGCCATCGCCGTGGCTCTAGCACGGGAAGGAATGGACGTGGCTGTTATTGCTACCGCAGATTCTCCTGCCGTACAGGAAACAATACGCCTGATTGAAGAAACCGGCAGAAAAGCATATTTTACCCCTTGCAACGTATCGGATTTTGCCGCCTGCGGCGATTCTACTGCAAAATTGCTGGAGGAAGTGGCTACTATCGACGTTTTGGTGAACAATGCTGGCATCACGCGAGATAAGCTGTTGCTGCAAATGCAGGAAAAGGATTTCGATGATGTAATCGCTG
>CANRVI010000055.1 GCA_947643245.1 uncultured Clostridia bacterium | reverse complement strand
TTCTATCGGGAAAAACTGAGGCATCAATTAAATCTGCCGGATCAACATTCAATGCATCAGCAATGTTAAAAAATATTTCTAAAGAAAAACCTGTAGCTATTCCAGGAGCCTCAATAGAACTGATTAAAGATCGACTGACATTTGCTTTTTCTGCGAGTTTATATTGTGATAAGCCTCTTAATTTTCTGAGTGTAGCTATGGCAATACCCAACTGAATAAATCGATCATGATTTTTAAAGGACACATCTTTACTCATATGTAAGCCAGCCTTCCTCAAATTTATATACATAGTATTTTTTAAATTAAAATTAGCTTTTTAATAATTCACGCTATTTTTCCGATTTATATTCTGCAATGTCCTCAATACGGCACTCCAAAACAGCGCACAATTTATCCAAAGTTTTCGTTTCCACATTTTCGTTTGCACGCAAACGTCGAATCGTTTTGCTGTCGATCCCACATTTTTCTCGAAGCTGATACGTAGACACGCCCATTTTGTCCATCGTATCCCACAATTTATCAAACACTATCATAAAATACCCCCTTGACAATATATAGTATGAGGGTTATAATCTAATTTATTAAGGGGATATAATCCCCATAAATTATAGTTTGCCTGCTTTATACTCAGCAATATCTTCTAATCTACAAGATAAAGCACTGCATAATTTGTCCAAAGTCTTTGTCTCAATATTTTCATTGTCCCGCAGACGCCGAATTGTTTTACTGTCAATACCACATTTTTCTCGAAGCTGATACGTAGACATTTCTTTTTTTGCCATTGTTATCCATAATTTATCAAATATAATCATAATCCACCCCCATGTTGATAATAATAGTATGGGGGTTTTATTCTGGTTTATTAAGGGGATATAATCCCCACATTTGTTGTTTTACATTTATTTTGAAAGGAAACAACAATGCAACACCACCACATCAAATCTCGCATTACCGCCATCTTCCTGCTGCTGTGTATACTGCTGTTTTCTTCCTGCGATAATACGATACCGCCAGGAGATTTACAAATCTCCTATTTGGACGTAGGTCAGGGAGACTGTTCCTTTTTACTTCTGCCGGATGGAAAAACCGTTCTGATCGATGCAAGCAATCCGGAGAACGGTCAGGAAATCATCCAATATATCCGGGACACCGGAACAGATACACTGGATTATGTAATTGCTACCCATCCCCACGCGGATCATATCGGCGGCATGGCAGAAGTGATCCAGGCGTTTGATGTAAAAAACGTATATATGCCAAAAAAGTCCCACACAAGTGAGACCTTTGAAAATCTTCTGGATACAATAGAGGAAAAGAGACTTACTATTGAGACTGCGCGAGCCGGGAAAGTCCTGTTTGATGCAGACGGTTTGCGAGCAGAATTTCTGGCTCCTATCAATGAAAGCCATTCCAATCTCAACAACGCTTCTGCGGTTCTTCTGCTTACATACCATAACAATCGCTTTTTGTTCATGGGAGATGCAGAGAAGGAAGTGGAAAGCGAACTATTGGAGTATGGCGCCGATATATCCGCCGATGTCTTAAAGGCAGGACATCACGGAAGCGACACCTCTTCTACCCGCTCGTTTCTGAAGGCGGTGTCCCCCTCCGTCGGAATCATCAGTGTAGGAGAAAACAACAGTTACGGGCATCCCGATCCTCTCACACTGGCGACGTTCGCGGATATGGGGGTGGAAATTTGGCGCACAGATGAAAAAGGAACCATCGTTGTAACCAGCGATGGAGAAAATATTACGGTGCGCAATACAAACTTGCCGCCAAAGCAAAACACACCACCGCCCACTGATACGTCTACAGAAACACAGGAAACCTTGCCCAAGGAAGATGATACAACAGTCCCCACACAGACGAATCCCCAAAGCATCACCGTTTACATTACAAAGAGTGGTAAAAAATATCATTGTGACGGATGCCGCTTTCTGAAAAATAGCAAAATTCCGGTATTTCTTGAGGAACTGGACACAGAGCTATACACACCGTGCGCCGTATGCAACCCACCTGCAAAATGAGAAAGGACAATACATGAAAATAACCATCGATAGAATAGAAAACGATGTCGCAACAATGGAACTTCCTGACGGAAAGATTATAGATGTTCCCCGCCTGTTGTTTCCAGATGCAGTTGAAGGAGACGTTTATTCCATAGAAAAAGACAGTGCTGCAGGACACGTCAGGCACTGCCGTGTTGAGGAGAAAATGCGTCGTTTGTTTAAGGACTGATAGAATAAAAAGGGAGCGCTTTCCAAAAGGAAAGCGCTCCCTTAAAATTATTTTTTTATTATGCCCAAGAAATCGAAGTGGGCAACGGTTCAAACATAAGCGTATCTTTCAAAAATTCTACAGCCTTGGTGAGTCCTTCGTCCAAGCTCATGAGACTATCCTCATGTTCGATGGAAATCGCTCCATCATATCCTACAAGACGCAGGTTGCTGACCACATCTCTCCACCACTGTGCATCGTGGCCATACCCGACCGCTCTGAACGACCAGGAACGATCTTTTACATGGATATAGTGTTTTGTATCCAGTACTCCGGTTCTGCCGGTATTGATGGGATCCACCTTGGTATCCTTTGCATGGAAATGATAGATAGCATCTCCTAGATAGCGGATTGCAGCCGCAGGGTCCACTCCCTGCCAGATCAAATGAGATGGGTCAAAGTTTGCCCCAATCACCGGACCCACCGCCTCCCGCAAACGCATAAGTGTCTCCGGATTATATACGCAGAAGCCGGGATGCATTTCAAGCGCAATTTTAGTCACGCCATGGCTCTGGGCAAAAGCACTCATTTCTTTCCAATAGGGAATCATCACTTCATTCCACTGATACTCCAGCACATCTAGAAAATCGCCGGGCCAGGGACAAGTTACCCAGTTAGGCCGTTTGTCCTCCGGGCTGCCGCCTGGGCAACCGGAAAAGGTTACGATAGTATCGCATCCAACTTTTTCTGCCAAAAGCACTGCTTCCCGCAAGTCCCGGTCAAAGTTTGCTGCAGTTTCTTTATCGGGATGAATCGGATTGCCATGGCAGGCAAGAGCCGCCAACTCAATATCGTATTTTTTGAATGTATCCTTCCACTCCTGAAGCTTTTTCTCATCCGCCAGAAGCTGTGCCGGATTACACTGCGCTTTTCCGGGGAACCCGCCTGCGCCAATCTCCACCGCCTGCACACCCAGGGGCTTCAGCTTTGCCAGTGTTTCATCTAAGGTTAGATCCCAGTACAGATTTGCCAATACACATAATTTCATATGATATACCTTCCGTTTTCCTATAACGATTCTGCGCGTACCATGACGCATGTCAACAAAACTGTAGTTTATTATTTATTCAGGAATACAATATCGCCGGTCTTCGCAGACTCGTAAATGCCCTCCAGAATCTGGGTCACACAGTATGCCTGCTCAGGCAGAACGCAGGGCTCCTTGTCATCAATAATGGAATGAATCCACTGATAAGCTTCCCGCTCTGCGTCGGAACCGCCGCCGTTTCCGCTGTAATATGCAACTGCACCTACATTCAAGTCTATGTTCTTTACAACCTGTCGGTTGCCTTCTACAGAGTTGAACCGCAGTCCGTCCAGCATATCGGCTCCACCCTTTGTACCACAAATTAAAGTCTGCGCTTCACGCACTTCCAAAGTATTCAGCGCCCATGCAGATTCCAGACTGATAGTAGCGCCGTTTTCCATCACAATAAAACCGAACGCGGAATCTTCTACTGTAAATTCATTGGGATCCCAGTCGCCGCATGCGTTTCCGGTCTGCGTCTGATAGCGGAACTTATGATAGGAAGTTCCTACACAATACTTGGGCTTATAGTTATCCATAGTCCACAAAGTAAGGTCGAGAGCATGTGTTCCGATATCGATCAGAGGACCGCCGCCCTGCTCGTACTCATTCAGGAAAACACCCCATGTAGGCACAAATCTGCGGCGAACCGCAAAAGCCTTAGCATAGTAAATATCGCCAAACTCGCCCCGAACTGCTGCTTCCTTTAAATACTGAGAGTCATTTCTCTGCCGGTTCTGATAGCCGATAGTGAGTTTCTTTCCAGTACGCTTTGCAGCGTCAATCATCTTCATAGCTTCCACAGAGTTGATCGCCATAGGCTTTTCACACATAACATGCTTGCCGGCTTCCAGTGCGTCAACTGTGATATAGCTGTGGGAACGGTTGGGAGTACACACATGTACAACGTCAATGGAGGCATCCTCCAAGAGTTTTTTATAGTCGGTGTATACCTTTGCGTCTTTCGTACCGTATTTTGCTTTTGCTGCCTCTGCACGAGACTCTTCCAAATCGCAGAATGCAACCATTTCTGCCTCGGGAACAAATTTAAGGCCGGGCATATGTTTGCCGTTTGCAATACCGCCGCAACCGATGATTCCTACCCGTACTTTATCATTTGCCATTGTAGCCATTCGTTCTTCCTCCGAACTCTTGTTAGTTTAAGTACTTGTTTCATTTTAATGAAATCATTTTGGGATTGCAAGAGCTATCAAATAAAATGTGCAGTCATTTTTGAATATCGTGTTTTTGCACATATATAAGAAAATGTTTTTGTATAAATCGCCCATGCAATTATGAAATCGGGATTCTGCCTTACAGAATCCCGATTGATATTATTTACCGTTCAATCTCCATTTCGTATATAAAACGCTTGTATGCCAATCGCCAGGCCAGCACTGATAATACACAGTCAGAATGGACCCGTCAGACAACTCTACAGAAGCTGGATATCCCATATCCAACTGCCCGTCTACTTCATCATTGAGGCAATAATCCTCCGTCCAGGTTTCCCCGTTGTCATAGCTGACGCAGGCCCGTTCGCTCCTATCCTCGGGATCGCGGTCCTTCTTAAATCCGGAACCCCGACGACGGCCATAAGAACAAATCACAGCACCGCTGGAATGTACCATAAGATGCGGAGGCGCGCCATCTACATACATGCATACCGGTGTAGACCAGGTTTTGCCTTTATCATCGGAATATGTTGTATATACAGTAAAGTCCGGCTGCGTTTTTCTCTCATGGATACGAATCGCTCCCAAAAGTCGGCCATTCGGCAGTTCCACCACATGCGGTTCATGCATGTTTTCCACCACAATGTCCTCGCCTGCCGGAACGGTACCTGTGTGATTCCAGGTATACCCACCATCCTTGCTTGTATAAACAACAATAGGATTAGGCGCCTCATAATCTGGATCCATATGCTTGCCCATATACACCAGTGTACCGTCTTTGCATACAGACGGTCCATGAGGTGCTGTCAGAGGAACACGAATAGGATCGCTCCAAGTCACGCCATAATCCTCAGACACTTTTACGAATGCGCCGGTGGCGTTCTTTCGCTCCTCTTCTGGAAGCAAATCCCAGCACTCCGTAAAGCCTTTGGAAATTGCTTTGTCAGGCTTAGCAAACCAGTCGTATGTCTGAATGCTCTCGCAGTACCCCTCATAACCAAGGGTAAACCAGCTCATCAGCATTTTTCCGTTACCTATGTAAGTGAGCCCTACGTCCCGATCATCAAAAAAAGAATCATTGACAACAATAGGAGGACACCAGGTTTTGCCCTCGTCCCTGCTGATCCACATACAGTTTTTGCCGGTAGGATCTACATGGGACATACGCATAGAAGACGCCCCTGCATACAACACGCCGTTTTCATCTTTACAAACAGTTGGCCAGCCATTATATTTAAAGCATGTAGTGGGTTTCTGCCGAAACACGATACCATGTTCCGCCTCTGGTCTGAACGATTTCATACTATACTGCTCCTTTAATTCAAGGGTCTCTGCCTCTTTCGTTGCAATAAGCGAATACGCGTTTCTAAAATTGCCGCTTTTTGCAACTTATATTTAATTTACAAACTTACAGATATTTTCTTACGATAGCGTTCATCTGCTCCATTTTTTTGTCCATATCCGCCACAAGCTTAAGCTGATTGCGTGCGCGGTCCCGATTCTGCTCAGGATAGTGAATCTGGAAGTAAACATCTCCGTTTAAGTAATCCCCCAGAAAACGGATTCCCACTTCTAGCGTCATGAGATATGCCCCCATAGGAAGGCCAAGAATCTCTTCTTCGGTCATGGTATCCCGCAATTCTCCTACAAAACCGCGAACAAAGGTTTCAAACATTTCCAGATCAAGCTCCACCTTATCCAGATCCGTTTCGTCTTCTTTTGCGGTAGATGCGCCAAACCGGATGGCATCGCCGAAATCATACAAAATGGATCCAGGCATAACGGTATCCAGGTCAATGATGCATACACCTTCTCCCGTGACCGCATCCATTAGTACATTGTTCAGCTTAGTATCGTTGTGTGTTACACACAGCTTGATTCTGCCGTCGGCAATCCGATCAATGATATAAGAACATTTGTCAGATTTAGACAATGCAAATTCAATTTCACTGCGCATTTCGGAAGCACGGCCCAATTTGTCTTCCGCTACCGCCTGTTTAAAGTCATTCATCCGGCTCACAGAATTATGGAAGTTTGGAATTGTCTCAAACAAGGTGTCCGCCGGATAATCAGAGAGCTGCTTGAAAAAACGGCCGAAAGCCACAGCGCTTTTATAAAAGAGCTCCGGCGAATCAGGAGAGTTATAAGAAATTACGTTATCGATTTCCAAATATGCCCGCCAATACCGTCCATCCGGATCAATATAATAGTCGTTTCCATCTTTGGTTTCGATAATTTTACGGGCCTCTCTATCAGGATTTCCACCTGCTTCTTCCACTTTCTTTGCTACATGACGGGTAACACCCTTAATATTAGACATTAATTCCAGAGGATTTTTAAAAATATCCGTGTTGACCCGCTGCAGAATATACTGAGGATTTCCCTCGCCGCAGTCAACAAAAAACGTGTTGTTAATATGACCTGTGTCACACCGCTCAAACCGTACTGGTTTTGCTGCAAACTGAAAGGCGTTTCCAGCCTCTTCAAGATACTTGATCGACATAAGTCCTCCTGTAATAAACACGGCCTGCGGCCGATATCGTTCGCGCCAAAAATCCGGCGGTTCTGTACACACAAAGAACAATGCGCCTATAATTTTTCACATTCTTCTAAGTTGCAGTCTCTTCATTATACCTTTCCAAATTGTGCCTGTCAAGATATTTGATAAAAATTGCAATTCTGTGATTCATTCCCACAGAATTTGCAAAGATAGCGCCTCTGCCACTTGACTAAACTTTTGTATTGGTTTATAATAATTAGTAATAAAAATTTTGCCAACTTGGCATGACATAGGAAAGGACTTCTATTATGAACAGAGTATTCAACTTCTCAGCCGGTCCCTCCATGCTTCCGCTGTCTGTTCTTGAAACTGCAGCAGCAGAACTGGTTTGCTACAAAGACAGCGGGATGTCTGTGATGGAGATGAGTCATCGCTCTCCGGCTTATGAAGAAATCATTACTGCCGCTGGGGATTGCCTGCGTTCTCTGATGCAAATTCCTGATAATTATAAGGTGCTCTTCATGCAGGGTGGTGCATCCACTCAGTTTGCCTGCGTTCCTCTGAACCTGATGAAAACCGGGAAGGCAGACTACGTTCTTTCCGGACAATTTTCCACA
>CANRVI010000054.1 GCA_947643245.1 uncultured Clostridia bacterium | reverse complement strand
CACCTTCGTCGCCGTATGAGCGGCGCAGGGCTGCTTCAAAAAAGTCGTCTGTTTCAAAGCTCCCTTTTTTGTCCTGTGCTCCGTCACGGTCGTGTCGGTACTGGGTGATTGCATCGGTAACCTGTTCCAACGTTGTATAGCCGCTTTGGTACCATTTTTCCAAAACTGCATTGCAGTAGGGAAGGGATGCGCCGCCCGTATTTTCCACCGTTATTTCATATGCTTTTTCAATTAGTTCGTAAGGCATTTTCCATTTTCCTGCCCATCGGCTGAAGGTGTCTTTTTCCTTAGCCGTGAGAGAACGTCGTCCTGCACCAAATAAACGGCGCAACTGTTTTTCCAGTTTGGAGGCATCCTCAATGGCTTGCAGATGCGCATCCAGCTCATCATAATCCATAATGCCGTCGTCAAAAAGGCCAATGGCAAGTTTTTCTATATAGCGCAGGGACTTTTTCTCCATTTTCTTACAATGGGAAAACAAAAGCAAGATATAGTCGCTATCTAGGTGAAGGTAGTCCAACAGACCAACTACAATTTCTACCTCAGCAATGTTAAATAGCTTTCCCATATATTGCTGGCAACTGACCAAAAGATCTGCCACTTCCGCATGAGCGCTGACATAGCTTGCCACCTCTTCTGATGTATAATGGGGAAGCTGTGCCGCGCGGGCAACCGGGCGAGGGCGGGATACAGTAACGCGTCCTGCCGCGCTTTCTTCTTTTTTTGCGGCGACAGTGTCTTTTTTGGGGCCGCGATTTTTCTGAGCAGTTTTTTTGACGGGCGCTGCCGTTGTCTCTAAATGGATCACTCCAGCATCTACCCAAAAGCTAAGGGCGCTGTGCAGACTTTTGGAGGTAATATTCAAGGTATCGCACATTTCCTCTTCCTCTGCTGTTGGATTGGCAAGGGCAAGGAGCAGTACTCGCAGCTTGGTTCCGTCTGCGTCACCTAGTTTATCTAAAACAGGCTTTGCAGGAATTAGAATGCATTGCCCGGTATAATCTACTTTTATTTTCACAAATGAGACCGTTCCTCTCTTTGTAGCTTTATTTTTGGCAAGAACCAGAATCGATTTTTCAAATTTTCAAATGCAGAAAACGGAAATGTACTGTAAAATCAGAGTTTCCCACACCCTGTGGAAAAACCTGTGGAAAATTCGGCATTGGCAGAACCTTCAACTGTATAACTTCGTCATATGCAGATATAAAGCTACATAGTGGGACAAATTACAGCAGTTTCTCCACTGGCAAAGGCATTAAGACCTGTTCCTGCCTGTACTCCAGCAGTATATTCAAAATATGCCTGGGCGCCGACCATAGCTCCATTATCGCCACATAGCTTCAGCGGGGGCATATACAGGGCAGCATTTTGCTTCTTTGTCACTGATAAAACTGCTTTACGCAGGTGGCTATTGGCGGCAACACCTCCAGCCAGCACCAGCTTTTTTTCGCCGGTATGGTGTAGTACCTTTTCTAATGTTTTGCAAATGCCTTGTACTGCTGCATCTGTAAAAGAGACTGCCACGCGAACCTTTTCTCCATGGGGGATAGGATCCGTTTTATCTAAACCGTGGATTTGGCGATAATTATGAATATAATTTACACAAGCGGTTTTTAGGCCACTAAAGGAAAAGTCGAGGGTATCCCGTAGTGCAGGAGAGGGAAGCAAAATTTTATCTAATTGTCCTGCAGCTACAAGGTCATATCCTTCCGCAGCCAGAGCATCCATTGCAGCGCCTCCGGGATATGGTAGGCCCAAGATTCGACCAACTTTGTCGAAGGCTTCTCCGGCTGCATCATCTCGTGTGCCGCCGATTTCTTCAAATTGAGAAGGAGCTGACACGCTGTAAATAGAGGTATGGCCGCCGGACACCACGAATGCCGTAAAAGGCGCTTCCAGTGTGGGATGATCAAAATAGGCGGCTGCCGCATGTGCTTTAATATGATCTACTGGAATGAGAGGCAGACCGGCGGAAAAAGCCAAGGACTTTGCAAAACTGACACCTACCAGCAGACATCCGATTAAGCCCGGCGTATAGGTGACTGCGATAGCGTCTAAATCTGTCAAAGTCAGGCCGGCATCTTTTTGTGCCTGTCGAGTAACCATAGATATTGCTTCAATATGAGCACGACTGGCGATTTCTGGAACGACGCCTCCGTACAAGGCGTGGGTATTTATCTGAGACGCAACCACATTGGATAGAATTTGCCGATGGTGCGCCCCTATATCTACAATAGCGGCCGCTGTTTCATCACAAGAAGATTCGATTGCCAGAATGCGCATAATGTTTTTCCTTTTTATGTTTAAAGTATAGCTTTGACCATAAGCAAAGCGTCTTCCGAGGGATTTTTGTAATATTTTTTGCGTTCGCCAATTTTGTAAAATCCTCTGGACAGATAAAGTTGTATAGCTGGAATGTTAGATTGACGCACTTCTAAATAAACAGAGCGGACTTCTGCATCTTTGGCCTGCTGCAGCATTGTATCCAGCAGCATACTGCCGATTCCCATACGACGATAGTCGGGAAGAACGGCGATATTTGCAATATCCCCCTCGTCACCAGCTTGGTATAAAATAGCGTAGGCGAATATTTTAGACGATTGCATATCTTTTGCTGCCCAAATCTGCGTGCAGGACTGTCGTATAGATGAGAGAATCATGTCTTTGTTCCAGGCGTCTTTTCCAAAGCATACTTTTTCAATTGCTGCAAGCTGATCCAAAACAGGATCCTCTGCAGGGAGTTCTGCAGGCAGTAATATTATATTTTTCATACAGTTTTCGCTGGTCCAAACATGTCAAGAAGCGCTTCTTTAATTTTTTCCAGACAAGCCTGATATGCGGCCAGATCTCCTCCAAATGGATCACAAATATCCATAGACATTTTTGTAATTTTAGAAGCGAATTGGGGGTAGGCCCATATGAGGCTATCTGTGTGGGCGGCAGTGATGCCGATTATCTGGACCGCTTCTTCCAACATGCCCGTATCTACTGGTTGTGAAATATGATTTGGTGGGGTGATTCCAGCCAATTCCAGCGCATGAGCAGCATTGAGAGATATGGGGGAAGAATCCGCGTATAAACCAGCAGAAATAGCGGTACAATTGTCGTCTCCATAGTAGTGATTGAAAAGAGCGGCGGCCATAGGACTGCGACAGGTATTGCCAGAGCATACGAACAAATACAAATCTTTTTTAGATTGCTTTAAATTTTGCGGCGCTTCCGCTGTTTCTATAGCGACAGTACGCATATTCATATATTCGCCTCCGATGTATCGGATGCAGGCGGCGCTTGCGGTTCAGACGCCTCATAATAGGGAACCAAAACATCTCCGATATCGATGCAGATTTTAGACTGCCGATCGTACAGATAGGTTCCGCTGCCGCATACGGCGAGGGTCAGATTATAGTAAAAGGCAGGCCAAGCTTCAGAGTAAAATTTTAATTGATAGGTTGCATTTACGTCTGCGCGAGGCCAAATGGAGGCGCTTTCTCCATTTTTAATTGCAATTTGCATTTGCTGGATCAAGGCTTGTAAAAGTTCCTTGTCTGCTGTGGCATCTCCGCTTTGGGAGCCATCACCAATGGTACAAATAGTAATAATATTGGTTTCCTGCTGACAAAGGTAACACAAAGAAGCCTCCATTTCCCAAAGTGAGGGAAGAGAAATATCAGCATTATAAAAAAACAGAGTGGTACCGCCAGAATAGGGACCGGTGAGATATTCTTTGGGATCTAGTGTGCCTACTTGATACAATGTTTCTCCTATGGCATCATCGATTTTACCGTATTCCGCACCTTGGTTGGTGGGTTCATACCCTACAGGGGCGCTGCGATATACGTTTCCCAGTCCATCGGACAGGGTACCGTCTTCTTGAAAGGTATATTTTGCCTCTTTGGCGCAGGCGCACAAAAGCAGTGCCAAAGCAAGAAGTAGTGTACAGGAACGTTTCATAGCTTTCTCCATTTCTTTAATATCCAAAAGTCCCGGAGAGACTGTCGTCGTTTTCTACCCAGTCCTGTGTATTGTATATGGTAAAGGTATCTTTTGTCTCCCGAATATATACATGCTCAATGCCAGCATTGATAATGTAGCGCTTACACATCATACAGGAGCATGTCCCGCTGACAAGCTCACCGGTAGGAGAAGTACAGCACATATATAAGGTCGCACCCAGCATTTGCTCTCTTGTAGCTGCGATAATTGCGTTTGCCTCTGCATGAACGCTTCGGCACATTTCATACCGCTCTCCTCGCGGAATGTTCATCTTGTCTCGGGGACATTCTCCGAGGTCGGTACAGTTGACGCGGCCTCGAGGTGCGCCATTGTAACCTGTAGAGATAATTACATCATTTTTTACGATAATCGCGCCGAAACGGCGGCGCAGGCAAGTACTGCGTTCCGATACGGTCTGGGCGATGTCCAAATAATAATTGACTTTTGAAACTCTGTCCATAATCATTCACCAGCTTTGTAATATTTCATATAAGGATAGATATTCTTATTATACCTGTATCGACAAATAAAATCAACTACCAAACTTGGTATGGCAAATTTATTTATAAAGTTTTTATAAATCGCTTGTCAATAAGAACGAGTAGTCTTTATTTTACGTTCGCAGTCATTTATGGTAATAATATTTTAAAGTATAAATGAGCGCTTCGGATAAATAAGAAAAAGAGCGGCTATGCCGCTCTTATATTTTAATCTGCTTTAAATATTCTTTGTAGTCCTCGTGCCAAACGCTGTAGGCAGGATCCTCTCTGTAGTCCGGCAGATCATAATGCTTTTGCAGATATTCCCCAATAAATCGTGTGACCTTGCGGGCGCCTCGGGTATTTAAGTGATTGCCGCCGTCCCGGGAGTCGGTCGTCCAATCAAAGTCAAACCGGTCACGGTCTAGATTCAGGTCAATAAAGGGAAGGTCACGCTCTTTAGCGAATTCTTTTACGGCGTTATGACGTTTGTAGTTCCAGGAGGACTCAGAAGGCATTTCTAACAGAAGCAGTTCTATACCATTTTCCTCACATAGCTCTTTGATCTTATCAACTGTCATCACTGAAAACGGCGGGATTTTATCTTTTTCATCCGTTTCTATCATATATTCTTTACCACTGTATTCCTTTACCTTGTTGGAGAGCATCTGTCCTTTGGTCACACAGTGGGCTGTATAATAGGGCTTTCGCAGAACATCTTTCCATTTTAACTTTTTCCACCGGTTATGGTAGCGAAATACACTGAAAGGCTCTCCCAATACGGAGTTGAATGCATTGATAATGTTTTGGGAGACATCTGTTTTAGTAAACATGCCGTCTGTCTCTAAGATCACCAGTTTGGGAGCCTGACAGGTAAGGATACGTTTCAGCATCGCCAGGGACCCTGCCGGCACTTGCAATCCTTCTGCGCTTACATAGGAAGTGTAGCCAAAGCTGTTCCAAAGCTCCATAGGAGAAAAACCGCTGTAGGCATCACTGTTGCCGACCACGACCACGTCAATGGAATTTTTGGGTTCGGAATAGAAGCCGGTAGCGTTGGGATTGATGATGCCGCTTTCCTTGGTATTATCTTTTGGGGCCATCATATAGGATAATCCCAGCAGCAAAAGTGTAAGGATCAGGATAAATACAATGCTTTTGACAACGCAGGACAGGAGGGTATTTTTTGATTTTTCCATTACAATCCTCCATTAAAACTGCCCGTAAATAAAGGCTACTTGGTCATATCCGGAACCATATGCGCCAAATATGATAATTGCTAAAATGAGAGCAAGGTATACGCTCCAGCGTATGATAATATTCTGTCCTGCAATTTGTTCTCGCAGGGAATACCCCTTCTCCTGCAGAATGCTTACCAGGAGAACTATTGCGCATCCGGCGGCAATGGCGATGAAATCCCAGCCATCAATGCACAAATGCAGCAGAGTGCCATCATAGAAATGTTGCGGCGCGAAATTTGTAAAAATTCTATACACAATCTCACCAAAAGCGCCTACGGTTTCTGCCCGGAATAAAGTCATACCGCCTACTACCAGAATGCAGGTGCGCAGTATCCGCACAATGCGGAAGGCCCTGCCTTCCCGGTTCAATTTAAGCTTTGCACCACACTGTGCAAATAAAGGTTCCAGCAGCATGCCAAGGAGCATGATTCCGTAATAGTACATACCATATGCAAGATACTTCCAGCCTGCACCATGCCAGATTCCATTACAAATCCACACGCAGAACAGGGCGGCAGCCGAAGGAATTAAAGCGCCAAGAAAGGGGGTAAGTTTTTCCTTTGCCTTTTTAGACAGCTTGGCAAATCCTTTTGAGAGGGACACAGAATAAAATACATAGTCCCGCAGCCAAGCGCCCAGTGTGATATGCCAGCGCCTCCAAAAATCATTTACAGAGGTGGCAAAGAAGGGACGAGCGAAATTTTTCGGCAGATTTATGCCAAACAGCTGCGCACTGCCAATTACAATGTCCATGCATCCGGAAAATTCCATATAAATCTGGACGGTAAACAAAACTCCGCCTACCAGAAGTGCGACGCCGCTTTGCTCTGCATAGTTTTTAAATACTTCCGCTACAAAGGGGTTAGCACGATCCGCGATAACCATTTTTTTGAAAAGGCCCCAAAGGATCAGCTGTATGCCCCAAGTTAGATTTTGATATGTAGAGCGGTTACCCTCCATCAGCTGGTCTGCCGTTTGGTCAAACCGAGCGATGGGTCCTTCTACGATTTGTGGGAAGAAGGAGAGAAACAAGGCAACCTTGCCCAGATGCGTATCTGCTCTGTATTTTCCCCGGTAAACGTCGATGATATATCCGGCTGCCTGAAGGGTATAGTAGGAGATCCCCAGCGGGAGGAGCAGCTTCAGCGAGGGAAGCGTGCTTTCCAAGTGAAGCAATTTTAGAAACTGATTGATATTTTCGCTGACAAAAGGATAGTATTTCAAAAAGGCGAGCAGCCCAAAGATAAACAGAAGGGCACAGGCGCAGATGGCCTTCTTCTGCCAGCCTACAATTTTGCGCAGCTGCTTCTTGCCCTCTTTATCCAACGCTTTTTTTGACAGATCAAAACCGTCTTGTATTTTGTTTAAGAAGATACCGGCCAGGTACACCGCCGCGGTGGACAACAACAGGAAAATCAGCGTAGTGGGGCTGTTCAGCCAGTAAAATATGTAGCTGGCAAGAAGTAAGACCCACCAGCGGTATTTTTTCGGCATTCCGTTATACAGGAGGACCACTGCGCCAAGAAACGGAAGCAAATATACAATGGAACTGTATGCCATAGCTTGTTTTTATCCTTTGATCAAATCTCTTTTAGTCGTCGGAAAGCCGCTGTATCATTGCGTATATAGCGTCTACCGTTTTAAAGTTTTCCGGAATCACATCTACTGGTGTAATTTCAATATCAAAAGCATCGTTTAGCTCTCCGACCAGCATGACTACGGACATAGAATCCAGTATATGGTCTTCGATCAGATCCGTTTGGGCAGGAAAATCCACGCCGGGTTTAAGGTTTTCAAGAATTTCAAGCAATTCTTCCATGGTAAATTGATCCTTTCATATATGAATATAATTGTTTGCAAATTATGATATGGGAGCAGGGGCAGACTCGGACTCCAGTGTTGAATAATTTTTTCCAAGCCACGCCCGGTCGATTTTTCCATTTTGATTATACGTCATTGCCTTTACCCGTATGAAGAGGCTTTGCATCATGTAAGCGGGCAAACGCTGTGCCAGGGCCTGGCACAGGGAAGCGTCTTCCAGACG
>CANRVI010000053.1 GCA_947643245.1 uncultured Clostridia bacterium | reverse complement strand
AATAATGCGTCGGGAGGCTTTCGCTTCCTTTCGCATTTAATGGTACAATTTTCATTTTATTAGAAACGCCTAAAAAACTCTTGACGCAGAATCCGCCAAGGTATATAATAATTTATATGTATGCTCATATTCCGGCCCCTGCCGGCTTTATATAAAATAGTACATTTTTCGTGCACTTTCGCGCCGTTTTGAGACGTACTGTTTTCTGCTGACCGCAGAAATCGCATATTCTCTGGGTCGACGCCCGGTTTGCGGCATACATACATAATTTTTGTATTTGTAATGATGAAAAATTCATTTACGAAGGAGGTATCGTATGCCCGCTGCAACTTACATAATCACCGCAGTCGTCGCTGTCATCGTAGGTTTGCTGATCGGCTGTCCCATCGGGATTTTCTATCGCAAGAAAATTGCAGAGGCACAGATCGGCTCTGCAGAACTTCAGGCCAAAAAAATTATTGCCGATGGCATGAACCAAGCGAAAACAGACGCCGCTGCCGCCAAAAAAGAAGCGCTCATCGAAGCAAAGGAAGAAATGCTTCGGGCGAAAAACGAGTTTGAGCAGGAAATCAAGGAACGACGCAGCGAATTGTCTCGTCAGGAAAGGCGTGTTCAGTCTAAAGAAGAAACGCTGGATCGGAAAACAGACGCTCTGGAAAAAAAGGATGAAGCCCTTGCTAAAAAAATAGAGGAAAACGAGCTGTTGGCTGAAGATCTGCAAAACCAAAAAACGGAAGCCCGCATGACTCTGCAGCGTATTTCCGGTATGACCGCCCAACAGGCGAAGGACAAGCTGATTGAAGAGATGGTGGAGGAGGTCCGCCACGAGCAAGCCAAAAAAATGGTGGAGCTGGAACAGGAATTTAAAGATGAAGCGGACGATAAGGCCCGTAACATCATTGCCCAAGCTATCCAGCGCTGTGCGGCAGATCACGTTGCGGAAATTACCGTTTCTACCGTGACTCTGCCCAGTGAAGATATGAAGGGGCGGATTATCGGCCGTGAAGGGCGGAACATCCGTACCATCGAAACCCTTACCGGTGTTGATTTGATTATTGACGATACTCCGGAAGCTATTACTGTCTCCAGCTTTGATCCGGTTCGCAGAGAAGTTGCCCGGATCGCATTGGAGCGACTGATTACCGACGGCAGAATCCATCCTGCCCGCATTGAGGAAATGGTGGAAAAAGCAAAGCATGAGGTCGATGTGGCCATTAAAAAGGCCGGCGAATCCGCAACCTTTGAAACAGGAATCCACGGTCTGAACGGCGAACTGGTTCGCTTGCTGGGCCGCCTCAAATACCGAACCAGCTACGGCCAAAACGTGCTGAACCATTCCATTGAAGTGTCCCTGCTCTCCGGCATTATTGCCGACGAGCTTGGAGTGGACAATATGCTTGCCAAACGAGCAGGCCTGCTTCATGATATCGGTAAGGCGCTTACCGCTGAATTGGAAGGCTCCCACGTACAATTGGGTGTGGATATCGCTCGTAAGTATAAGGAAAGCAAAGATGTGCTCCACGCCATTGAGGCACACCATGGAGATGTGGAACCGCAAACCCTTGTGGCGATGATTGTGCAGGCAGCAGATGCGATTTCCGCGGCGCGGCCGGGAGCACGGCGTGAAAACTTGGAGAATTACATCAAACGGCTTACTAAGCTGGAAGAAATAGCAAAGAGCTTTGAAGGCGTGGAAAAATCCTTTGCCATTCAGGCAGGCCGTGAAATTCGAATTATGGTGAAACCGGAAGTGATTTCCGATGACCGGATGCCTCTGGTAGCGCGGGATATTGTTAAAAAGATCGAGGACGAGCTGGAATATCCGGGACAGATTAAGGTGCACATTGTCCGGGAAAGCAGAACCATCGATTACGCAAAATAAAGAAACAAAAAGCCTTTCTCATGGGAGAAAGGCTTTTTTAATGTAAAAAATTGATTTAGCAGCAGCGCAACTTCAATTACTTTGCTTCTTCTTCAAAAACATTCCGAATTGCTATATTCACAAGCTTTCGGATACTCACACCGTATTTTGCGTTGAGCTTTTCCAGCCCTGCCACGTTGCTTTCCCAAATCAAAATCGTATGCGGAGTCGTAGTCTCTCCTTCTGCTTTTCCATATAATACTATATTTTCTGTCTGAATAAGCTCTTCGATACACACATTAAATATATCTGGTACGGTAGCATCGTATTCTTCTGCAATTTTTTCCATTTGTGTGTATAAGTCATCTATAATATCATAGTTTCGCCGCAAGCGTTTCTGTTTTTTTCGAAATTTACCATCAAAAAATTGCATTTTTGTTTCTCCCTTATAGTAATACCTATTTATATAATAGGTGTATTAAATGCAATTTGTAATATGATATAAATACATATTTATATGTATTTAATTATTGACTTTTTTTCTATAATTTAGTAAAATTAAAATAAAAATGCAATAAATATAAAGTGCCTCACAATTTACTAAAAAAACTGGTTTTAGCATCAATCACCATTTAATATTTTTAGTGTCAAATTATCGGATTTCCTGCTCCAAACCATTAAATTCCGGCGTATTAAAAAATTCTGCCAAAGTTATCTCCAGTCCGTCACAAATCTTTTTGATTGTAGCTATTGTAGGATTTTTTGTTTCATCGTTCAGAATACTTTTGATAGTAGATTGTGATATTCCACATAAATAACTTAGCCCGTTTGGCGTTATATTTCTTTTTACACAAAATTCTTGAATACGATTTTTTATTGCTTCATTAATATCCATTTTTATCTCCTATTATTAGTGATTCCCCACTAATAATAGGATTTATCTATGGAAATTGTTAGTGTTATAACACTAACTTAAAAGTTTTACTAGAAAGGACTACCCATGGTGCGCTGCAAAAACTTTCATTGTATTTATAATCAAAATACCAACTGCACTTCCGAAAATATTCTGATTGATCAATACGGAGTCTGTGCAGAATGTGTCTATTCGCAGAAAAATCTATCGCCTTCTCCTTCCCCATCTACCGGTAAAATCTTGGTTGGTACTGTATCCATTCCTGTATCCGGCAATACAAATTCTTCCGATGTAAATGACGCGTTCATGTGTAAATTAAAAAAGATAAGTCTCCTGCGTTTTCCTTACAAAATGTACATACTTCTAAAATCTTACGCATTCCGTATAATTATGTTTCCTTTCATTGACAAACCCGAAACTGTAGAGTACAATACATATAACACCAAAGGAGAATTGGCTGTGGAATTTTCAAAAAATCAAAGCGTATGCTTCACCGGACACCGACAAATTTTGGGCGTGCATACCCATATCCTCCCCATTCGTCTGCATCGTGCCATTCAAAATCTTATCCGCCTGGATTACTGGAACTTTATTGCCGGCGGCGCCGTTGGCTTTGATATGCTTGCGGCAGAAGCCGTTTTGGCGGCCCGCGAACAAAATCCCCGCATTACTTTATTTTTGGCGCTCCCCTGCCGGAATCAGACCGCACGTTGGAAAAATTCTTCCGATGTCCGACGCTACCAGCATCTGTTAGAGAAGGCAAACGGAATCCATTATATACAGGACGCTTATTCAAGCACCTGTATGCACAAGCGCAACCGATGGATGGTAGACAATAGCTCCGTCTGCGTTGCTTATCAGAATAATACAGAACGGGGTGGAACGGCTTATACGGTGCAATATGCGGTGTCTAAAGAAGTTCCTGTGGTAAATTTGGCGGACAGCAGTTTTATGGAAGTTTTTGCAGAATAAAAAAGGTCTTCCTGTAAAGGAAGACCTTTTTTATTCTTTTTCTAATATGTCGGGCTGTCCAATCTCCATGCGCCATCTTCATAAATCAGTTGAATTTCCACAGACATGTCTGCCTCTCCATGCAAATAAGATTGGGCTTTCACGACCGCTGTGTTTCCTTTTTTTTGAATGACCTCTACCTGCTGTTCTTTTTCCGTCGTGCCATAGGTTCTGGCGTCTATAACGGAAAGATCCTTATGTACGGCGAGTATCCCGTTTTCCGTTTCCATATACCGGGCATAAGTAGCAGTTCCTTCCTCTATGGAAATACCGGTAAAGGCCATTTCAAACAAATAGGCACAATAGGACTTGGAATATACCTTTTCCGTTGCTTCCTTAATACTGTCTATAGAGGAAAATACTGCATCACCTGCCACCGGAAGATAGCTAAGCAGAGTTGCGTCTGTCTTCACTTCCGCAGCAAAATGCCGGGCGGCATCACTGTCTGCATCTACAGACGGAAGGCCTTTTCCAAAATAAATTTCATTCATGGCAACGCTCTCTGCAATCAGTTCTTTTGCAGCGCTGCAAATTTCCTCATCTGTAAAAGAGGAACTGCCGCAGGAAACGAGTAGCAGAGCAGATAGTATTACAACAAGAATAAATAAAAACCGGTATTTCATAGAAATCTCCTTATTGGGGATTTATATATGATTCAGTGGGGACTGGGAAGATATGAACCGATTTTATTCCTCTGTTGCTGCAGTCACTTCCTCTGGGGTATCTCCCTCAGATACAGATACTTCAGACTGCACTTCTTCCTCTTCTTCCACCTTTTCTGCCACAGCAAAGCTTACCAGCGTCGCATCTTCTGCCAACCGCATCAACCGCACGCCGGTAGCACCGCTGCCTTTTAATAGAGATACTTCCGATACGGCGATTCGGATCAGCGTTCCTGTATCGGTGATAAGCATCAGATCTTCATCTTCTGTAGCGACAGCTACGCCGCACAACTGCCCGGTTTTTTCTGTAATTTGCTGGCAGCGGATTCCCATATTGGGACGATTTTTCCGACGGAAGTTGGAGAAAGGTACTCTTTTTCCAATACCCTTTTCCGTAATGGTAACCAGATGATGACTTTCCTGCCATGCCTCGTCATTTTCCACGATGACAGCGCCTACTACCCGGTCGCCTTCCCGCAGACGGATACCGGTAACACCACGGGAGGTTCTGCCCACGATTCGCACATCGCTTTCTGCAAAACGAGAGCCTTGGCCCTGGGCCGTAGAAATGAGAATATCCGCATCTCCCATCGTTCTATCTACAAAGATAAGGCTATCGCCTTCATCCAGACTAATGGCGATTTTTCCACCTTTTCTCTGATATTCAAATTCGCTGAGCGCAGTCCGTTTGATAACGCCAGCCTGGGTAACCATCACAAGATATTCTTCACTGGAGAATCCTTCAATAGAAATCACTGCAGTGACTTCCTCTCCCTGCTCCAAATCCAGTAAATTGACGATATTCGTACCCTTAGCTGTACGGGACGCTTCAGGAATCTGATATGCCTTTTTCGCAAATACCTTGCCGCGACTGGTAAACAGGAGCAGATACGAATGGCTGTCCACCACAATAACCTTTTCCGTATAATCTTCTTCCTTCATGGTTAGGCCGGCTTTTCCCATACCTCCACGGCGCTGGGCTCCATATACGTCGGCGGGCTGCCGCTTCACATAGCCGGTTTTTGTCATGGTGATAATACACTTGTGCTGCTCGATCAAATCCTCCAACTGAATTTCATCGTGATATTCCACCAGTTCAGTACGCCGCCCGTCTGCAAACTTCCGGCGAATTTCTGTCAGCTCATCCCGTATAATTCCTTTGATTTTCTCCGGGTCTACCAAAATTCCCCGCAATTCTCCGATAGTAGCAGCCAAATCTGCCAGTTTTTCTTCGATTTTCTGCCGTTCCAAGCCGGATAATCTACCAAGCGGCATAGATACTATCGCCTGAGCCTGCTCGTCGGAAAGACCCGCATTTTCGCTTCCTGCAAATTCTAAAAGTCCCTCTTTTGTAGAAATGTCCGCGTTCTGGCTTCCGTCTCCTACAAAACGTGCTTTCAAATTTTCCTTTGCCGTAGGCGTATCCGGACTGCTGCGAATAATGGAAATCACCTCGTCGATATTGTCAATGGCGATTTTATATCCCTCATACAGATGTGCTTCCTTCAAGGCCCGGTTTAAATCAAACTGGGTACGCCGGGTGATAACGCCCTTTTGATGGTCTATATACGCTTCCAGAATCTGTTTTAGATTCAGTATTTTCGGCTCCCCGTTCAGCAGTGCCAACATGTTGATGGCGCAGGTATCCTGAAGCTGCGTATACTTATACAGCTGATTTAAAATAATCTGAAAGTTTGCATCTCGCCGGCATTCGATCACAATACGCATACCATGGCGGCCGGATTCGTCTCGGATTCCGGTGATTCCCTCAACCCGTTTATCCCGTACCAAATCTGCAATTGATTCCACCAGCATAGATTTATTTACCTGGTATGGAATCTCAGTGACGATAATCCGGTGTTTGTCTTCTTCAATATTGGCTCTGGCTCGTACCATAACGCGGCCACGGCCGGTAGTATATGCTTCATAAATTCCTCTGTTGCCGTAAATAGTGGCGGCGGTTGGAAAGTCCGGACCCTTGATATACTGCATCAAAGCAGGAACATCTGCTTCAGGATTTTCCAAAAGATATAGAGTTCCGTCTATTACTTCCCCCATATTGTGCGGCGGAATGTTGGTAGCCATACCTACAGCGATTCCCACAGACCCATTTACCAATAAATTTGGAAATCGAGCGGGAAGAACGGTAGGTTCTTTTCTCCGATTATCGAAGTTGGGCATAAAATCTACAACGTCTTTTTCAATATCCCGCATCAATTCTCCGGCAAGCTTGGACATACGGGCTTCTGTATATCGATATGCTGCCGCGCCGTCTCCATCTACGGAACCAAAGTTTCCATGTCCCTGTACCAAAGGATACCGGAGAGAAAAGTCCTGTGCCATACGCACCATCGTGCCATATACAGCCGCGTCGCCATGAGGATGATACCGACCCAACACGTTACCGACTGTAGTTGCAGATTTTCTAAAAGGCTTATCGTATGTAAGGTTATCCTCATACATAGCGTACATAATACGCCGTTGTCCAGGCTTCATACCGTCTCGCACATCCGGCAGAGCTCGGCTGATAATAACGGACATGGAATACTCCAGGAAGGACTTACGCACTTCCTTGTCCATAGCAATCGGTTTGATCTTCTGCTGGGGAAATTCAATATTATTATTTTCTTCGCTCACGTTTTTCTACCCCTTTTATTGAAAGCGTATATTTCCGCTTAAATATCGATATTTTCCGCATATTTGGCGTTTTTCTCAATAAACTCCCGCCGTGGCTCTACCTTGTCTCCCATCAATAGAGAAAATACCTCATCGCAAGCCATAGCATCATGAATATCTACTCGCAGAATCGTTCGTGTCTCCGGATCCATGGTGGTTTCCCAAAGCTGATGGGCGTCCATCTCTCCAAGACCTTTATATCGTTCTGCTTCTGCGTTACCGCCAAATTCTGCAATAATTTGGTCACGCTCTTCATCGGAAAACGCATATCTTTCCTGACTTTTGCCTTTATATACCTTATACAGAGGCGGCTGTGCCAAATAAACATGTCCTTCTTCAATTAGCTGCCGCATATGTCGAAAAAAGAAAGTGAGCAGCAGCACACGGATATGCGAACCGTCTACATCCGCATCCGCCATAATAATAATTTTTCCGTATCGGAGCTTAGATATATCGAAATCTTCTCCGATTCCACATCCAAGCGCCTGAATAATCGGAATCAAGGATGGATTGGAATATATTTTATCCAAACGGGATTTTTCGACATTCAGCACTTTACCACGCAGCGGTAGAATTGCCTGGAATCGGCTGTCCCGTCCTGTTTTAGCGCTTCCCCCTGCAGAATCTCCCTCTACCAGAT